>JANXWY010000486.1 GCA_025350905.1 Verrucomicrobiota bacterium
TGGCCACTTCAAAGGAGGTCGCACTGTCAAAAACCACCCCGCCCACCGTGGCCGCCCCGGCGGAACCACCCGTGGCCTGGACAATGAAGGTATCGCCCGCCGATACTTCGGCGACGTCAAAGAAGATCCAGTCGGAAACCCGGTTGTTATAGATGGCGGCGGTCGTCACCACCGCCCCGCTGCTGGCACCGGCCCCGTTGGTCTGAACTAGTGTCACGCTGGCGGCGTTGGCAGCGGCGTTGTCCAGATTATCCACGAGCAGACCCACGCGAATCGTCCGCCCCACCGCTTGGTCATTCAGGATGAAGCGAAAAACATCTGTGCTCACGCCCGCCCCCGGGAATGGGTTCATCGTGCCGGTCGTGAACAGGGCGGGAAGATTGGTCGGTTTATCCAGCAGGGCATAATTGCCATTGCCAGGATAGGTGGTGGTGAGGATTGTCATTGCGCTTACGTAACTCGGCGTCACCGGCGGCAGGTTCACCAAATAATATCCGTCGGTGCCGAGAATGAAGTCGCCATCAATATCCAGGGGCTTGGTGACGCTGGGCGTGCGCCAGCGGGAGCCGAGGTCGGTCTGGGCCCCGACGTAGGTGACGGCGGCGGCGCGGGCGGGCGTGGCGTTCACGAGGGCAGCCAGCACCGCCGTCAGCGCGCCAAGCCGAAGCAAGCAAACAAAGTTGGTTGTCATCGGGTGATTTCGATCTGAATCCTGACCCAGCGTCCCCGTTCCCGAACGCGAAGGCGAGCGTGTTTTTTTTGCCATTCATCGCGAGTACTGCGTATCCAAGCGCCCACGCGGACCGGCATTAAAGCCAGGATCCAGGTGATGCCGCCATTAACAATTTCTCCGTGAGCGACCTCCCGCCGGCTTCACCCTTTGCCTCGAAGAGTCGGACGCTGGTCCGGCGCGCGCGGGGGGAATCCGCCGCAGGCCGGGCCGCGTTGAGCGAACTCTGCGAAGCTTGCTACCAACCAGTGCTGCGATTTCTGCGCAGCGACTCGCTCTGAGCGAAGGGGCGGTGAAAGTAACCTTCCATCGTTTGCGCAAACGCTTCCGCGAGATCGTCCGCTCGGAAATTTCTCAAACCCTGCGCGACCCAGGACTCGTGGAGGAAGAACTTCACCACCTGATCGAAGCGCTCAGCTAGCGCCGCGCTGTGGCTGTCTCGGGTACGCAACCGACCACTCTTCACGGAAGCTGCTGCGCCCGGAAAAAGCGTGGCGCACCGACCGGCGATCCGAGGTCAACCTGGACTTCACTGGTGGTGATCGGAACATTCGTGAGCGGCTGCCAGGTGACGGGCGGCGCAAGATTTGTGGCCGCGTCCACGCGGACCGTCGTGCCCAATGCGGCGGCAATGTCGAGCACCACGGACGAACCGACGGTCAGCGTGAGCCGGGGAGCAGTGCTGGCGAAGCTGATACGGAAAGCCGTGCCTTGATTGCGACCGCCACCGGCGCTGGTCGTGCCGTAGAGCGTGCCGTCCGAACCGCCCACCAGCGACCCGACTGGATTTCCGCCGTCACCGCCGGTTCCGGAAAAGGCCCGGAGTTTCTCGTAACCAGTTCCATCGGTCTTGATCCGAAAGAGGCTGCCGTTGACAGAGCCTCCACCGAAGCGAGTCACGCCGTAAAGATAACCGTCACCGCCAAAGGCGAGGCCGGCCTCGGGCTGACGACCATCCCCGCCGATGGCACTGAATTCATGCATCACGGTGAAGCCGCCGCCATTGGTCAGAATCTGGAAGACGCCACCGAAACCATCCGCGCCGCCCAGACTCGCGGTCCCGTAGAGCACGCCGTTCGTATCCTGAATCAGCGCGCCTTTGGGTGTCCGCAAGCCGGTGCCGGTGGAAGCGAATGTCTTGAGCGGCGTGAAGCCAGACCCGGCCGTGCTGATGGCGAAGACCACGCCACCGCCGGACGGTCCGCCGGATTCGGTGACGCCGTAGAGCCGGCCATCCTGACCGGCGAGCAAGCGGGTCGAAGAATTCTGGCCACTACCACTGTTGGTGAAACGATGAATGAGGGTATAACCGTTCCCATCATTGCCGACGCGATAGATGGCCCCCGCCGCCGCACCGCCCCCGAAATACGCCGTGCCATAGAGCGCGCCGTCATTGCCCTCGATCGGCGCGGCCATCGGTTGCCGGCCATCGGCTCCGGTGCTGAGAAAAGTGTGCAGCACCTGGAAACCGGAGCCGTCCTCGTTCATGCCATACACCGTGCCCAAGGCGGTCGAACCGGGGGGCGCGATGCCACCCGCCGACATTGCGCCGTAAAACCGGCCGTCACTGCCCTGAATCACTCCGCTGAAAGCATCGCTGCCCTGGCTCAAGTCCGCGTAGCCGAAAAACTTCTTGGCCTCGAATCCGGAACCATCTGGCCGCAGGCGGAAGAACACGCCAGCGTTGGCCCCGCCAAAGCGCGCAGTGCCGTACAAAAAGCCGTTCGTGCCCACTGTCAGCCCGGCGACCACATTTGTTCCATCGCTGTCGAAGGTGGGAAACGTGTACGTGGTCACGAAGTTTGAACCCGCTTGATTCAACCGGAACACGGCCCCGTGCCCCGTGGCCATCCCTGCGGTTGAGCCCACGATGACACCTGCGGGGCCGGGCAGCAACGGTCTGGGAGTGGAGCGGTTCACGTCCGCGCCGGCATCGTTTCCCAGGTAATTCGCCGGAAAATCCATCAGCTTGGTAAAGCCCGCGCCATCCTTGCCCACGGCAAAGATGTAACCGGCGCCCAGACGCGCGCTCGTGGACAAAGAACCATAGAGCCGGCCGTCGTTGCCTTCGAGCAACGACTCCACGACCTTCCCGTACGTGCTGCCGTCAGGAGCGGGCGGAAGGGCAGCAATGTTCGTGTAGCCAGTGCCGTCCAGTTCCATACGGAATAACTTGGTCGTCGTATCGGTATAGGCGGCAAGATAAAACTTTCCGTCGCTGGCCTGCATCAACGCCGTGGGACTGATTCCCTCCGCCGCGGGAAACGCGCTGAAATTTCGCACCAACTGTCGCGCGCCAGTATCGGGGTCGAGGGCGACCAGATTGTTGCCATTGTCCATGGCATAAAGCAGACCGTTGGTGCCTTGCAGAAGCATGGGGGCGAAAGTCGTCGGGCCGTTGAGGGATGGCGTGATGGTGAAGCTCTGGTAGCCCGTGCCGTTCTTGGCCATGCGGACCAGCTTGCCGCCGGAGACCGCGTAAAGTTTTCCATCCAATCCTTCAAGCAACATGTCCCAGTCACCCCCGCCGGCAGCGGCGGCCGTGATGAGGGTGCTGAAGCTGCTGCCATTGGTCGGCACCCGGATCAACCCCGCGCTGGCACCGGTCCAGGCGTAAATCGCGTCGTCACTTCCCGCCACGATCCGCTGCTGGGTGCCCACGCCGTTGGCGGAAAGGTTTTCGAAGCCGAAGACCAGCATCGGATTTTCACCGTTGGCGTCCACATGAAAGATGGCGCCGTGCGTGCCGGCCGGCCCGGTGCCGAGCACAGTCGCGCCATAGAAGGTTCCATCGGCGGCGCGCGCGAGGCCCGCCTGCGGAATTCCCCCCACCACATTAGTGGGCGCAAATGCATGGAGCTGCTGGTAATTAAACGACGCCTGCGCTGGCACCCAAGTTGGCGCCAGGATCCAGCCGGCGCTGAACGCAAACAGGGAGAACAGTTTCAGAGTCTTCAAGCTCTGGTGGAGTCCTTGGGTTTGCGAGGAAAGTGGGTCACGGTTTGAACAAACGATAGAACCTGGTGGGCAACGCCACGGGAACCACAATGGGATTCGTCGCGCCACTGGGGGAGTTCGTCCAATCCGGTGCATTCAACAGAGCCGTTTGTTGCAATACAAAGCCTGGGGTATTTGGCGTCCACGAAATCGAAGCATTGCCAGGAGTGGCGGGAACAATCGTGAGGGTGGGTGCGCCGGTGACTTGCACCGCTGTCGGCAACGCCCAGAATCCGCCGATAACCGAGAACTGTCCATTGGTCATCGGCCCGCTCGCATCCGGCTGGCCAATCGTCCCGCTCACCGAATAAACGCCGCCGGTGCTCGTGCCGCCACCACCCGCGACTTTGAACCAGTCAATGGCGTATTGGGCTTGGGCCGCGATCGCCGTTGTCAGGAACACAAACCCAACGATGAGTCGCCGACCCGATCTGACGGGCGCCAACGCTCGGGCGCGTTGAGCTGCCAGGTGTCGCCGGCCCCACACCGAAAGTGTCGCCGCGCCACCGCCCTCCATGCCGCTTCGCGTTTGCCCTTGGCCATTCTCTCTTCGCTCGTTTTGTGAGTTCATTGGTTGTCTCCCTTCATTTTGTGGTTTAGCAGATATTCAAGTTTTTCCAAGCGGGTTTTCAAGTCCGCATTTTCCAATTCGAGTTTCTGAATTCTGCCATCTGCTTTCTGCCGTCCGCCTTCCACCTTCTCATTCAGCCCTTGAATGGCCGCCAGCGCCACGCCGTCGGCGTCCACGGTGGCAATGTGTTTGTCATCGGTGCCGGTGCTGAAAGCGGCATGAAAATCCTGCGCCATCGGGCCGACGTGCCGGACCGCCGTGTCGGTCTTGAAGTTCCATTCCAGGATCGGCAGCGCGGCGACTTTCTCCAGGATGACGCGCGGCTCCACCGGTTTGAAGTGCTCCTTGAGGTTGCGGTCGCTGCTCGGGTTGAACGAAGTCGCCGACCAGTTGCCGTTCGCATCGAGCGCCGCGACCCAGCTCGCCGCATTGCCGAACCGCGCGATCAGGCCCGTGCCCTGCGTCGAAACGCTCAGCGCCCCCTGGGCCGCATTGCCGCTGGCCACGACCCGCAAAGCGGGGCTGCTGTTGGCGGCGTTGTTCAGGTTCTCAAAGTAGGCCACCGAGTCGTTAAAGTTGCCGCTGTTCTTCGTGACCCGGACGTCCAGTCCGCCATTGCCGGAAATCACGCCGGTTGCATTCAGCGGGCCGTAGAAGTGGCCGGCGTAACCGCTCTGGCTGGAGCCCAGCACGCCATCGCCGGTTCTGGATTCGCCGCCGATGCCAAAGCCGCTGCCGCTCAAACCGTACACGCCCCCGTTCCCGCCCACATCCGAACTGGCGCCGCCATTGATCCCCAGCACGGCGATGTTGCCGCCGCTGTCCCCGCGCACGGCATGACCGTAGGCATTAGTCGCCTGCACCCCGGCATCACTGGAAATCAAACCCGAAGCCCGAACCCTGCCGTAGAAGTGACCGGCATAACCACTCTGACTCGAGCCCAGCACCCCATCGCCGGTGGTGGATTCGCCGCCGATGCCAAAGCCGCTGCCACTCAAACCGTACACGCCCCCGTTCCCGCCCACATCCGAACTGGCGCCGCCATTGATCCCCAGCACGGCGATGTTGCCGCCGCTGTCCCCGCGCACGGCATGGCCGTAGGCATTAGTCGCCTGCAATCCGGCATCACTGGAAATCAAACCCGAGGCCCGAACCTTGCCGTAGAAGTGACCGGCGTAACCGCTCTGGCTGGCGCCCAGCACGCCATCGCCGGTGGTGGATTCACCGCCGATGCCAAAGCCGCTGCCACTCAAGCCGTACACGCCGCCGTTCCCGCCCACCTCGGAGCTGGCGCCGCCATTGATCCCCAGCACGGCGATGTTAGCACCGCTGTCCCCGCGCACCGCATGGCCGTAAGCGTTCGTACCGTAAAGCGACGCACCGGAGAAGCCGAAGCCGTAAACCCCGCTGGTTTGCCCGCCGAGGGCCCCGATATTCCCGGAGGTACTTATTCCCACCACGCTTCGATCCGCGGCGCTCCCCTGCAAACCGGGACCACCGCCGGTGTTGGTCGCGGCGATGAGCGGCCCCGGACTGTTGCTGGTCACGAACGAAGGTCCGGGCGGCCCCGGAAGGCCGGGGTTGCCCGAGGCGGCGTACAGCGCATACGGCGTCGCCGTGAGCGGCTGCCGGGGCGAGAGCGGGGTGAAGTTGGCAGCGCCGTTGGTGCGCGCGCCGATCTCCATGGCGCGCGGGCTGCCATTGAATACGCCCGCCCCGAAATCGAGCGTCAAGGTGAACAGACCATTGGTGATCGACACGGCGGAGTTGGTAACAGCGACCCCCACCTGGCTGCCGCCGGTGGCGGCGTCGAAGAGGGTGAATTTCAAGTCGTACGAGCCGTTGGCGCCGGCCCCGTTGTCCATGAGCCGTCCTTGGTAGGTGAACGCCGTGCCCTGGGCAAAAGCTGGAAGGCAGAGGGCGGAAAGCAGAGGGCCGAGAGCGGTGAGTTTGAGCATGGTTCTCATGAGTTAATTCTGGTGGGTTGAGAGTTTGGCTAGGAGCAGTTTGATTTCGAAAAGCTCGCGCTTCAACTGTTCATTTTCCGATTCGAGTTTCTGAATTCTGCCTTCCGCTTTCTGATTTCCGACTTCCACCTTTTCATTCAACCCCTGGATGGCCGCCAGCGCCACGCCGCCTTCGTCAATCGGCGCGATGTGCTTGTCGTCCGTGCCCACGTTGAACGCAGAGTAAAAATCCTGCGCCATCGGACCGATGTGTCGCGTGTCAGCGTCTGTTTTATAGCTCCAGGCTGCCAACGGCAACTGGCTGACCTTGGCCAGAATTTCCGCCGAGCTGATTGCGACGAAATGCTCTTTGGCATTGCGGTCACTGTTGTTATTGAACGTCCCGGTCACGGTCACGGTGGTGGGGGTCCACTGCACGGCCAGGTGTTCCGTGCCGAATTGTTCGGTGGCCAACGCTCCGCCGCTGAACCCGAACAGCACGGGACCGTCAATGGTGCTGATGCCGGCAAAGGGTCGGCCGCTGCCATACCAACCCAAGCCATGTTGATTGTCGCCCTTGAACCAGACATTGGTGTTGTTAATTCGCACGCCGCCAGTGGCCGCCAACTCGGAGCTAAAGGTTTTAGCACCGGTGAAAGTTTGAGCGCCCGCCAACAGCGCCACGTTGGCGGAGAGCCGCGCATCGGCCAAAGTGCCGCTGGAAATATTCGCCGCATTGAGGCTGGTCAAACTCGCGCCGCTGCCGGTGAAACTATTGCCGGCGTTGTTCAAGGTCACCGCGCTCGAGTAAGTGCCGGACAACACTCCGCTGGGAACTGTTCCGCTGGATAGATTACCCGCGCTCAAACTGGTCAGGGCTGCGCCGCTGCCGGCAAATCCATTCGCCGTCACGGTGCCGTTGACGTCGAGTGCCGTGGCGGGGTTATTTTTCCCGATGCCAACGCCACCTTGCGCGCGGATGAGGAATTGATCGCTCAAGGTCGAGGCGAAGTCTGCATTTTGTGAATCGGCCCAAACGAACGCACCTTGGTGATAGGCTTTGGCGCGTCGGCCGGCGACCAGCGTCCAGGAATTCGTTGAAGAGGAAGCATCGCCCGTAGCGGTAGAAAATGGGCCGCTAGCAGTGGTGTTATTTCCCATCGCAGTGGAATATGGGCCGCTAGCAGTGGTGTTATTTCCCATCGATGTGGAATATGGGCCGCTGGCGGTGGTGTTGAACCCGATTGCGGTAGAATGATGGCCGTCGGCTTTTGAATTATGCCCCATCGCGACAGAGTATTGACCACTGGCGATCGTGTAATACCCGCCCGCCGAGGAATGCTCGCCGCCGGCAATATTGTCTGAACCCCCGCCGATGAAGGAATAGGCGTTAGAAATCGAGTTGTTCTGGCCCCCGGCAATGACCGACTGCCAAGCGTTGCTCATTATCAAATTCTGCCGGCCGTTGACGATTACGGAATGATCCGCGCCAAACTGAATCCTGTTCCCACTTCCGCCACCGATACTGCTGAAGTCAGCCGAAATCTGGTTCGAAGAGGGGTTGCCCAAGAAGATAGTTGCGCCGCCGCCAGCGATTACAGCGCCCCTTACACCGGCATCAATCATGTTGACCGGCGATCCACCGACGATATTTGGCGAATCCGAGCTATTGGTCATTAAAAGTAATGCCCGCTGGCCATTGACCCGGATTTCTACAGCCTGATTGTTAGTGCTGCCGAAAAATTGTCCGCCGGAAACATTGTTGCCGCCCAGATTCCAGAATGTTGTGGCGTCCAAACCGCCGAGCGTGGCGGCATTCACATTGGTCAGGTTGGCGCCGTTGCCGGTGTAGCTGGTCGCCGAAACGGCTCCGGAAAAATTGGGGCTGGCGGGCAACGACGAATTCGAGAGGATCCCACCGAGTTGCGCGGCGGGCAGTACCCCCGTCAAGTTGCTCGCCGTCTCGGCAAAAATGGCAGACGGCGTGGGGGTCAGGGTTTGCAACGGGCTCAAAACCGTGTAACCACTGCCGCCGTTGGTGCGCACGCCCACTTCCAGCCAGTTGGTGCCACCGATGAATATGCCCGCGCCAAAATCAATCGTCGTGGTGAACAGGCCGTTGCCCGCGGGCACGGAATTGGTCAGGTAGCTGGCGCCGACTTGAAAGCTGCCGTAAGGATCGTTGTAGAGCTTGAAACGGAAATCATACCGGCCATTCGCCGGATTCGCGCCGTCGTTTAGCCGGCCCTGATACGTGAATGCGGTGCCTTGGGCATGACTGGTTGAGAGTCGAGCGCTGGTGACCGATAGCAACAGCATTGTAACGACGAGTTTGTTTCGCATAGTGTTTCTTTTTTGGATTTGGATTCTAAGAGTTAAGTGGCAATCAATCGGGCTTACGGCGCGTTCACGCGATACAATCGTGCGGGCTCGGTGGCCGTCACCGCGCGACGCCAACTGCCATCCGGCGGCTGCGTCGGCACTCTGGCAGGGAACCAGGAATTGGCGACCGGGCAGGTGCTGGATGAACCGAAGCTGGCGAAAGCCAAAAGGCAGCCGACGGTGAAGTTGAATGAGACCGTGAGGAAAGAGAGAAGCAGCCGCAGCCCGGATCGGCGTCGCCAATACGCAATATCCCATAGGGTACTCTCCCTCTGATGATGAACGGGATGCACGGGAGCATGCTGCCGGGCTAAAGTCGGCAGGTAAAGAAATTACATCCTGGACCGAGGATTCTGCCGGCTAGGGAGTGGAAGCCTCTGCCATCTGGCTCATTCCTCACTAGCTTCACGGCTGCGACTATCGACAACCTACGGCGAAACTGACGCGCGAGCGGACGCATCGTAGCGGTAATCGGTGACGACGTTCACTCCGCCGCATCGAGGTGACTGTAACAAGCCGGCCGGCCCTACGCTTTGGTCAGCACTTTTTCCAACAACTGATTGAGCCGGGTCAACATCGTGCGCGGATCTTCCAACAAGCCGGCGGCCACGCGCGCGTTGTCCAGGATCTGCTCCGCCACGCTGGCCGCCAACGCGCCGTCCTGGACCCGCGTCGCTTCCAGCCGCGCCATGATGGGATGGGCCGGATTGATTTCCAGATCGTGCTTCATCGGCGCGCCGGCTTCGGCCTCCTGCTTCATCGCCTTCATCATGCGCCGCATGCTCGCGGTCATGAACTTGTCCGCATCCACCACCACCGCCGGGCTGGCCACCAACCGCTGCGAGAGGCGCACTTCGCCGACCTTGTCGCCCAGCGTTGCCTTGAACCATTGCGCCAGTGCTTTCGCCGCGTCCTCGGCCAGCGCCCCGTCCTTCTTGGTCTCGCTGAGATGGAGGTCCGCCTTTTCGGCGAGGCGCAACGACTTGCCGTCGAAGGTATGCAAATGCTCCATCACGAACTCGTCCCAGGGATCGTAGAGGAACAGCACTTCCCATTTGCGTTCGCGAAACACTTCGAAATAGGGACTGCTCTCCGCGGCCGCGCGATTCGGCGTGAGCAGACAATAAATCTCCTTCTGCTCGGACGGCATCCGCTTGACGTAATCCGCCAGGGACGTCAGCTGGCCCATGTCCAGGGCCGAGGACTCAAAGCGCAGCAACTTGCCCAGCGCCTCCTTGTGCGTGAAGTCGGTGACGACGCCTTCCTTGAGAAAGCGCTGGTATTCGCTGTAAAACTTTTCGTAGGCCTCGGCTTCCTTCTCCGATTGTTCATCGAGGTATTTCAGGAACCGGCCCGTCAGCACCTTGTTTAACTTCTGCATCAACGAAGTGTCCTGCATCGTCTCGCGCGAGATGTTGAGCGGCAGATCTTCGCTGTCCACCACGCCCTTGAGGAAGCGCAGCCAGTCCGGGAACAGCCCCTTGGCTTTCGCCGCGATGAGCACCTTGCGGCAATACAGATTCACCTCGGAATCCATCCGCCCCATGCCCATGGATTCAAAATTCCGTTGCGGCACGAACAGCAACGCCTGGATGGCCAGCGGCGCATCTGCCGTGAAATGCAACCGGAACCGCGGCTGGTCGTGGTCATGGCCGACGAACGTGTAGAACTCGTTGTATTCCTCCTCCTTGATCTCGCTCTTGCTCCGCGCCCAGATGGCTTGCACGGTGTTGAGGCGTTTGCCGTTCAATTCGATGGGAAAAGGCACAAAGCTCGAGTAGCGCTGGATGATCCGTTCGATCGTGTCGGCCTGCGCGAATTCTTTTGCGTCGTCCTTGAGTTCCAGTGTGATCCTCGTGCCGCGGGGCAGGTCGGCAGCTGGCGCGAGTTCGTAACCGCCCCCGCCCTCGCTCACCCACTGCCAGCCCGGCTCCTCGGGCACACAGGAACGGCTCAGCACCGTAACGCGCTTCGCCACCATGAACGCCGAATAAAAACCTACGCCAAACTGCCCGATCAGTCCCACGTCCGGCTTCTTCTCCTCCGTGAGTTGCTTCAGAAACGCTTTCGTGCCTGAGTGGGCGATGGTGCCGAGATTCTCCACCAATTCCCCGTGCGTCATGCCCAGGCCCGTGTCCGCGATCGTGATCGTGCCCGCCTTGTCATCCGTCGTCACGGCGATGGCGGGCGCAATTTCCGATTGCTGGATGGCTTGGCCGGACGACTGATTGAACCGCAGTTTTTCGCAGGCATCCGCCGCGTTGGAAATCAATTCCCGCACGAAAATCTCTTTGTCCGTGTACAAAGAATGAATCACGATATCCAGCAACTGCTGAATCTCCGCCTGAAACTGATGGGCCTCGGGTTTGCTCATAGGCTTAACTCCATAACGGACTCACCCCGTCGCCGTCAAGCGGACAGCGAAGTCGGGGTGCGACCGGAAGTGGTGGTCAATCTGGGTGGTAGGAGTGTTCGCGCTGCGAACACTCCGCCCGCGTAGAGCGGGCGGAACGTACGGTGACTCGGGCGTGCCGCTGGACGCGGCACGACGGCTCGCAGCGCGAGCCGTTCTACCACACGGACCGCCACTTCCAGTCGCACCCGCGAGTCCGCGATTTACATAGATGGACGCGAATGAAGACGGATTCCGCAATCGCTAACCCCGCTCCGGGGTAAAGCTCAGCCAACGATGCCGTTTCCGGCAGGGTAGCAGCGACGCCTCGTCGGTTGGTGTGGCGGCGACGCCCGCGTCGCCAGTTCCTGGCCGCCAACCAAACCGCAGGCCTCAGGTCCCGCCGCCCCGTGACACTCGAAGTCCAGGTCCCGCGCCGAGCCACGATCCCGCACCGTTAGTTCATGTGTGGCTCCACGGACGCCCGGCTTTGCGCATCACGAAGCTCCTCATCGTCCGGCTTGAGTGGAGCAAGCAAATGCCGCTGGCGAGCGGCATCGACCGCCGCGAGCATCGTCTATCAATTAGTGGAGGCGGGGGAAGGAATGGGTCGACAGGCACGATGCCGGTCCGACGCCCCCGGCCGAAGGCTCGCCGACATTTTCGTTTGCATCAACACGGTTTCGCCGGCGACCCCAACGAGGCATTCGTGTCAGATATTTTGCCAATCTCCACCCGGAGCGTTGCCCAAGTTCTGCGCCATCACGTTTTCTCCAATGTGGACCGACGACTGCTTGTCTCCGCCTATGGTGGTAAAGGAGCCGATTTGGAAGTTGCCGCTGGTGGGGAAAATATTTTTTGCTCCCGGTTTTTCGCAAAGCATTTTCATCATGGTGGCGCTCACGCTGGGCTTCAAGGCCCCGGCCTACGGCGACATTCCGGCCACCCGGCCGGCCGGAGTGCGTTCAGCGACCCTGGAAACCGGCCTAGCTTCGTATTACGGCGCGAAATATCACGGCCGGCCGACGGCCAGTGGCGAGCTCTTCACTAGGAATGAATTGACGGCGGCGCATCCCTGGCTGGCGTTTGGAACGCGGGTGAAGGTGACGCACCTCGTCAATGGCAAATCGGTGACGGTGCGCATCAACGATCGCGGGCCATTCGTGAAAGGCCGCGTGATAGATTTATCCGAAGCGGCGGCCAACGAATTGCAGATGGTTAAGCGCGGTCTGGCGGCCGTGAAGCTTGAAATTGTCGAGTAAGCCGGATGGCATTCGCGTCCATTTTGGCGGCGTGAATCGCGGCCAACCCGGAATTTTTCGTGAAGGCGGGCCGGCCACGGGTTGGACCCTCTCGGGCGCCCAGCGGCTTGAGCGGAAACCGGTCTGCGATTGGTGATGGGGCCTTGGTTGGCGTGCGCGGTTGCGATTCCATTGACCTACCTGAGCAGCGCGCCGCGTCCGGCGTTGGAATTCTAACTGGGGTGACTACCCGCACTGAAAGCAAGTTCGCCCGCCCGCCCAAATGCCAACAGTCAAAAATGTGAGCAGATCAACCGACGCGCGAATAGCCCCGCTTCATGCAGCCGGAAATGGGTTCGTCCGGGAGGAAATTGATTTCAATGAGGGCGACGGCACGGGGCGCGGTTGCGTCGGGTCGCGAGTGCTGCGCGCTGCATCGGAATTGAGCGGAGGCGCGTTCAACACGCCGTACCACCACTTCGTCACGCGCCCGCCCGAGTCGCCTGGGGGGGCTGGGGCGAGCAACGCCGATGGCGAGAATCAGCCGAGTCCGTCAAGGTAGTGCTTCCCTGCTCTCACCTTGTGCGGATCTAGCCCCAAGGAACTTTTCTCACCTCGCCATGGAATTCGTGCGAGCCAATTAGTGAACACATCGGCGCGATTGGTGTCTGATGACACATGAAGCAAGCTCAGGTTCGTGTCCCTTGGAAGGAAGGATTGCATTTGCGTCCGGCCTCCCGGTTGGTCCACCTTGCGAAGGCGTCCAAATCCGTGATCTGCCTGAGAGTGGGGGCAAAAGTGGCCGATGCCCGCAGCGTACTCTCCATCCTGCTCCTGTCCGCCGTCGCCGGAATGCTCGTGGACGTGGAGATCACCGGGGAAGACGAGGATGCGGTCCTGACGTCCATTACCAGCGTTTTCAATCAATAAATAGATGCTGGGCGAAAGTTGCAGCCAAAGCGCTTTCGCCGCCCGAAGCTTGCGCGTGGAAAAGCCAACGCGCTGCTTCATCGAACCGAAAAACCTAACGCATGAAATTTGGAACTTTACCGCCGGCGATTCGCAAGGGCGTGCCGGTTGCCCGGGGAGTTGTGGCGGCACCGCCAAGACGCAGGGCAGCACCCGCAAAACTCCGGAGTCCGCCCGCGCACAATAAACGCACCACCGGGGGGCATTCGCTGGCGCAGCCGGTGCTATCGGCGGAGACGACGGACCCGTGTGAAATTTGCGGCACTCCCGTGGAGCGCGGACGAATTCATCATCACATGGTTCGATTTCACGGAGCTCGCAAAGCCGGCCGAAACTAGTAGTTGCGCCGCCGATCGGGCGACGCGGAAGCTCCCCCTTGGATCGGCAGCGCGTCGGAGACTCTCGGGACGCAACCTCCCTTCGGCGATACCGTCGTTTCGTCACCTTCCGCTCCCCGGTTATGATCAACGCCATCATTTTCGATCTGGATAGCTGTCTGAGTGCTGCGGACGAACCCGGCCAAGAACTTTTTGCGCCCTCCTTTGCGGCCATTAAGGGTGCCAACAAAGGCTCGCACGCCAGCCAGGTCCTCGAGCAAGCCTTCGCGGAGATGTGGCGCTTGCCGTTCGATTGCGTCGCTCAAAAATACAACTTCACCCCCGCGATGCTGACCGCTGGTTGGGAACAGTTGGCCCGCTTGGAAGTCACGACGCCAATGCATGGCTACGGTGATCTGGACTCGCTCGCGGATTTGCCGGCCCAGCTTTTCCTAGTCACCTCTGGCTTCCGACTACTCCAAAATAGTAAAATCCGTGCGCTCGGCATCGCACCCTTTTTCGCTGCCATTCATTTGGATGCTATCGACGAATCCGGCCACCGGGGCAAACAAAAGCTGTTTGAGGACATCATCCGGGCCGGCCAGCTTCAACCGCATCAGGTCTTGATTGTTGGCGACAACCACGACTCTGAAATCGCTGCCGGCGTTCGGCTCGGCCTCCGCACCGTTCAAACCCTGCGCCCGGGCGCCCCGCGTTCTCCCCTGGCCACGCATCACATTCAGACCTTGCATGAACTGCGCCCGTTGCTCGCCTGAACCCCTGGGACCCGCGACTTCCCTTGCCCGACGTTCCGCGATTTCATCGCAGCCAGAAAAGAAAACACCTGCATCGGTTCGTGATGGGATACAGCAGCGAATGCTCCCTTACTTGCGCCTGGGCGCGCGCGTGAATTTTAAATTGGGCGCGGTTGCCGCAGCAATCCCCCGTCAGCAAGTAGCCGCGGGCCAATCCTGAAACGGGTGTTGAATCCGGCTATCGGGCGTTTGTCCCCGCCCCCACGTTCGCTCTGACATCATCAACTTGGCGAATGGGCGAACAGAATTTTTCCATTAACGTCCGCAAGCGATGGCGGACTAAAATGCGCGCATGAAAACGAGAAACTGGAGTGGCGCGTTCAAGCGAAGCAGCGCCACTCCGGTTTAAACCCGCACTTAAAATCAAAAACACTATGAAAAATTGGATTCCCAAAATTCTCGCAGCCCTATTCGTGCTCTTCCTTTCACCCTTCGCGGCTGACACCATCGGAGAGGGTAGCTTGGCCGTATGGGCACATTTAATTCCCGTCGGCCTCATCGCCGGATTAATGATCTTCGGCTGGTATCGTCCACGCGCCGGAGTCATTGCCTTCGCTGGGCTGGGAGCCGCACTGGTCGTCAGCCCCATCGTCGGACAACATGCCGGGTGGATTGTAGCCATCCCGGGTTTCGGTTTTGCGGTATTCTTTTGGTTCCAGCCCGACCAGTTAAAGTCAGCGCAGCCAGATCAAGATCAGATCGCTGTCAAAGCCAACGCCATCACCAAACACGCACTTCAAATAGGTGCGCTGCTGACCGCCGGGCTGCTCCTGTCCGGGTGCAAGCCGAAGGCCCAGGTCGCCCAGGATGTCGACCCTGCCGGCGTGTACGCCTTGGTGAGCGTCAATGGGAGCGCCGTACCCGCCAGTGTCTCGCACGATGGCACCGCGCTACAGGTGCGCGCCGGCACGTTCACGATCAACGCGGATGGAACTTGCAGCACGAAAACGGTCTTTGTTCCGCCTTCGGGGCAGGAAGCCACCCGCGACGTGAGCGCCACCTACACGACGGCGGGTTCCAAATTGACCATGAAGTGGCAGGGCGCGGGTATAACCGCCGGCACCATCGAGGGCAGCACCTTCACGATGAACAACGAGGGAATGGTATTCGTTTACCGGAAGTAAATGTCGTTTAGGAGACGCGACCGGCGCCAAACTTTTCCCCGCAAATTTCGGCACCCGCCGGCAGCTGGGAGTGGCTGTTTTCCCAATGGTGTTCGGGATTCGGGCGGTGCTCTTTCTTCCGGCACGGTTGCTTGGGCCCCGAGGAAGATGTGAGAGCCGGGTTTGATCAACGCGTGGATTGCTTTGCTCCGGCGGGTGATTTGCCACTCGCCTCCGCCCGGTGCGCGTTGTTCCGTTCAACCCGCAGTGCCAGGAGTGGGGGCCGAACGCGGCCGTCGTGGCCTTGCGTGATTTTGAAGTCCCAGGCGATCGTCGATTGAAGCGGGACGGTTGAACCGTCGGTGGAAACAGGGTTCTTGGAAGCGGCACGGTCGAATGATACGCTCCGGGGAACATGGCGAGCAGGTTCTATCATCGCCGGAGATTTCTGGCCGTCGGCGGTCAAGCGGTCGCCGCCCTAACCCTCACTGGCCGGGTCTCCACCGCCCGGGCGGGGCCTGCGCCGCTGACGACCACGGGCCCGGTCAGCCGCATCCTGATCGACGCCCACACTCATTTTTACGACCCCACTCGCACCCAAGGCGTGCCGTGGCCTCCCCACGACGACCAACTGCTCTATCGCCCAACGCGGCCCAAGGATTACCGCGCTCTGCCGGTGCCCGAGCTGGTCACGGGAACGGTGGTCGTGGAGGCGAGTCCGTGGTTGGAGGACAACCAGTGGGTGCTCGAACTTGCCGCACACGAGCCGTTCATCGTCGGCTTTGTGGGAAACCTTCCGGTCGGAACGAAATTATTTGCCGCGCACTTGAAGCGCTTTGTGGCCAACCAACTCTTTCGCGGCATTCGCATCCGCGCCCGCAAACTGGACGATACCCAGGGCACTGCCGCCTTTGTCAGCGATTTGAAACTGCTGGCGCTCCATGATCTGTCGCTGGACCTGGTCGGCGGCACAGAGATTCTGTCGTTTGCAGAGCGGTTGGCCCAGGAAGTACCCGGCTTGCGGATCATCGTTGACCATTTGGCGGGCGTCGTTGTCGATGGCAAAATGCCGCCGGCTGATTGGGTGACGCAAATGCAGGCCCTGACGCGAAGACCAAACATTTTCTTCAAGTTGTCAGGCCTGGTGGAAGGCACGGGGCGGAGCGATGGTTCTGCGCCCCGTGAGGTGGAGTTTTACCGTCCGGTCTTGGATCCGATGCGGAAAATGTTCGGCGCGGAGCGGCTGATCTACGCAAGCAACTGGCCGGTGAGCGAAAGGTTTGCGTCGCTGGCCACGGTGGAAGGGATCGTCGTGGATTATTTCCGCAGCCAAGGACGCCGAGCGGAGGAACAGGTATTTTCGCAGAGCGCCAAGGCCGCCTACCGCTGGGTGCCACGGGAGAAATCAACAAAATGAGGCCGGCAACAAAGTAATCCTCGCCGCCGGCGGTGCTCAAGTTTAGCGAGCGCCAAATGGCAAGCCCGATCGAGGCCAGGACCAAGTGAGGTTCAATCGGACACCGTGCCTTGAACCCGGTGGTGGGGCCGCTCATTCCGACGACGCCAGCGACCAGAAATTTCCAACCGTTGACCGCGCACGCGCACGAACGTTTGCGGCTCCGGCCTTACCCGGCCGAACCGTGCGGGCGAGACAGCACGATGCTGTAACGGTCCGGAGCTAGATCCGTTGACCGAGCCAGTAGGCCGAGAGATTCCCGCAACCCTTGGCGTCCACGCGGTGGGCGGTTTCAAAATGATATTTGCCTTTCAGCCGTTCCTGCGTGGCCGTCGCGACTTGAATCCGTCCCGCGGTCGCCGTGGATTCCAGGCAGCAGGCGAGGTTGACGGTTTCGCCCCAAATATCGTAGGCGAATTTCTTGCGCCCGATTACACCGGCGATCACCGGGCCCGTGCTGATGCCAATCCGGATCCGAATGGAAGTATCATACTGCTGGTTGAGTCGCTCGACTTCATCCCGGAGATCAATGGCCAGTTGGGCGATGGCTTCGGCGTGGTCGGGTTGGGGGGCAGAGATTCCGCCGGCCACCATGTACGCATCGCCAATGGTCTTGATTTTCTCCAGGCCGTGATGTTCCACCAAGGAATCAAATGCGGAAAAAATCTCGTTCAAGAGTTGGACAATCTCACCCGGGTCAATATTGGCGGACAAAGAAGTGAATCCAACCAGATCGGCGAGGAGCACGGTGGCATCCGTGTGGCCGTCGGCAATGTTGGTCTCTCCATTTTTCATCCGTTCGGCGATGGCTTTGGGGAGAATGCTCAGCAGCAACTGTTCGGACCGAGCCTGTTCCCGTTGCAATCGATCATGGAGTTGATTGGCATGAACCGCGTTGCCCACCCGGAGGATCACGTCCTGGATATCCACCGGTTTGTTGAGGAAGTCGTTCGCTCCGGCCTGAATGCCCAGGAGGCGGTCGCCGCGTTCGGACAGCGCGGTGACCATCAGAATCGGAAGATGCGCGGTCCGGGCATCCTGGCGCAACCGGCGGCAGACTTCGAGCCCGTCCAGCTTGGGCATCATCAGGTCCAAGAGGATGACATCGGGCGGACGCGCGGCAATTTTCTGCAACGCTTGCAGGCCGTTTTCGGCCTCGGCGACTTCGTAGCCGCGCGCTTCCAACGGGTCGCGCAGGAGGGTGCGGTTTTGTTCTTCGTCATCCACGACCAGAACAAAGCCGAGGGAAGCGGTGGCCCCGTTGGCCGGGAGTTTGGGGATTAGGATTTCATTTTGCATAAAACTTAAGGGGTTAATGGGCGAGCAGGTGCCCGTTGGCCACGGCAATTAATTTGGTGATGGTGGCGCAGAAGGTCCGGGTATCGATCGGCTTGGTCAGATACCCATCGCAGCCCGCATTCAACGCGGCTTCCTCGTCGCCTTTCATGGCGTTGGCCGTGAGCGCGACCACGGTCAGGTGGTGCGTCGCGGGATCGGCTTTCAATATTTTGGTCGCGGACAAACCGTCCATGCCGGGGAGGCTGACATCCATCAGCACCAGGTCCGGCAGGAGGACGCGCGCCAGGCGCAGGCCTTCCTCCGCCGTTTGCGCCGAACCAACCAGGCAGCCGTTTGCTTCCAACAAGTCAGTGACCAACTCCAGGTTCAACAGGTTGTCCTCAATGATGAGAATTCGATTTCGCTTCATAGGCAGGCTTCGGGGCTGACCGCCTCGTCGTCTAGTTCATCCAATCGCTCCAATTCGGCGAGCAGGCTTCCCCGTTCCGTCTTGGACGTAATCGCCTGGACGTGGCCGGCCAAATGTTGGCGTTCCGCTTCCGTGAGAACGGTGCCGGTCTGGATCAGAATGGGGATCGCCTTGGTTCGGGAATTGGCCCGTAATTGTTCGACGACCTTGCCTCCGTCGAACTCGGGCATGCTGAAATCCAGAATGATCACGTCCGGGTGATGCCGTGTGGCCAGGGCCACGCCTTGGCGGCCCCCGTCCGCCCGCAGCACCCTGAATCCGGCTTGCAGGAGCGTCTTGGTCAGCAATTCGAGCAACGCCGGTTCATCGTCAATAATCAGCACCGTCTTGAGTTCCTTCCCGGTGGTTTTGCCGGAGCGCCGGATGGCATCCACGAGTCGAAAATTCAGCCGCCCCGGCGCCGGCCGTTCCTTGCCGAATAAACGGAACGTCGGTCGGCCCGGGTCCCCGGCCGCAAAAATGACGAGCGGAATGCGGGCCGGCAGGATCGAGCGGTCCGTGGCCAATTCCCGTTCGCCGGCTGGATCCAGCAAATTGGAGTCAATGACCACGGCATAAAACCATCGGGCTTGCACTGCCCCGAGAATGGCCGCGACCCGCGAAACCACCGCCACCTCGTAGCCCACCTCGATCAGGTAACCCGCGGCTCGTTCCTGGCTGGCGGCATCGTCCGTCACGAGCAACACGCGCGGGCGGAGGGTGTCGTCCCGCGCTTCGGGCTGGTCATCCGAGAGGCGCGGTTTGGCGAGGGCCTGCGGGAGCGGAATCAGAAAAGTGAACGTGCTGCCGCGGCCTTCGACCCCTTCACTCTCCACCCAGATGCGTCCGCCGTGCATTTCGACGAGCCGCTTGGTTAGGGCCAGTCCCAGCCCGGTGCCTTGTTGTTGTCGGCCGTACGACGAGTCGACCTGCTCGAACTCCTGGAAAACGCGCTCCTGGTCGCGGGCCTGAATGCCAATGCCCGAGTCCTTAACGGCGACCACCAGGGCTTCGCCCGCCAGCGTCGTATCGGCGCTGGCGACGTCTGGGATCCCCGCGGTCACCCAGACGTTCCCGCCGTCCGGGGTAAACTTGATCGCATTGCTGAGGAGGTTATACATGATCTGCTTGAATTTGGCCTCGTCGGCCAACAGCGAGGGCAGCTCCGGGTTCACCGCGAACTCGAGGTTGATATTTTTTTTGTTGGCGAGCGTTTTGACGATGGTGTGCACCTCAGCCAACGCTTTGGCCACGGCGAACGGGTGCGGCATCAGCTCAAGCCGCCCGGCCTCCACCTTGGCCAGATCGAGGATATCGTTGATGAGCTGGAGCAGGTGGCGGCCACTATTCAGGATGTTGTTGCTGTATTTGAGTTGCCGGTCGTTGAGTTCGCCAAACGTTTTGTCGGCGAGAATTTCCGAAAAGCCGATGATGGCATTGAGCGGCGTGCGCAGCTCGTGACTCATGTTGGCGAGGAACTGGCTCTTGGCGAGATTCGCGGCTTCGGCGGCGTCCTTGGTTTGTTGCAGGGCGGCCTCGGCTTGCCGGCGTTGGGTAATGTCGAGAAAGATGCCGTCGGCACACAGCCGGCCGGCGTGCGGTCGCGTGCCCAGCGCCCGGTCGTGCAACCAGATCCAGGTGCCGTCTTGGCGGCAGATCCGGTATTCAACGTCGAATTTTTCGCCGTCCGAAAATAGTTTCTGATAGGCCGCGGCGACCCGCGCGGCGTCTTCCGGGTGCACCCGATGCCACCAAAGTTGTCCGCCGAGGAGTTCCTCGGCGCCATAGCCCAGCACTTTGACAACGTTGCCGCCGATATAGACCAGATCCCGGTTGGAATCGGCGGTCCAGACCACATCGGGAATATGGTCAATGAGCGAACGATATTTCTCTTCGCTCGCCCGCAACGCCTGTTCGGATTGTTTGCGCGGCGTGATGTCCTGAATCACCGCTTGGAATTCCCGGGTGTCGCCTTGTTCCTGAAACAAGCGCCGGACCCGGTATTGATGCCAGACCACCTGATTCGCCGACGACCGGAGGCGATGGTCGAACGTGACCACCGGCTCATCCGCCGGCAGGGAGTTGATATAGCTTAAGGGGACGGCGGCATCCTCCTTGGAGAGGGTGTGGAAGAAATTGGTGCCGATCAGTGCTTCCTTGGATTTGCCATGGAAACGAGCGAACGCCTCGTTGACAAACGTGAGCTGCCCGCCCGGCTTAAACCGGCAAATCAAATCCGTCTGATCTTCCACCACCGCGCGAAAACGCTTTTCACTTTCCGACACGGCCCGTTCGGCGGCGCGGCGTTCGGCGGCGGCGGCGGCCAGCAGCATATTGGTGACCGCCAGAATCCCGATGTAACTGCCGATCAGCATCAGACTATCCTGTTCGGTATGGGTCACGAACGGCCCATTTTTTTCGAGCAAGGAGTGGATGGCCAGCGCCGACACCAGCAACGTGCCCGAGGTGGCGCCCCGCTGGCCAAATCGCAATGCCCCCCAAACGAGAAAGGGAAACGGGAGGTAGGCCAGCGGATAATTTTGAATGCCATGTACAAACCAGGAATTGAAGGAGATCAGGGTGCCCCCTACCAGGCCGACGCTACAGACAACGGCTTCCACCAATAGCCGGATATTCCAACGCGTGGCCGACGGCGTGGCCCAGGTGATGATGAAGGGGGCCACCACCAGCCCCGCCAGCGCATTGGGCACCCACCACATCAGGGTGGTGGGAAAAAGATCGTCCCACGCCACCGCGCCGCCATAGGCCAGACTCACCACATTGAAGGCCGCATTCACGGTGGTGCCGAGGAAGCACGCCAATCCGATGTAGCCGGTCACATCCCGCGTGCGCTCCATGGCATTGTCGAAGCCGATTAATTTTCGCAGCAGGAAAGCGCAGACGATCGCGCCCATGGTGTTGCCAATCGCCGTTCCGAGCGTAAAGAATCCAAACGGCGTTCCGTTCATGAAGGAGAACAGCACCGCGCCCAACGCCACGCCCGGCCAAAAGCGGTAACCGAACAGCAGGATGGCGGCGAGTGCGATGCCCGCGGGCGGCCAGACCAGCGCGACACTGCCGGAGAGAAACGAGGACTCTTTGCCCACCAGTCCCCCGATAAAATAGAGGGCGATGAGGATGACCACACGGGTGAACGTGGTCAGGTTGTGATCGCGGAAGGGTTTCGTCATGGCTCGGTGGCGTGTCGCAGCGGCGCGCTTTTCGCTAAACCCAGCACGGCCGTGCCGGCCCGCGCGAAAATCCCGTTCCCTTCCGTTCCGGGCCCTGCCCGCTGGCCGGGCCGGGCGAGTAGCTGGGGCGAGCGCGGCGAAGGCCACCGGGTTGGGGACTCACCGACCCCGCTGGTGCCGGTAATTCCGGAGGGGGCCTGTTTCCAGCTACGGTTTGAGCGATGCCGAATCATGATTCACGATGGGCGTATTCCCGTGCGGCGGGTTGGGAATCCTGGTCCAGACAGCGGCGGATCCCCTCCAGCAAGGTGTTGGAAAAAAACGGTTTTTGCAGAAACAGGCTCGCGGATTGCCGACAAAACTCGGTGTCATGCGTGGCGATTTCCGAGCTGTAACCACTCATGAAAACGACTTTCAGCGTCGGGGCATGGGCCCGTAATCGCTCCACTAATTCGCTGCCCGTCATCCCATCGGGCAGGACGGCGTCCGTCAGCACCAGATCAAAATTCGCCTTCCGATTCTGCCAGATTCCGAGCGCGTCATGGCCGGACGCCGCCTCGGCCACCTGATAGCCCGCGCTTTCGAGGATGCGGCGGGTCGACTGACGGACCGCGTGGTCATCTTCCACCAGGAGAATTCGTTCGTGGCCGACGTGCCGGAACGGCAGCGTGACCTTGAGTTCGGACGCCTCGGTCGGCGCGGGGAGGGCCGGCAGGAAGATGCGGAAGGTGCTCCCCGAGCCGAGGTGCGTGGCCACCTCGATCCAGCCTTGGTGTTGCTTGACAATGCTGTAGACGGTGGCCAGCCCCAGCCCGGTGCCTTTTCCCACTTCCTTCGTGGTGTAGAACGGTTCAAAAATGTGCGCCACATGTTCCGGCGAGATGCCCATGCCAGTGTCGGTCACACTGAGCGCGATGAACTGGCCGGGGCGCGCCTCGGGATGGAAGCGCCGGGCCTCGGCGCCCAGCTCCATCGACTCGGTGGTGAGGAGCAACTGGCCTCCGCCCGGCATGGCGTCCCGGGCGTTAATCACCAGGTTGAGCAGCACCTGCTCCAGCATCCCGACATCAGCCTGAACGAACGATGGACTGCGGGAGTAGTTGCATTGCAAATTTATGTCCTCGCCAATCAGGCGGTGGATCATTTTGGTGATATTGACCACCGCGTCGTTGAGATTGAGCGGACGCAGCCGGACGGCCTGTTTGCGGCCAAAAACCAGCAGTTGGCGGGTCAGATTCGCGGCGCGTTCCGAGGCGGCGATGACTTGCTTGAGATAATCCGTAGCGGTCTCACCGAGCTGTGGGGCATCCATCAATACCAGTTCGGTGTTGCCGCGGATGACGGCCAGCATGTTGTTGAAGTCGTGAGCCACGCCGCCAGCCAGCAGGCCGATGGCCTCCATTTTTTGAGCCTGGCGGAATTGATCCTCCAATAGTTTCCGTTCGGTAACGTCGCGCAGGAGCACCAGCACCATCGGCTTTGCATGGAGGAGGATGCGGGTGAGGTCCGCATGCACCGGGGTAAAAGTGGCGTTCGTATTGGAAATTTCGGCATCATAGCCGCCCAACCGCCCCGGCCCTTCGCTGGCCGCAAATTCATCGAAAATCTTTCCTACTCCCGCCAGCTGTTCGGAAGCGCCAAACTTCATGCCAACAATTTCGCGGCGGGGCCGGCTCAACAATACTTCCGCCTGCTTATTCGTGTCGATCGTGCGCCGGGATACAATGTCCACCAGGAAGGCCGCATCGCTCAGACTTTCGAACAAGTGCCGATATTTGTGCTCGCTCTCCCGCATCGTCTGCTCCGCTTGCTTGGCCGCCGTGACGTCGCGGAAGTTCCAGACGCGACCATAATAGCGTTGGTCCGGGGCAATGATCGGGGCGGTGTAGCAGTCGAAGGTTCGGCCGTCGAGTAACCCAACCTCCTCCCGGCTGCTTTCCGTCCGGTGTTGATGGAGATACTTAATCCGTTTTTGAAAGCCCCGTGCATCGGCCACCTGGTCCGTCCCGAACTGCAACACCGCGGCGGCGGCTTGGGCCTGGACCAACGTCGGCGGCAGGCCCCACATCTGGACCAGCCGCTGGTTGCACGACACGACCTTGCCGCCTTCATCCACCACCAGAATTCCGTCAATGCCAACCTCTTGTTCGGTGGCCAGGATGGTATTTCTAAACTTCAATTCCTCTTCCGCCCGTTTCCGTTCCGAAATGTCCTGCTTCACGGCGATGAAGTGCGTGATTTCTCCGCCCGCATCCAGGACGGGCGTGATGGTTTGTTCCTCCGGATAGTGACTGCCGTCCTTGCGGCGGTTGATCATCTCGCCCCGCCAGACCTTGCCCGCCAGAATGGTTTGCCACAGCTCATCATAAAAAGCGGCATCGTGGCAGCCAGACTTTAGCAGGCGCGTGGCCTGGCCGATTACTTCCCCGGCGCGATAGCCGGTGAGGTCGAGCAAGGCCTGATTGACCCACTCAATGCGACCGTTGCGATCAGCGATGACGATGGCATTGGCGGCCGCTTCCAGGGCCGTGGTGCGCAGTCCGAGCAACCGTTCGGTGTGTTGCTTGTGTTTGCGAATCTGGACTTCCCGCAACTCGCGCTCCACCGCTGGCACCAGCCGGGCCAGGTTGCCTTTCATGACGTAATCGTGGGCGCCGGCCTGCATTGCCTCGACGGCGCTTTCCTCTCCGATGGTGGCGGAAACATAGATGAAGGGCAGGTTTGGATCACTTTCCTTCACGATGTTTAGCGCGGCGCGGCCGCTGAATTCCGGCAGCGTGAAATCACAAAGCACCACATCCCACAACGTGTGCCGCAGCGCGGCCTTCAAAGCGTCGGCGGTCTCGACCCGTTCGCAGGTGACCGCGTATTTTGCCCGCTCCAACTCCATCACGATCAACGCGGCGTCATCCGTGTTGTCCTCCACCAACAGAACGTATAAGGGTTTGATCATGCTCGGGTCCCGTTCAGTCCTTGGCCTGGCCGCTCCCGCCCCGGCCGCAGGCGCGTAGTCCCCCCAGCAGGGCCTGGCCGCGGAACCCGAATCCGCAGGATTCGTCCGCGCTTGCCGGCCCGCGCCGCGCGTCGGCTGGTGGGGCGCCAACCCGGCTGCGATTAGTTGACCACCGCTGCGTCCCGGGGCTGGGATTCAGTCCGCCGCTGAAATGAAATGCGATTTTCAACGGGATCACCGTTGCGGAGGGCGATGGGGAGCAAAACGTGATTTTGATTTTCGTTTTCATGATGCCTTTCTTCCGCCGGGGGATCGGTCGGTTTTTCCGTGAACCGGGACGGCAGTGTAAAATAAAAGGTCGCGCCCTTGCCGATTTGAGCTTCGGCCCAAATCCGGCCGCCGTGCCGATGAACGATGCGGCGCACCGTCGCCAGGCCGATGCCGGTCCCGGGAAACTCCCGCGCCTTGTGCATTCGCTGGAAGGGACTAAAAAGTTTGCCCGCGTAAGCCAGGTCGAAGCCGGCGCCGTTATCGCGGACAAAGTAGACGGTCTCGCCCCCGCGTTCGGTCGAACCGAACTCCACCCGCGCCGTTACTTGTTTGCTGGTAAACTTCCACGCGTTTTCCAGCAAGTTTGTCAGGGCAATTCGCAGCAGGCCGACGTCGCCTTGTACCACCAGGTTGGCAACGCCGACGAATTCCACCGTATGGCCCGGCATCGTCAGTTTAACTTCATTGGCCACCACGCCGACCAGCGCGCTCAGGTCGAAGGGGGCGCGGCGCATTTGTTCCAGGGTAATCCGAGAGAGCATCAGCAAATCGGCAATGAGCTGGTCCATGCGTTGGGCCCCGGCCACGACGCGGCGCAAGCTGTCGCGGGCCTTCCCATCCAGCCGCTCCGCGTAATCTTCCAGTAACGCCCGACTGAAACCGTTGATCGCCCGGAGGGGCGATTGCAAGTCATGGGAGACGGAGTAGCAAAACGATTCGAGTTCTTGGTTGGCCGTATCCAGTTGGGTGGTTCTTTCCGCCACCCGTTGTTCTAATTCGGCGTTGAGTTGGCGGATTTCCGACTCCACCGCCTTTAACGTCGTGATATCGCGCGCGGTGGCAAAGACCCCCAGGGCATGACCGTGCGCATCCCGATAGACCGTCGCGTTGTAAAGGACGTCGGTGACACGACCGGAGATGTGTCGGAGGGCCAGGGGATAATCGCGCACGAAGCCTTCCGAGAAGACGCGCTGGTAGCTCGCCCTTGCCTTCGCCGGTTCGGTGAAGTAATCCGAAAAATCCGAGCCCAGGATTTGCTCGCGAGGAGCGCCGGTGGCCTGAACGGAGGCTTCATTCAAATCCGTGATCTTGCCTTCGGCGTTGATGGTCACCAGCGGGTCGAGGCTGGCCTCCAGGAGGCTGCGGGTATAGGTGGAGTAGGAACGCAATGCCTGCTCGGCTTGTTTGCGCTCGGTGATGTCTTGCACAAACACGACGGCGCCCGACTGACCCTGGTAAAGAATCGGGGAAGCGGTCGCCTCAACGGGGACGGACGAGCCGTCCACCCGCAGATAGACTTCCTCTTGCGGCGGGGCCACCCCGCGCTCGCCTTGAAACACTTTCGTGGCGCGCTGTTGGATGCTGGTGTGATAATCCGGGTGGATGCGCGAGAGGACGGGTTGGCCAACCAACTGGTCGGGGGTTTCGGCGCCCAGCAGGTGCAAGGCGGCGGGATTGAGGTACACAAACTTCATGTCCAAACTCACGAATACCGCCATCGACGCCCCTTCGACCACGGCTCGGAAGCGCGCTTCACTTTCGCACACGGCGGCTTCCGCTTGCAGCCGCTCGGTGATATCGCGCGCGGTGGCAAAAACGCCCAGCACCTGACTTTGCGCGTCCCGATAAATCGTGGCGTTGTAGAGGACGTGCATGGCGCGGCCGGAGACGTGTTGGATGGCCAACGGATAATCCCGGACGAAACCCTCGGAGAAGACGAGTTCATAACCGGCGCGCGCCTGCGCCGGCTCGGTGAAGTATTCGGCGAAGTCGGTGCCGATGAGCTGTTCGCGGGGTACCCCGGTGGCGTGCACGGAGGCCGCATTGACGTCGGTGATCACTCCCTCGGCGCTGATGGTGACGAGCGGGTCGAGGCTGGCCTCAAGGAGATTGCGGGCATACGCCGCGGCGGTGCGCAAGTCGGCCTCCGCCGACTGCCGTTTGCGAGCCGCGTCGATCAATTTTTCCTGAGTGGTCGCCAGCCATCCGAGCACGCTGTTTTCGCGACCCGCCGGGAGCGTGATCGTGGCCGCGAGATCCCCGCTACCAATCCGGGCGATCTGTTCATGGACCGCGTGGATGGGGCCGCCGAGCGTGTCGTGCAACGCCAGATAGGTGCGCCAAAGCATGAACATGAGTCCAAGACCCATGGCGCTGAAGGCACTCTTTAGAACGGTGGCCTGGGTTTCCGCGGTTCGGACCGCCGCGAGCGTGCGTCGATCCACCAAAACGAAAAATTCGTCAATGGGCTGCATCATGCCGGCCTTGGCCTGATGATACTTGTCATCATAAAGCATCCGCTGCGCTTTGGCCCAGTTTTTCGCGGCGGCCGGCCCGGTGGTCTCCACCAGTTTCATCGCCTCGATTTCGGGAATGGTGAGCGCATCCGAATTCGCCTTGGCGGTCGCCAGTTTGCGGAATTCCTCCTCCGTAAAACCCGACTGCCGCATCAACTCCAGCAGCGCGATCGTCTGACCATTGTTGCCGCGTGGCAGCCGCGCTCCGGGCAGGACCAGATCCCAATAGGGTCGCCAATAATTCTTGGGCCAGGGTTTCTTCCCGTCCCGGATGTCGAGCACCTCCTGGAATTGTTGCCGGTAGACCGGGTCACCGGTCGCCACGTAGGTCCGAACCATACGGGTGAGGTCGTCACCGCTTTGACGTAATATGTCGGCCAGTTGATAGGATCGATACCGGAGTTTATGGGCGCGATCCAATTGCTTGACCGACCAGGTGTAGGCGGCAAAAGCGACGACCAGGAGGATGAGCAGGACCGCGGAGCTCAATAGATCGCGCGTGAACGGTCTGGATTTGATTGGGAGGCTCATGATCGTGCTCCGATCCGGCCCCCCTTCGGCAAGCTGAATTCAGGATTTCGCGGTTTCACCGAACCGTCCAACGGCCGATCGTGAGACACCGCCGCAGATAATCCGGAAGTGAGCGCACCGCGGCTGCTTTCCAAACGGCCGCTGGGAGCGCGTTGGAAAAGCAGCGGCGGACTTTCTGAGCTGCGGTAGTGAATGGTGGCTTGACGCCCGGAGCGCTCGACTGCTTGGCGAGGTCGCTCCCGTTTCACCAAGTCCGTCTCCTGCGGGCGGACTTTGCCGCCGGGTTGGCAGCTCGACGCTAAGCTAGCCAACCCGACGGCCGTTTGAGTTTTCAATCCGGCCTGGAGACGGGAATCCATGTAAACGTGCTTTGGGTTCATTGGCGGGTTTACATGGACTTGGGGTTGCCGCGAACTGGCTCATGGTCCCGCAATTGACCGGGCGCGGAAGAACATCGCGGGCGACACATTGGTAATACTCGTGATGGCGAGCCCATATTCGCTGCTCATGGTTCCCTGCCAGACCGATTGCCAACTGGTCGCCGGCAACTCCGAAGTCATTTGCACCTCATAGTCCACGCCGGGGTTGCCGTAGAGCACCAAGTTGGGGCGGTCATTAGTGCGGGCTAGTGCCTCCATCAAAGGTTCGGTCGCCACGACCGCCACCTGGCCGTCATGGGCCAAGATGCGCCAAACACTGGCGCCCGCCGTGTCGAGGTTCGTGAGGCCCACGTAGGTCAAGGGGGCGAAGGCGGAAGGGATCGCGGTCGCGCGGAAAGAGATGCGCGCGAGTTCCGAAGTAGACGGCAGTACCTGCCCCGTTCCGGCCGTGAACTCAATTTGCCACGTGTCCGGTGCGAGGTGGAGGAGCGTCGCATCGCCGACCTCCGCCGCCCAATCCGACAACGCCAACGCGACCGCCTTATTCTCCGGCGCTTGGAATACCACCTGAACGTTCGTCAGACTGGCACTCGTGGCCAACGATATCGGCAAGCTGTTGGTCCTACCGGTCCCGACCGCCATCCGGCCAAAACCGATTTCGACGTAGTCATCCACGACCACGGTGAAGGTATTTGTGGCGCTCGCCGCGGGCGCGCCCCCGTCGGTGACCACGACGGAGATAACATTGGTGCTACGGGCTTGGTCCCGGGCGGGCATCCAACAAAAAACGCCGTTGGTCGGATTCACGCTCGCTCCCGACGGGGCGTCATTCGCGAGCGCGAACGTCAACGGCAGGTCCGGATCGGCCGCGTAGTTCGTAATCACCAACGGCATCAAGACGTAAGCGATCTGATCCGCCACCGGTTCGAATACCGGTCCTGGATTCACTTTGAGCACGTTGACCTGACACGTCAGGAGGTTCCCATCCGAATCGGCGACCGTATAGTGAAAGCTGTCGCCGCCGATGAATCCGGACGGGGGTTGATACACCACCCAGTTGCCAATCAGGGTGACGGTACCACCGAGCGCCGTGGTGGTATCTAGGTTGAACAAGGCCAGCGGGTCGCCGTCCGGGTCACTCACCGCGGTGAGCAGCGCGGCCAGCGAAATGGCGCCGGCGTTGTTGGTCACCGGCAGGGAAGGCGACGTGCCCTCGATGGGCGGCGAATCTATGTCGAACAAGAATCCGTCACCCAACGTGTAGCTGGCCGAACTGGCCGAACCGATGCACGGCTGCCCCACCGTGTCCAGCAGGCTGTAGGCAGCCGAGGAGGCGCTGCCACCGCCGGTGGCAACAACCGCGCTGGTTTGCGTTGCGGGCAACTTGACCGCAATCAGTAGGAGCACCGCCAAGACGAGCAACCGGGCCCAGGCCGACCGTTGCGAGCGGCCGGCTTGGGAGTGCAGTGAATTTGGTTTCATATTGCTGGTGGTTCAGAGAATCCTTCGGGCTGGACTACGGGCTGGTCGGGATGAACGCCACCGGTTCCCCGCGCGAACGGTAGTGGATATCAAATTCCAGCACATCAATCGCGGTGGGATAAGTGTCCAGGACGTTGTCCCCCTGGCGTTCCATGCGAATGCACAGCATCGAAGATACGTGGCCAGACGACGCATCCGGGGTCAGTCCCTCCGGTGGCAGATTCACCATGAGATGTTTCCACTTATCGGCCCCTGAGATGGAGACCACATTGGTCACCGCGGTTTCGGAAGGGAAAGTGCCACCAATATTGACCCAGGAATAGCGGGTCACGAACACGACATTTCCGGAGTTCGTCGTGTTGGGCGACACGTGGATGTGCGGGTAGATGGTTGTGTTGGTCACATACTCATGAGAAAGTTGGGCGTTTACAAACATGCACTGGGTGCCGCTCTCCGCGAAGGTAATGGAGAGCTTGTTGCTGTTGGGCCCAAAGGCGGATGACAACACCGCCGCGCTCGGCGTTCCACTGGGATTCAATTCTTGCGGTGTAAACCGCAGGTCTTCCCAAAGATTCGTGGCCGTGGCCGAAACCTCGAGTGCTGTAATCGTGCCGAGCACGGTCAGGTTGCTGGCGATGATCATATTTCCGACCACATGCAGCCGCTCGGTGGGTGACGTCGTGCCAATGCCAACGTTGCCCGCGGTGTAGTTTGCGTTCGTGCCGTTGAGTTCGAAGGGACTGACGCCGTTGGTTCCGTCGACCCCGGCCAGTCCTTGCGGGCCCGTGGCGCCGGTTGTTCCTTGAACGCCTTGCGGACCTTCTGGTCCTTGGCTACCAGTGGCACCCGTCGCACCTTGGATGCCTTGGGCTCCGGCCGCTCCGGTCGCTCCGGCGAGGCCTTGCGGTCCAGTCGCGCCATCAAGACCGTTGGTACCGGCAGGACCTTGCGGTCCGGTATCACCCGTCAAACCTTGGGGACCAATGGCGCCGGTTGCGCCCGCGGCGCCCGTTAGCCCGATCAAACCTTGCACGCCTTGTGGGCCCTGCGGTCCTTCGAGACCTTGGGCTCCGGTCAGTCCGGTCGCGCCGGCGGGGCCTTGCGGTCCAGTCGCGCCATCAACACCATTGGTACCGGCCGGCCCTTGCGGTCCCGTATCACCCGTCAAACCCTGGATCCCTTGCGGACCTGTCGCGCCCGTGGCGCCCGTTAACCCGATCAACCCTTGCACGCCTTGTGGGCCCTGCGGTCCTTCAAGACCTTGCGCTCCGGTCGGTCCGGTCGCGCCGATGGGGCCTTGCGGTCCCGTCGCGCCATCAACACCGTTGGTGCCCGGTAGTCCTTGCGGCCCATCCTCGCCGATTAAACCTTGAAGGCCTTGTGGCCCTTGCGGTCCTTCGACGCCTTGCGGACCGGTGGCACCAGTAGCGCCCGTTGCACCGATCGAACCTTGTGGCCCCGTGGCGCCAGTAAAGCCTTGAATGCCCTGCGGACCTTCAGGTCCCTGTGGACCGATGGCGCCGGTCGCACCCGTCGCCCCAGTGGCGCCATCGAGACCGTTGGTGCCGGCGGGACCTTGGGGACCTGTATCACCAAGCGAACCCTGGAGCCCTTGCGGTCCCGTTGCGCCGGTGGCGCCGGTTAACCCTATCAAACCTTGAACGCCTTGTGGGCCTTGAGGACCTTCGAGACCTTGCGTTCCAGTCGGCCCGGTCGCGCCGATGGGGCCTTGCGGTCCAGTCGCGCCATCAACACCGTTGGTGCCGGCAGGCCCTTGCGGTCCCGTATCACCCGTCAAACCTTGGATGCCCTGGGCGCCCGTGGCACCAGTCGCGCCTGTTGCTCCGACAGAACCTTGCGGCCCCGTTGCGCCGGTAAAACCTTGGATGCCCTGTTGGCCTTCTGGTCCTTGAGGGCCCACGGCGCCGGTCACACCCGTCGCCCCAGTGGCGCCATCGAGACCGTTGGTGCCAGCCGGACCTTGCGGTCCCGTATCACCCGTCAAACCCTGGATCCCTTGCGGACCTGTCGCGCCCGTGGCGCCCGTTAACCCGATCAAACCTTGCACGCCTTGTGGGCCCTGCGGTCCTTCGAGACCTTGCGCTCCGGTCGGTCCGGTCGCGCCGATGGGACCTTGCGGTCCCGTCGCGCCATCAACACCGTTGGTGCCCGCGGCGCCTTGCGGCCCCGTATCACCCGTCAAACCTTGGAGGCCCTGCGCGCCCGTGGCACCAGTCGCGCCGACAGGACCTTGCGGCCCGGTTGCGCCGGTAAAACCTTGAATGCCCTGCGGGCCTTCAGGTCCCTGTGGACCCGTGGCGCCGATGGGAGTCCCGTTAATGCGGAATTGGCCAGTCACGTTGACGTCGCCCGCGACATCAAGCGCAGTGCTGGGGTTGCCCACCCCAATGCCAACAAAGCCGGCGCTCTCGACGATGGCGGAATTGCCGATCGTGTCGTCACCGGTAAATTTGCCGAGGTAGTTGGCCGTGCCCCCGCCCTTGAGGCGCGCGTTCCAACTCGCGATATCCGGCGTTTGAATGCCATGCGCCGCACTGGCGGCGAAGAGCGGGTCCGTCTCCGCGTACGACCCGGCCACCATGGCATAACCCACCGACGTAATTCGCCGGTCCGGCTGCATTTGTTGCGATCCATTGACGCCGTCATTGAACCAGACGCGGAGATACACTTCGTGATTGGTGAAGACCGTGGCGGGGATGAACTGGGTCATGTTCGCCAGCTCCGCGTCGCCCAGGTTCACCGAAAAAATTCCGCGCGTGACTGGAAGCGGCACGGCCGAACCCGTCGGCTCCGCCCCGTTCACGCTCGTACCGTTGTTACTCCAGAAGGTGTTGGTCCCGCTCGCATCGACGAGCGCAAACTTAAACTGACCCGCACCGTTAAAATTGGTGCTGTTGACGGTAATTTTTCCCTGGTGACTGAGGATGCCGGGGACTTGGGCGGAGGCGGAAATCGCCGTCGCGCATACAACGAGGAATAACAGGCGTAGTTTCATAATCTTGGAGTCAGGTTTTTTCGTGGGAACTTGTTGTTAGTTTCATAGTCATCGAACCAAGCTGGATTCTGGCAGCGATCGCCGGCCGGCTGAATTGCGCCCGCGAGTTGATGCCAATTATCCATGGCGAAACTTATACGCCGGCGAGCAAGCCCGGCACAATGGGAGGTCGGCTGATTCGCTTGTAGGCGACGGCTTACCCGCAGAGGCGAAGGCGAGGCAGTGGTTTGACGACTGCTGGCCTTGCCGCTCGCGGAACTTTCTGCGCGAGCTCCGTGCGGGTTCCGCCGGCGCCGGTGAGCGCAATCCTTTTGCCATTCCGTTCCGCGGCTTTTGGTTCACCGGAACGAGGTGGGGAACTTGCCACGAAAAATCACGAAGCAACCGAAATCCGGGACGGAAACGCACTTGGCGGGTCATGAAAGGGCCGCTGTCAGATCGGGCCCGGAGTCGAACCAAAGCTGACGGCATTTTCGCCGGCGCCAACCTCGGTATTCCTCGCGAGTCGGGCGTGAAGGTTTCTTCGGGTTCGAGAAACTTATTCCGGCTGGGCGCCGGAAACACATTTCAGCGGCTGGGCGCTGCGATATCCGACGGCGTTTGTGTCGGGCTGTTGCCGGATTCAAGTTTCGCCGGAACTTCCTCCCCGCAGTTCAGCATCTTGGCTCCAAAGAACGGATTGCGGAGCGGGCCTTGGGCTTGCACCCAGAGACCTGGCTTCGGCGCCATGGGACAGTGATAAATTTTCAAGCCGGGGAAGTTCGTTTCCGTCCGCCTCAACTCCATGGCCAACTCGACCACCGCGGTGCTGAAGGGGAGGAATTGTTTTCGAGCGTCGGTCAAGTCCGGTGCTGGATGCCATTGACTCGCGTGCACGAGTTCCTGGATCAACTGGCGGCGGCGCGGGTCCGGATTGGACTGAGTTCGCATGGGGGCGAGGGCAGACGGGAGATTGGTGATGCAACGGTTGACCTGGGTGAGATCGTCCGCCGCCAGCGCCGCACTGATGACGCTGGCCAGAGCGATGCACGGACCCAACGGGTTGGCTGGTCCGAGGCTGGCCGAGTTCGATAGCGCGTACGGGTCCCTCTGGGCTTTCGAAATTGCCTCCATCCGCATCTGTCGCATACTCGCGCTCACCTCCCGACGGACGACATCGGCCTCCCGATGGGTCGGCGTTCTGTTTGTCATGCTGACGGCGGTGGGCGGCCTCGTCAACGGCGTGGGGGCATCGATTTGCGCGGCGACGGGGCGCATCATCGGCAGCGGTTCCGGTACGGATTCGTCTGCCAGAGGTAGCGCCGATCCCGACCGGAACACCGCAGGAAAGATTTGGACCGCGTCGGTCGCGAACGAAGACACATCCGCCTGCGCCTGCGCCTGCGCCTCCGCGATGATGACGGAGCGCAAGGCCTGCTGCTGATCCCGGTAGGCGGCGCGCAGCAGGCTGGTGTTGTGTCGTGGGCTGATTCGCTGCGGAACCGTTTCCGGACGCTGCGATTCGGCGAGTGAGTTGGCCGGGAACAATTGCGCGCGGTCGTCGGCTCCGAGGGGCTTCGCCGTTTGTGCCGCCCATTGGGCTGAGGCGCGGTCCGGCCCGGGTGCGCTGCCGAGGCTGATGATCGGGGCGGACGAAGACTCGGGATTTATTATGGGGGTGGCTTCCGTGCCGATCTCGTCCAAGTCCGTCAAGCCGGGTTGACAGTTTTGGTTGAACTGGGCCTGGGAATCAATGAGCACGTTGCCCGAGGTGACGACTCGTTCACCTTCCGTCAGGCCTTGGAGGACTTCCCACAGCGCATCGCCTTGGCGCCCCAGCCGAAGTCGTCGTTGTTCATAGTTGCCTGGGGCTTTCTCCACGTAGGTATAAGCCGACCCGGCGGGAAAGAGGACCGCCGTTCGCGGGACGGCCACCACGTCCCGGGCCTCCACCTGCACGCGGCCTTCGGCATACATTCCGAAGCGGAGCAACCGTTGGGCTTGCCCGCTGAGTTCCACCATCGGGTTCTTGAGATCGGCGCGGACCTTGACCGTCCGCGTGATCGGGTCGAGCGAGGCTTCAATAAATGAAACCACTGCGGGAAATTTTCGCCCCGGAACCGCCGGGACGGTTACCACGATGGTTTGACCGATGCGAAACCAGGGCAGCTGTTGTTCATACACGTCAAAACGAAACCAGACCACTGCCGCGTCGACAATCGTCAGGAGTTTATCCCCTTCCAGAACAAATTGACCTTCGTAAACATTTCGCTCCACCACCACGCCGGATTGGGGGGCGAGCAGGTCGCCCGCGTACTGGTAGGCGCCGGTAGACGGATCAAACCTGGCGTACGGGTTATGGTCCGTCGCATTGGTGGAAGTGCCCTGGGTAAGGAGCCGGGATGCAAATAGAAACCGGTTCTGTTGCTGTAACTCCGGGCTGAACAGGGTCACCAGACGTTGTCCTTGGGCAACCTCCATGCCGGCATACTTGACGGTCAACGCGTCGATCCGTCCCCGGGCGGGCGCCGCCACGATGACCTTGTGCGTCTCATCCGCTTCCAGGGTGCCCGCAACTCGCAGGGAGCGGCTCAACATCTGGCGTTGGACCTTTTCTGTCTGAACATCGACCACCGTGATGCCGCTGGAACTCAAAACCACCAGGTTGGTCCCGATTACGAACTCCCGGTCCCCCTCGTAGATGGCCGTCAGGTCCATGCCGCAGATAGTGCATTTTCCGGCGTGAACGGATTTGATCCAGGGATGCATTGAGTCCTGATAACATTGGATCTTGCGGTCGCCGCCGGCGGTTTGGCGGTGGGCGTTGGCAATCACACCGTGGCCGAGCCAGCCCAACAACGTGGCGGCCGCCAGGAGCAGCGGAAGTTTAACTCTTGTTGGCATAATCGGTTCTCCGTTTTCTGGTGTGGGTTTCAGAATTAGTCACCCTATCCCGCGGGCCCGGTTTGAATTCGCCGCGCAGCGCGACGACCAGTTCGGGCAGGTGGATCACGTAGGTTTTGCCCGGCCCGATTGGGGGCGGGGACATAGGCCTGGCAGCCGCCGTCCGCGGTGTGGACACCGCGGGACGCGCGCAGGAATGGGATGGACAACTTTTTTTCATTGCGTGGCGGTCGCCGCCCCCGAGTTCTCCGGGCGAGGCCAGCCGGGCCCGGTGCGTTTTCGCTCGCTTGCGATCCGATTCAGGAGGGAGTCGCAGCGTGTCCATAAAAATTGGCCGGCGTCGGCGTGCTCGCCGGTGAGCGACGACACGCCAAAGCGCCGGGAACAGATCAAGGCACCAGCGTTGCCCGATAGAACCTTTGGCTCGCTCCCGGCGAACTCAGGTCGATAAACAAGTAAGGACTCGTCGGGAGATTGAGATTGGTGAGCGTGATCCAGGTTTCGTTGGTCAGAGAAGTTTGAAACTCAATTTTATACGTTTCGCCTGCCTCACCCGCGAGGGTCAAACCGGCGTACATTTTCAAACCCAGGAGCGAAACAATCGCCTCCGCACTACGCACCGAACCGACGGGGCTGCTTACGACGACGACATAGGCGCCTGCCTGCTCCGCGGTGAGGTTGTTCAGGGTCAGGCTCGCGTTGGTGGCGCCCGCGAGGTTCTGGTTGTCAAACTGCCATTGGTAGCTCAGTGAATCGCCGGTGGCGGTGACGCTCAACGTCACGCTGCCGTTCACGCCGACCGTCGCGCTTTGAGGTTGGGTGACGATCTCCGGACCGGAGGCGAGCACCGTCAAGGTGGTGCTGCCAATGACGCCCGCCGCATCAGCGCTGACCGTGGTCGTACCCAAGGTTAGTCCGGTGACGACACCGACCGCGTCGATGCTCGCCACGGCGGGATCACTGCTCGTCCAAACCACGTTGGCCGCCGGCAACTCGAGGATGGCGCCGTCGTCGTATTGCCCGACGGCGTGGAGCGCAGCGGTGTTGCTGATCGCCACAAATGGATTGACCGGAGCGAGGACCACATTGGTCAAGCCGGGTTGGCTGCCGTCGGAAAAAGAGGCGGCCCCCAGGGTAAAGCTCCCCGCATCCGGAGAAAAGAAGAGGATGGCCTGGTCGAACGCACTCCCCGTGAAATGAACGGAGCCGGTGGTGCGGCCGCCATTTTCCGGGTGCGCCGGGTCGTAGGGAAAATAGTTGGCCGTGGAAACTTCGGCGTCGGCGGAATCGTTGCCCGCGAGCTTGAAAGTGAGCGCGACGGCGTCCTCGATTGGGCCGGCGACATTTTCGAGGATGAAGTCAAAGTTCAGCGTCGTCATGGCGCCGCTGAAATTGAAAATCAGGCTGCCATAAGTGGTGCCGTTGATGCCCGCCTGGTTGACTTGGGCGGCGCCCAGGCCACTGCCGAAGTTGTCGTAACTCAGGATTACGTTTCCCATGGCGTAGGCGTTGGGCAGGGTAATGTCGGCGGGGGTGACCACGGTTGAAAAATCAAGCGGGACCGACTGGGCCGCAACGGAGGCGGCCAGGGCGATCGGCGCGAGCCAACTGATCAGGAGGTTAAGCCGTTTCATATTATTTCTTTCTTGGTTGCTGCGGAGAGGCGGGCCAGGGTCGACCCCTGGCCCGCCCAGGGTTTAGGGTTCAATAATTACTTGGTGGTCACCGTCAGCGTGCTGGTGTAAGCCGATCCACCGGCGTTGTTGTACGCCTGCACCCGGTAGCGATAAGTGGTCTTCGTGGTCAGACCGGTATCGCGATATTGCGTCGAGTTGGCCGCCGTTTGGGCGACTTGCACCCAGGTGGTGCCACCGTCCGTGCTCCGTTCCACGTTGAAGCCCAAGGCGCCATTGCCGTTGAAGGACCAACTCATGATGACGTAGGTGGTCGTCGTGGTCGTCGCCCGCAGATTCGTCGGCGCATTCGGGACCGGGCCCGCCGTGGTCGTGGCACTCACCGGGCCGGCATACGCGGAACTGCCGGCGGAGTTAAAGGCGCAGAGCCGGTAATAATAAGTCGTCGACAGCGCGAGACTGGTGTCCTGATAGGAGGTCTTGTTCGCCGCCAACGTCGTCGTGGTGAGCGTGCCCGTGAAGGCCGAATTGGTTGCGCGTTGCAGGGTGAATCCGGTCTGGGTATTCCCAGCGGGATTGGACCAGGCCACGTTGATCACCTGATTTCCGTTCGGCATGGTATTGGTCGCCGCGAGGTTCATCGGCATCGCCGGCGCGGCGGGGGCGAGTGTTACGGTGGCCACGTTGGACGGGGCCGATTGACCGACGGCGTTAAAGGCGACGACGCGGTATTTATAGGTGACGCCGCCGTTGACATTGAGATCGGTGTAGTTGGTCCGGACGGGACCGATGGTGGCGATCGTGGTAAACGCGCCATTACCGACGGCCCGTTGGACGAGGAGTCCCACCACATCGATCGAGGCATTGCGCCACGCGAGATTGACCTGGGAGGTGCCGTTCGCGGTGGCTGATAAGCTCAGGGGCGAATTCGGCGCGACTTCTGGTAGCGTGAAGGCGATCGGCCGCATCATGTCGTTCTCTTCATGACCGAGCAGGTGGCAATGCCAGACATATTCCCAGGCAAAGTCGACAATCGCATTTGTCACCGTGATGGGCGCATTATTGGTGGGGCTGATCCCAATGAAGCCACTCGTGGAGCCCAAGGGCATGGTGACGTCCATGGGCCGGATGCTGTGCGGGATACCCCACGGCAGAACGGGCGCTTGCGGTTGAATCGCGATGATGCAGTCCTCGAGCGGATTCATCCGCACCGCTTCCTTCCAACCCAGTTCGTTGGCTTCGGGCAGCCGAATCGCACCGTCCCAGCCCACGCGATTAATGATCTGCACATTGAACAGGTGGAAATGGATCGTGTGCGTGTCAACGCCGTTGTGCGTGATCTTCCAGAGTTGCACCTGATTGTTGGTCATGAATTCAGTGACCGGATCCACGTAATAAAATGGAATGGTGGTTTGAGTGGTGATGGTCGTGAAGGGGAGCTCCACGCCGAGCAACGAATTCATGCGCCCGTACACTGGGTCAAACAGTTCCTGGATCGCCTTGGATTCCATATGCCGGGTGACGGCGTTGGAAGACCCGAGCGGTTTGTAGGTCAGGTAATTGTCCTCAATGCGGGAATAGACGTTGGCGAAATTGCTCCCGTAAGCCGGCGTATAGGCGGGTTGCGGCACGATCATGGGCGGTTGCGTGGCCGCGAAGACCGCCGGCAACTCGCTCTGCAGCGCCGTCGCGTTAAAGGGCGGGGCCGCGGTCCCCTTGACCCGGAATTGCATCATCGTCCGCGTATTCGGTCCGTAACCCGGCAACGTGGTCGGGGCGCCGCCGAATTCGGTCCAGTCGGGGCCGCCGGTATAGTAGTCGTTGCGACTGTCGAACGCCGGTACCGGCGCGGGCGCATCGTTGTACAAAATAATCGTGGCCCCGGACGGCACGCTCGAGAAATCAATGATCACATCCGCCCGTTCCGCCGGGCCCATGAACAAGGCCCGCTGGTTGACGTCGAGGACGACGATGTCCCGCCGGTTGTAATTGTAGTTGATGGGCCGGTTCGTAATGACGACGGGCCCCGGGAGGAATCCGCCTTCGGTGCCGATTTGAATCATGTTCGGTCCGACAGCGGTAGGCGCTGGCGCACCGCCATCCCGCCCGTCGATGGGCCAGTCCGGCGGATTGCCCGCTTGTGCGTAGGCTGGAATCATGGGCACCTCGGTCCCCCACTGGTCGCCATTGGCGTCGGTGACCATGAAGTTCGTCGGATCGGCATAATACAATTGCAGGTTGATATTGCGGTCGTTGCAACCGTTCAAGATCCGGAAGCGATACGCTTTGGGTTCCACGTTCAAATAGGGGTAGGCCTGGCCGTTCACGACGGGTGTATCCATGAAGCTTTCGGGCACTCCCGAAACCAGAGGCAGATCGGCCTGAACCGGCGCCGGGGGCCAGAACCAGGGACCGTAGTCCCACCTGCCGAGCGGATTGGAGCCGCTGATATCGTTCGGGTTTTGGTTCGGCATGTACACGTGCGGGAACCAGAGATTGCCCATTCCACCCCAGTTGTTGGTATCCCAGAGCGGATCTTCCGCGGCCAACTGAGCGGGCGGCGGCACGAAAGTCTTGTCCTGGATGATCAACGGGATGCCCCAATTATAAACGCTGCCGCCGTTGTTGGGCAGCGTTCCCGAGCTGATCAGGTTGTCCTCGTTGGTGTCGTGCAGGAGATAACCCGCGACTTCGCCGGCATAGACGTTCAACCGGGTCAGGCCGTAAGCGTGATCGTGATACCACATCAAACGGGCGCTCTGTTGATTCGGATAGTAATAAGTGCCCACGCCATCGTTGTCGCTCGGCGCCACCACCGGCGTTCCCGGTCCCACCATGTCCGGCACGTTCTGAAAACTGACCCCTTTCCGGTAGGCGGTGGTTTCTCCGGGCGGCGTGATCCATTGATGTGGAGTGCCGTCACTGATCCAGGGTGTCACCCCTCCGTGCAGGTGCAGCACGGCCCGGTTTTGCGAATACAGCTCCATGTTATTGGTGGCCATGCCCGGTCCCATGCCGGCGCCCATGTAGGTCGTGTCCACCGGCAGGAAGAGCGAACTGTTCGCCGGTAACATGTTCGTGACCCAGAGCCGCACCGGGCGATCGCGCTCGGCCACGATGATCGGTCCCAGGTAGTGATTCGTGCCGTCGCTGTCGGGGTTGAGATCCCGATAACCCCGCAGCTTGGAAGCCGGCAGATCGGAATGCATTTGCTGGCGATACTCGGAGATGCCGATGCGGTAGTAATCGGAGCCCGGAAACGTATTGGTATCTGGCATCGCGATCGGAATGTAATTCCCGAGATTGTTGGAATTGGCCATGCCCAATCCCGGCAGGGAATCGACGAATTTTCGAATGCCGCCCCCTCCGTTGGTCGACGGCAAGGGGCTGTTCGCGTAATTGGGAAGTGTGTAATCCACGCCCGGTACGAGCTGCGGTGGGGGCGCCTGGTTCTGGCCCTGGACGCTCACATCCGCCAGCAGCAGGGAAGCGAAGGCGAAACCGAGATGACGAAGGGATGGTCTTTTCATAGTTTTGAATTTTAGGGATTCCTGGGAATTAGGGGACCGAGATTCTGGTGGAGGCGTATTTGCGCGGCGAGCGGTGGTTGCGGGAGCGCGTGGAAGGACTCCAGCCGCCCACTCCGGAGTGGCCAACCGGCCGGCGCAAAATCCGTAGGGGATGGGGTCAGGTTTGCCACAGGAGCACACCGTAAGACCTCTCTGTATACCATGGGCTTAGTCTTAACCTGTCCTCATCCTGGCACAATGGGAGGTGCGCTGATCCTTATGTAGGCGACGGCTTACGTGGGCAGCCTGGCTCGCTCGGGTCGCTGACCGACCAGACCACCACGGCCAGCTGGTTCGGCTGGGTGCGATCGGAAGTGGCGGTTAACGTTGAGTCAGGCCTCCCGAGCTGACGGAGCGGGCGCGCATCCGTGCCGCCCGAAGCAACGTTGCGCGGCCGGCCCGCCGAAGTGAAGCCTTGTGTAATTGCACAGCTTCAGATGCCAGTGGTCGTGGGGCGGGGCCTCCAGTCAACTGGCCATCGTATCCACCCGTACCGAGGCCAGCGGCTTATTTGCCCGTTTGAGTTCCAATCCCACCCAGCGGGCGTCGTCTTTCGAAGCTCTCATCAAAATGACATTCAACCTTTTGTCGATTTCGTTTCCTTCAAGGGTGACCGCCGCTGGCGCTCCCGCCGTTCGCGGTGCGGCCTGGGCCCGGGGGCGGGGGCTCGTTGAGCACGAGCCAATACAGCCCCATTTGGCGAACGGCCTCGGCAAATTGTTCGAAATCCACGGGCTTGCGGATGTAACTGTTGACGCCCAGGTCGTAGCTCTTCACCAGATCTTGCTGCTCCAAGGAGGACGTCAGCACGACCACGAGCAACCGGCGCAACCGCGGTTCGGCGCGGATGCGTCGCAGCACTTCCAGGCCGTCCACTTTGGGAAGTTTCAGGTCCAACAGAATCAAGGCGGGCAGGTCGTTGGTTTGCCCGCCCGTCGGGGTCCGGCCATGCAGCAACAGGTCCAGCGCCTCCACGCCGTCGCGGGCGACCATGACTTCATTGAGGATGTGATTTTTCTTGAAGGCCCGTCGCGTCAGTTCCACGTCGTCGGGGTTGTCCTCCACCAACAGGATCGTTTTATTGTTCATGTTTGAGTGCTCCGTGAGGGCCGGCGGGCGGGCGAGAGTCGCCTTTTTCAGAAGCCTTCGTCGGCAGGGTAAAATAAAAGGTGGCGCCCTGGTCGATCGCCGCCTCGGCCCAGAGCCGGCCGCCGTGGCGATGAATGACCCGCTGCACGATGGCCAGGCCAATGCCAGTGCCGGGAAACTCCGTGGCGTTGTGCAAGCGTTGGAAGGGACGGAAGAGTTGTTTGGCATACGCCATGTCAAAACCGGCGCCGTTATCCCGGACGAAGCCGACCCAATCCCCAGCCCGATCGATTTGGCCGAACTCGACCCGAGGCGCGGGCTGCTGGTGCGTGAACTTCCAGGCGTTGCTCAACAGGTTGGTAAGCGCGACCCGCAACAAACGGGCGTCGCCAGCGACCGTCACCTCCGGCGCAACGACCAGCTGCACCACCCGTTCCGGGGTGGCGCGTTGCAACTCGTGGGTCACCTCCTGGACCAACGCGCTCAGGTTGACCGGGGTTACTTGCATTTGTTCCCGCGAGAGGCGCGACAGCATCAGGATCGCGTCAATCAGCTGGCCCATCCGCTGCGAGGCCGTGCGCACCCGGCGCAGGCAATCCCGACCTTCCGGCTCCAGTCGGTGCTCGTAGTCTTCCAGCAGCACCCGGCTGAAACCGTCCATGGCGCGTAGCGGCGTGCGCAGGTCGTGCGACACCGAGTAGGCAAAACTTTCCAGTTCCTGATTGGCCACCTCCAGGGCCGCCGTCCGCTCGCGGACGCGTTGCTCCAGGCGGCCATTGAGTTCAAGGATTTTCGCCTCCGCCTGCTTCTGCGCGGTGATGTCCCAAAAAATGCCGAAGATTCCGATGATCTTCCCGCTGCGATCCCGCACGGGCGCCTTGGTGGTGTGGACCCAAATTTCGTGGCCATCCAGAATATATTTTTCTTCCAATTCTTCGGTTTGTCCGGTCTCCAGGATCCGCCGGTCATCCGCGCGGTATTTTTCCGCGAGCGCGGTTGGGAAAAAGTCGTAATCGTCTTTGCCCACCGCGTCCTCCGGACGACAGCCAAGATCCCGCGCATAATTCTGATTGACCGAGACCAATTTCAAGTCCCGGGATATGAGAAAGATCTTTTGCGGAATGTTCTCCACCAGGGTCCGGTAGCGGGCTTCGCTCACCCGCACGGCCGCCTCGGCCTGCCGCTGTTCGGTGATGTCCCGGGCGGTGGCATAGGCGACCCCATCAGCGGGCATATATGTGGCCCGCCAGGACAACGAAAGGTAGTCGCCGTCCTTGCGTTGATATCGGTTCACAAAATCCATGGAACTGCCGGTGGTCAGCTGCCGGGACATTTCCGCCGCCGTGGCCGGGCGATCGTCCGGGTGGATAAAATTGATAAACGGCCTTTCCAGCAACTCCGCTTCGGTATATCCCAGCAACTGGATCGTGGCCGGGTTGACCCGCAGGAAACAGCCGGCCGGATCCGCGATCATCATCAGGTCCGGCGAGAGGTTGAAGAATTTGAAAAACTGTTCGCGTTCCGCTTCCGCCTGCTTGCGCCCGGAAATGTCGAAGATGATCGCGTGTAGTACCACGCGACCGCCGGTTTGGATCGGACACACCGAGGCTTGAATATCTCTCAGGTCGCCATTGGCCAGCCGATGTTTGAATTCGAACTGCTTGGCCTTTTGCGTCGCCACCGACGCGACAATTTTTCGGACTTCGGGTTCCGGCAGGACGTTGAGATCGTTGATCCGCAGGCCCAGCATCTGTTCCCGGGGGTAGCCGTAGAAGGCGAGGGCGGCGTCATTGGCATCCAGGAGGGCAGCGTTTTGCGGATCAATGAGGAGCATCACGGCGGTATTGTGGACAAATTGATTGCGGTAGGTTTGCTCGCTCTGGCGCAGTTTTGTTTCCGCCAGCGTCTGCTCCGTGATGTCCTGCGTGACTCCGCGGGTGCGCACCACGCGACCGCCGTCGTCCAGCACGACATGACCGAGTGATCGCACGTGCCGTTCGACCCCGTTCGCGTCGCGAATGCGATACTCCAGATCGTAATCCTGTTTCGCCGCCACGGCGCTGGCCACCGTGGCCGCCACGCGCTCACGATCTTCCGGATGGGCATACGCCAGCGCTTGTTCCGGGGTCAGTTTGGCGATCCCGGGTGCGAGGCCGAAGAGCCGGTACATTTCTGCTGACCACCGGATTTGGCCGGTGGCCATCACTTGTTCCCAACTGCCGAGATGCGCAATTTTTTGGGCCTCCACCAGCCGGGCTTCGCTGTCCATCAGTCGCTGCCACTCTTGCTTGCGTTTGGTGATGTCATTGCTCGTGGATCGGCTCAGCAGGAAATTGCCAGCGGCGTCCCGGACCGCCGTGGAGCTGACCAGCGTGGGCATGAGGGAACCATCCTTCCGGGTCAGTTCGACTTCCATGTCGGGCGCCACGTCGCCGACCTGAAGCTGACGGAAGGTTTCCCGATACCGGGGCCGGGTGCGTTCGGAAAGCAGGTCCGTCAGCTTGATTTTCCCGATCACTTCCTCCGGCCGGTAACCGAGCCAGGCGAGCTCGGTTTTATTCATGCGTACAATAACGTCGTCCCGGTTGATCGAATGGTAGCCGCACGGGGCATGATCATAGAGGTCCTGGAATTCTTCGGCCTGCTCGCGGAGGGCTGTCGCGACCCTTTTGCGTTCGGTGATGTCCCGTGAAGAAGCGTAGATATAGCGCTGTCCCTCCAGGTCAATCACCCGCGTGCTGATCTCCACTTCGATGGTCTGCCCATCCCGACGGCGGTGGCGCGTTTCGAAGACCGAGGAAAACTCCGTCACCTGATGCATTCGATCATTCAGTTCCGCGGCCGACCACTGCGCGTCCCAGTCCCCAACCCGCAGCACCGTGGGATCCTGGGGCGAATAGCCCAGCATTTGATAGAAGGAATCACTGGCCTCCAGCAGTTTCCCCTCCAGGTCAAAAATATGAATACCGTCGCTGGCGATCCGGAGCAGGTTCTGATAGTGGCTGCGGGCCCGGCGCAAACTCGCCTCCATGCGTCGGCGCTCCTGCAGCGAATCGGTGAGATTGATCAGCACCCCCAGCAGAGTCGCCAACCCCAACAGCAATCCCAGTTGCAGCACGAAATACTCCTCGCGAATTTGTTGCTCCGCTGCGGATTGCTGCGTCTGTCGCAAGGTGTCGATTTGGTCGTCAAGGTCCGCTGTGAGTCGGCGAATCTTATCCATCAGGGCTTTTGCCTGCCCGCCGCGCACCACCGCCGCGGCCGCGGCCAAGTCGTTCGTGCCCCGGCTCGCGATGGCTTGCCGCGCGAGCTCAAGGCGGGCCGCGATCACTGGCTCCAATTCTTGCAGCAGCTTTTGCTGCGCGGGGTTGCCGGCCTCGGATTCATACAGGTGGGCAAACTCAATCGGGATCGCGTTGGTGGCCAGGATGAACGGGGCCAGGAAACTTTCCTGACCGGAGAGGAGATAACCCCGGGAGCCCGATTCCACATCCTGCACGAGCGAAAGCAACCGACGGCAATGAAAGCGTAACTCCATGGTTTCCGCCACCGACAGGGCGGCGGCGTGCGCGTATTCTCCTCGCCCGGGAGCGTGATCCGGACCACGGGCACAGGATTTTTGGTAATCTCTCCAACACTTCGCGACGATTTCTCAACTTCTCCCTTGAGTATATGGGTAGTATCCCCGATGATAATCAGGTCAGCGACGCCTGGACCCTGCGTCGCCCGGTTGTCGAGGCCTTTCCCGAATCCCTGGCTGCGCAGGCTCTGGAGAGCCTTG
>JANXWY010000017.1 GCA_025350905.1 Verrucomicrobiota bacterium
CCGTGAAGCGTTTCAGTCCGTATGAGAAATTGCAGGAGGCAGATCCGGAAGGCCGTGCCGCGGGGTTGAAGTTGATCAAGCACGCCCGCAACAACGAAAAACCCACCCGCGTTTTCATTTATTTAAACAATCGTTTCGAGGGCAGCGCGCTCGCGTCCCTCGTTGCGCTCGTTGAGGAGGCGGTTGCAGAATGAAACGCCAGTGGAAGTCCGGGCAGCGTTGTTGGCAGGTTTCAGCTCTACCTCAACTCAGCAACCCACATTTTCGGAGCACCGCTTGCACCTGCTGGCGCTCGGGTTCGCGAAACCGGACGAACGGCTCGGCCATGAAATCGCTGCAAATGCCCAGCAAGGACAACGAGCATTTCATGCCTTTGATCACGGCGGAGGCGTGCCGGCCCACGCGGTAAATGCCGTCGAGGGTCGCGAGTTGCGGCTGGAGACGATCGAGGGCGGCGGCATCACCCGAGCTGGCGGCCTGATAAAGTTGGACCAGCAATTGCGGCCAGACGTTGGCGCCGCCGTTCACACCGCCTTGCCCGCCGTTCCGGACCGCTTCCACCATCAGATGCTCCGGCCCCACGAGCACCGACCATTCGGGCCGCTCCTTCGCCACCGCCAACAGCCGCGCGAAGTAGGCGCGATCGCCCGAGCTGTCCTTGACGCCAATGATGCGTTCCACTTGGAGCAGGTGACGCAGGGTCTCGGTTTCAAACACCACTTTGGTCATCTGCGGCATGTTGTAGAGAAACACCGGCAACGGCAGCGCGTCCGTCAACGCGGTGATGCCTTCGATCAATTCAGGTTGACCGAGCGGAAAATAAAACGGCGCGGCGGTCACGACGGCATGGGCGCCGGCGCCGGCAGCGTGGCGGGAGAGATTCACGGCCTCCACAAATGAAGTGTCCGTGACGCCGACCAACAGAGGCACGCGCCCGTTGACTTGACGGGAAACGCGGTCAATCAACTCGCGGCGCAACCGGTAGCTCAGGCTCGGCGCCTCGCCGCTCGTCCCGAGGATGAACAATCCGTGGACGCCGCCCTTCAGGATGTGCTCGACGAGTCGTTCCAATCCCGCGATATCAAGTTCATCGCGCCCGAGCAAAGGCGTGATCATTGGTGGGACAATTCCGGACAGGGGAGCTTTCATATTCTATGAGTTGGAAATTTGTTAGCGAAAATTTGGAAATCAAGGTGTGACTGCGTCGCTGCGGTCGCGGTGCTTCGGACGCAAAAAGAACATCAACACCGCGGCGAGCAGGGCGGGAATCGCACAATAGGCAAAGCCCGTGGCCAGCGGCACGCCGCTGTCCTTGAGTTTGCCGAGCAGCGGTGTGAGATATGCGCCCGAGGAGATTCCGAGGAAGTTCATCAGACCGTAACCCGTGGCGCGAAAACGGGCCGGCGCAATTTGACAAAGGATGGGCATGTTGTTTGCGTCGAACATGCCGAAGCCAAGCCCGAACATCGCCGTGCCAACAATGGTAAGCACAAATCCCGGCGCCAATCCCACCACGATGATCGAAGGCACAAGCAGACCCAGACCGAGCGCGCTCAAATAAGTGCGTCCACGCACGCTGCGCCGCGACCAACGATCGGCCAGCCAGCCGCCGAGAATCACGCCGCAGAATGCGGCCCCGGCGTGGGTGAACGTGGCCCACAATCCTGACGGCGCCTGCGCCATGCCGAAGCGGTCCTGCAACAGGGTCGGCAACCAATTCTTTACCGCCCAGCCGGGGAGGCTGGGCAGCGAGAAGCAAAGGATCAAAAAGGCGAAGGCTCGCCAGTCCACCCGGCCGGCAGCGTTTGGAATCGAATCGGGAGTGGCTTTCTGGAACGAGCCCCGGTTCGTTTCGCGGAGAAAGATTACCAGAACGAAGGCATAAATCACACCGAGAGCGCCACAACCCACGAACGCCGCGCGCCAGGAAATTTCCTGAGCCACCCAGCCTCCGATCCCACCCAGTGCCTGGCCCAGGTAAACGCCGCTCAAATGAGCGCCCACGGCCAACGACCGCGTTGGGCCGGGGTGATAATCAGAAATCAATGCCAGGCCCGCCGGCATA
>JANXWY010000025.1 GCA_025350905.1 Verrucomicrobiota bacterium
GGCGATTTCGTTGCTGGGAATTCCCAACCGTTCCAACTTTTGCGCCGCATCGTTATAGACGGAGAACCCCCGGTCTTTCGGCGTGGAGAGGTCGCAGAACACAAGCTGGGCGGAACGTTCTGGTTTGCTCTCCTGCCAGATTTCAAAAATCTTCTCGACCGCCAGATTCACTTTGCCCTGCGGCTCGTCCGGGGCGGCTGGTTTCATCAGCCGAAGATCCAACGCCGCCTTCCGTCCCTCGGACGTAATTTTCAGCATATTATCTTCGGTAGGATCAACGCGGCCTGTCCTCAATCTCTCGGCACGAGCGGCGAGCGACTGGACGAACGCCTTGAGTTCTTCCGTGGCCGGCGCGTTGCGGATGGTCGGCTTTTCGCCGTCCAGCTTCGGGCGCGGCAGATTCAACATTGCGGCGGTCTGCACGTCGGCGGACTGGCGGAACATCTGCATCAGCTCCGGCACATTGATGAAGCGCGCGAACCGCGTGTTGAGCCGGTAGCCCGCGCCGTCCGGCGAAAGTTCCATCGCCGTTACCGGTTCGCCGAACGTCGCCGCCCACGAGTCGAAGTGATGCAGATTATGTTTCTTTAGCGCGTCGTGCTGGAGATACCGCTGCATCGTGAACATTTCGGCCATGCTGTTGGCGATCGGTGTGCCGGTCGCGAACACTACGCCGCCTCCACCGTTCAACGACTGGACGTGACGCACCTTCAAATACATATCGAAAGCCCGCTCGCTCGCCGTCTGCGGCAGACCGGCGATGCGCGTCATCTTGGAAACGTAAAACAGATTTTTGAAATAGTGCGCCTCGTCCACGAGCAGCCGGTCCACGCCGAGTTCTTCAAACGTCAGCGTGTTGTCTTTTTTGTGTTCGGCGGCGAGCGTTTGGAGTTTGGCTTCAAGCCGCTTCTTCGCTTTTTCCAGTTCCTTCACCAACCGGCGATTGGAGCTGTCCGCGTGTTCCCGCCGGATCATTTCCAACTCGTGAAGCTGTTCCTTGAAAAACCGTTCCTGCGTCTCGCGTGAAAGCGGGATGCGTTCAAAACCGGAGTGCGTGACAATGACCGCATCCCAATTGCCGGTCGCAATCCGGCTGAAAAGTTTCTTGCGGTTTTGCGACTCAAAATCTTCTTTGCCTGCGGCCAGGATGTTCGCGCCCGGATACAACGTCAGCAACTCGGTGGAAAACTGGCCGAGCATGTGATTGGGGACGACAAACATTGGCTTGCCGGAAAGACCGAGTCGCCGCGACTCCATCGCGGCGGCGACCATCGTGTAAGTTTTACCCGCGCCGACGACGTGGGCGAGCAACGCGCGGAGCTTCACGCGCAACCGGGAAACCGGGATTCACATTCAATCAATCGCCATCCGCAACCGTGCAATCGCCGCCGACATGGAAGCCACTCGCATCTACATTCGAGCGACCGCCACACGCAGCCGGGAAATCGGGATTTACAGTCAAGAAATCGCCACTGACAGCCGGGAAATCGCCTCGGAATGGTGGCCGTGCGCAAGCACCAGTCAGGAAATGGCCGTCAACATTGAGGAAATCGCGGGCTACACCCGCCGCAACGCCGCCGCAGCCGTGGAACGGCTGTCAGCAGCCCGGTTTGCCCCCGTTTCGGCCAGAAACCCCTTATTTTTACCCTTTGCAGCCCGCCGCGCATTGAATCCCCTCGGGCCATGAACAGGCGAACTTGCTTTGCATAACATGATTCAACCGATAATCTACAACTCCAATGAAACTGGAATCCGTCCGCATCACGAACTTCCGCTGCATTGACGACTCAGGAGAATTCAAAGTCGGCCAAGTCGCTTGCTTGGTCGGCAAGAATGAATCCGGCAAAACATCCTTGCTCCATGCGCTCGCCAAGCTCAATTCCACCGACGCGAACCTCGGAAAGTTTGACAAAGAGCGCGACTATCCGCGCCGTCTGCTCACCGATTACGACCCGGACACGGGAGTTTTGGAGACGAAGTGGTCGCTGAGTGATGAGGATGTTGCCGCAGTCGAGGAGATTCTTGGGCCTGGCAGCCTCCCAACTAAAAGCCTGACGATTACCAAGTCCTACAAAAGCGAAGGTTCAACATGGCCGCTGACGCTCAATGAAGGAAAGGTCGTTGCATGGTTGTTGTCCGAAGCTGGCTGCGATGCCACCGAGCGCCAGCAATTGGAAGGATGCGCCACAGTTAAGGAATTGTTGGCGAAAGCAGAGCCGCTGAAAGCAGCGTCACCACGAATCACCACCATGACCGAGCAAGTCGCACAATGGCGGGAGGGTCGCCCTGTGCTTGCCGCGATTGATGTTCTGAATAAGCGGATGCCGAAGTTCCTCTACTTTGCGAGCTACGACCGGATGAACGGAAACGTGTCTCTCGAAACGCTTCGCAATGCAGTTGCCCAGAATCCAGCGGGTCTGAACAAAACAGATTACGTTTTCTTGGCCTTCTTGGATTTCGCGGGGACGCCGCTCGACGAACTGGCAAAACTAGACCGCTACGAAACCATGAAGGCGCGCGTCGAGGCCGCCAGCATCAAAATCTCGAAGCAGATTTTCAAATACTGGTCGCAGAATCGGCACTTGAAAGTTCAGTTCTCCATCGAGGCCGGACGCCCCGGAGACGCGCCACCTTTCAACACCGGCAACATCATGCGGACGCGCATCTTGAATACGCTGCACGACATGACCGTGCCGTTTGATGACCGGAGCGCGGGATTTGTCTGGTTTTTCTCCTTCCTCGTTCTGTTTTCGCAGGTGAAGAAGAAACACGGCAACGTCATCATCCTTCTCGACGAGCCGGGCTTGAATCTGCACGCCAAAGCACAGGCAGACTTGCTCAAGTTCATCAACGAGGAATTGAAGCCCCATCATCAGGTCATTTACACGACGCACTCGCCGTTCATGGTGCAGCCAGACGACCTCGCGGGCGTGCGAACTGTTGAAGACGTGGTGAAGTATGCCCCGGATGGTCAAGTGGAAGCGGTGCTCGGCACGAAAGTCGGCGACCAAGTGTTGAGCACTGACCGCGACACCCTCTTTCCACTACAAGGCGCGCTCGGATACGAAATCACGCAATCGCTATTTGTTGGCAAGCACACGCTGATCGTCGAAGGCCCGTCGGACATTCTTTACCTGCAAGCAGCCTCCGCTGAACTCGCGCGTCGAAACCGAGTGAAGCTCGACTCAAGATGGACAATGTGTCCGGCAGGTGGCGTGGACAAGGTGGCTGCCTTCCTCAGCCTCTTCGGCGGAAACAAACTTCATGTCGCGGTCTTGGTGGACTACGCCCAAGGGCAGAAGGGCAAAGTTGAAGCGCTTCGCAAATCAAAGCTGTTGCAGGATGGGCACATTTTCACGACGACGGATTTCTGTAATCAACCGGAGGCCGACGTGGAAGATTTGTTCGGCAACCAACTTTACGCGGAATTGGTCAACAAAGCCTGCGGTTTCACTGGCAACGATGCGCTCTCAACAGCATCAATCCAGTCGGCGCAGGAATCGTCGCCACGCGTGGTCAAGAAGGTTGAAGCCCTCTTACGGTTGCGACCGAACGTTCCTGAATTTGACCACTACGTTCCCGCCTTCTGGCTTGTGCAAAACCCTTTGTGGTTTTCTACAAATGACGTTGAGCGCGCGGCGGCACTCGACCGGTTCGAGGATTTGTTCAAGAAACTCAACGCCCTGCTTTGAGCGATTCTGCCGCCCTTTCAGGGCTTGGAGTGTTTTTGACGCTAATCCCAGGGCGTCGCTCGCAGACTCGCTTTGCCCTGGGCTAATTTCTTTTGCTCCGTTGGAACATCAGCGTTTATCAGCGGTTCAATTCTTTGCGCCTTTGCGTCTTTGCGTTGAAGAGTTTTCGGCAAGTCGCCCGCGCCGCCTACATTTTTACCCCTTGCAGCCCGTCGCCCATTGAATACCATCCGGCCATGAACAGCCGCCTTCAAGTCCAACTCAACATGGTGGGCGCGTGCATCAACGTCGCCCAGAGTGCCGATTACAAACCCGCGTGGAACGGCAAGCCGCCCGCCGACTTCGGCACGGACATCGTGCAACTGGCCACCGACTACGGCGCAGTCACCGCCAAGGCCGCGCAAGCCGACGGCGCGACCGGCGGCGCAGCCGACGCCAAAGCCGTGGCCGAAACCGCGCTCGAAGACGCCGCGTTCGTTCTCGCCCGCGCCCTCGCCATTCACTTCAAG
>JANXWY010000105.1 GCA_025350905.1 Verrucomicrobiota bacterium
GCACCGGCACAGTGTTAAAAACCTTCTTGATGATGGCGTCGCTCGTCACCGCCTGCGCCTCGGCTTCGTAGGTCAGAATGATGCGATGCCGCAACACATCCGGGCCGATGCTCTTCACGTCTTCGGGCGTGACATACGCCCGGCCCTGCAACAACGCCCAGGCCTTGGCCGCCAACGTCAGATTGATCGTGGCGCGCGGTGACGCGCCGAACTGGATGAAATGTTTCACGTCCAGTTTGTATTGTTCCGGTCGGCGGGTGGCGAACACCAGATGCACAATGTAATCACGGATCTTTTCGTCCACATGAATTTGATCCACGACCTTGCGCGTGTGCAGAATTTCGGCGGCAGTAACGACGGGTTTGATTTGAATCTCCGGCGCCGTGAACGCCATGCGGTCGAGAATTTTCCGCTCCTCCTCAAACGACGGATAATCCAGCACCACCTTGAACATGAAGCGATCTACCTGCGCCTCGGGCAACGGATACGTTCCCTCTTGGTCAATCGGGTTTTCCGTCGCCAGCACGAGGAACGGTGACGGCAGCGGCATCGTTTCGCCGCCGAGCGTTACCTGGCGCTCCTGCATCGCCTCGAGCAAGGCGGATTGCACCTTGGCGGGGGCGCGGTTGATTTCGTCGGCGAGGACGAAGTTGGCGAAGACCGGCCCCTTGGTCGCATGATATTTTCCGTCCTGCGGATTGTAGATTTGCGTGCCGACGATGTCGGCGGGCAGGAGGTCGGGCGTGAACTGGATACGATGGAACGACGCTTGAATCGCCGACGCGAGCGTGCGGACGCAGAGGGTTTTCGCGAGCCCGGGCACGCCTTCAAGGAGGACATGGCCGTTAGCGAGCAGACCCACCAATAGCCGGTCCACCAACTGTTCCTGACCGACGATGACGCGGCCGATTTCGGACCGCAAAGTTTTGATCCAACCCGCCGCGGCCTGCACTTGTTCATTCAATTCGTTGCTCATGCGGGCGTGAATCTAGGCCGGGCCGGGGAAGGACTCAAGATATCTGCGCGCCATCCCAATGATTTAGCGGGATTAGATAAACACGGTTCGCGGGCAGAACTGTGGCGGCGGGAACTTGGGAGGATCCTGCGGCCGGACCTCAGGCCGTCTGTTCCCGTCCGCGTTCTCAGGTATAGCGAAGCGCGCAACCCAAACCACTGAAGCGGGGCAAGGGGAGGTTTCTCCGCGGAAGCATGGCGCGCCTGTGATTCCAGTAAATAAATAATTTGGCGGCCATGCATTCCCCGAACCGGGCTGCCTCCGCTTCACCTCACATTGGCGTGGAGTTGGCGGTGCTTCCTTGCTTGCCCGAACGTTTTAGGCGTGCGAAGATCATTTCCGCTGGCTCCCAGCGAATCAGATTTGAGTTGGTTGGGATCGCAATCGCACGCTGGGAATGGCCGGGGGCAAGTGGCCAAGGCTGGGCCGCCGCCCATTATGGGCATGGTGGCGAGGGCGAATTGCGGTTGCGAATTCTATTTCCAAGCTGGTAGAAACGTCGGCGAGAGCGCCTGATTTTAGATTGCGCCTGTAGCTCAGTTGGATAGAGCATCTGCCTTCTAAGCAGAGGGTCGTGGGTTCGAATCCCGCCAGGCGCACCACTTTTCTGGCGCCTTTATGCCAGATTTTATGCCGAGGTGACTGGATCCAATCCACGTATGGTGCAGCAACTGACAACTGACGCAATGGCGGCGCTCCGAACATGAAGTGGCTCCGATCCACTACGAAAGCCGCGGGGGAGAAAATTCCCACAAAATCGAATCAGGCGAAATGCGATTAAATACAGCCACTCCATACCACGGGGACGCTCCGCGTAGCGACCATCGTCGGCGAGTACGAGATCGATGCCGAACTGCGCCTTTGTGAAGTTAATCAGTCCCTGACCTCGTTCTGCGGGGTCGCATTTTGGCCGTAAGGTTTAGGTGGCTTTTGCTTTAGTAGGTAGCAAATGCGGGGCGCGTGCTCGACGAAGTTCACTGATCAACTCAAAATTATGCGTAAGAATCGTGGCCCCATCCTTGGGGAACCGGAGCTGACCCGCGTTTCCGGTGGTCAACTCCGTCGCCTGGCGGCGTTTGCTTGTGGACTTTCTGCGTTTAAAGGAATCCCCGATGGCCGCTGAACAATGCTGTGCAACATGCGGGGCGAAGCTGGCCGCATTCGGCAGTTCAACCCTCTGCCCTAAGTGCATGTTGAGCGAAGCTATGAACCTCCCACCCGAGCCCACAGGTCTCGCTGCCGCCGCAAGTCCAGGCGCGGTTGCCGCGGTCGTCGATACGCCCGCGCCTGAAAAACCCGGCGACCGCATCAGCCACTACAAGCTACTTCAGCCGATCGGTGAGGGCGGGATGGGGATTGTTTACATGGCGGAGCAGGAGGAACCAATCCGCCGCCGCGTGGCGCTCAAGGTCATCAAGCTGGGCATGGACACCAAGAGCGTCATCGCCCGCTTCGAAGCCGAGCGGCAGGCCCTGGCGCTGATGGACCATCCCAACATCGCCAAAGTCCTCGACGCCGGCGCCACTGCCGCAGGGCGGCCCTTCTTCGTCATGGAGCTGGTACGCGGCATCCGGATCACCGATTTCTGCGACCAGAACCACTTCAACCCTCACCAACGACTCGACTTGTTCACGCGAGTTTGCAAAGCCATCCAGCACGCCCACCAGAAGGGCATCATCCACCGCGACATCAAGCCGTCGAATATCCTGGTGACGCTGCACGACGGCGTGCCCGTACCCAAGATCATTGACTTCGGGGTCGCCAAGGCCACGAGGCACCAACGGCTCACCGATGGGGCGCGCTTGACCACCTTTGAGCAATTCATCGGCACGCCGGCCTATATGAGTCCGGAACAAGCGGAGCTGAGCTGGTTTGACCTCGACACGCGCAGCGACATCTACAGTCTGGGGGTTTTGCTCTATGAGCTGTTGACGGGTCTAACTCCATTTGACGACTGCGACCTGTCGCAGGCGGGCCTGGATGAAATGCGGCGGAAGATCCGTGAAGACGAACCGCGGAAACCGTCCACCCGGCTGAGCTCAATGGGTCCGGCGGACGCGGTTGACTTGACCCAACGCTTTCAGCTTCCGCCGCCGAAACTCGCCGCCGTGGTCCGCGGTGACTTGGACTGGATCGTGATGAAATGCCTGGAGAAGGACCGCAGTCGCCGTTACCACACCGCGAACGGACTGGCGATGGATATCCAGCGCTACCTGGACAATGAACCCGTGCTCGCCCGACCGCCGAGCGCGGCTTACCGTTTCCAAAAGCTGGTCCGCCGGAACCGAATCACCTTTGGCACCGTGAGCGCGGTCGCCGCCGCGTTGATTTTTGGTTTCGTTGTTTCGACTTGGATGTTCTTCAAGGAGAGGGCGGCTGTAAAGCGGAGCCAGACGGTCGCGCGGCTGCTGGAAGGCATGCTCAAGGATTTAAACCCGGCGATCGCGCCCGGCTCGCACGCTAAAATCCTGCATGAAATTTTGGACAAGAACGTCGAACGCATTGCCACGGAGCTGTCCACTCAGCCGGAAATTGAAGCCGAAATGTGGAGTTTAATTGGCAATGCGTACTATGAGCTGGATGACTACTCGAAGGCCGCGGAGCGGTATGGCGAGGCCCTGCGCTTGCGCGAGACGATGTTCGGCGCGCGCCATAGTTTGGTGGCCGCCTCGCTCAACGACCTGGGCAATGCGCTCGAAAAGCAGGAGCTTCGGCGGCCGGAGGCAGAAACGCTGAAACGCCGCGCGCTGGCCATCCGGCAGTCACTTTTCGGGAAGGAGAGCGCCGAGGCGGCCAATTCCCTCACCAGTCTGGCGAAAAACTTGACCTACCAAAAGAAGCTATCCGAAGCGGAAACTTTGCAGCGCACCGCGCTGGCGGTCCAACGGAAGCTGCCCGGCGACGCGTATCCCGACGTTTTCGTATCCCTCAATAACTTGGCCCGTTTGCTTCGGGCCGGCAATAAGTGTGGCGAGGCCGAGCAAGCTTATTACGATGCATTAGCCACTGCCAGAGACCATCCAAATCTGGCTATGAGCGATACGTTAACTCGACTTGCAAATTTGCTCCTCGAAGACGGCAAGCTCAGCGAGGCGGAACTTGCCGGCCGGCAGGCGCTGGAACTGCGCCGGAAGCTGTTGGACCACGATCATGAATTGGTAAGCGAATCATTTCACTTCCTGGTTGGCTTGCTCCAGCGGCAGGGTAAATCGGAAGATGTGGAAAACTTGTTTCGCGAGCGACTGCAAGCGATGCGGAGCGACTTGCCGACGAAAGAACCTGAATTTATCAACACCCTCGTCCGATTTATCGCGGCCCTGATCGATGCCAAAAAGTACGCCGAAGCCGAACCTTCCGCCCGCGAGGCGTTGACGCTCCGCGAGAAGCAAATGCCCGGCGATTGGCGCATTTTTATCTCCCGCAGCATGCTCGGCACCTGCCTGCTCGGGCAGAAAAAATTTGAGGAAGCCGAGCGCTGGCTGCTTTCCGGTTACGAAGGATTGAAGCAGCGCGAAGCCACGATTCCCGATATTGGCAAGCCGTACCTCAAAGACGCGCATCAACGTTTGGTTGATCTTTATACCGCCACCAACCGCCCGGACAAAGCCGCCGAATTGAGGCAGCAAGCTCCCTGAAAGTCCTCGGCCAAGCCGGCCGTGTTTGAACCGGGGGCGGGCAGCGCCATCCCGAGCGTGAGGTACACTTCCGAGTGGCCACATTCGACTGCCTTACGGGGCGGCGGAAGGAATACAGAAAATCCAGCCCGCGTGATTGAAAGCGAATGAGCTCGATGTGGACACCCAACATCGAAGCCGGGTGCCCGCCACTTTTCCGCCGGCCTAACCAATTTGAGTGCGTTGGATGACTTCCTCACGGTGGCAAGTATTGCCGGGGAATCTTTCACGCTGACAGCGCGCTTGATTTCCGACAGCACCGAACCGATGGGCCAAGGGGTAAAGCGGTATACGGTCAGCCCCGCGGAATTTATCTTGAGGCCAGTCGTGCGCCAAAGGCGGAAGCGGAATCACGAGGGGAGTCCACGCAGGCAAGATCGACAAGTTTCAACCCTTGGACGAGGATTTTTGAACTTATCAAAATGAACATTGTACCCCGAGAGTACCCCGCAGCGATATTGCGCACGTTGCTGATCACGATAGTGCTGGTGTTCATTGCGCTACTGGTGTTCGCCACCTTTACTGCGGGGCCACGCGATTGGGCCGAGATTACCTTGAAATCGGTGCAGGCAACCGACGAAGGCTATGTCACCCTTGTTTTCACCACTCGATTTCCCGCCGGTGGAGGTATCGAGAGCGAGTATTGCGTCGATGGGGTGACAAATTCGCAGCGCAGTTGCCGGGGGTGGTCGTGGTCTTTCCGGACAGTAGCCGGGTCGGATTGTGTGGACTTCTCGCTCAATCCGGCGCATGAAGCTGACAGCGGCTGCTTCACCAACTCGCGGCTGTTCACTCGCCTGCTTTGGCGCGTCGGGGAAACGTGGGTGATCCAGCCCGGTGAGACTTTGCCGTTGTACGACTTCATGGCCGCCGGGAAGCGTTACACCTGGCGCTACCGAGTGATATTGCGTGACACCCCATTTTGAAGGAAGCGATCACCCAAATACAATTATCTTCGCCCATGGACAAAAATCTCACTATCCTCTGCCTGCTCACCTTCGTCATTCATCTGATCGGGACGCTGGCGTACGCGGTTCGGATTGCTGGGGTGAGGACGCGGCGGATTGCCGTGTCGTTCGCACTGTTCAACATCCTGGTATTGGTTTCGCGCACCTCGAATTCATTCCAAGGCCCACTCCTTGCCAAGCGAGTGGAGGGGAATCTAATCCAGCCGGTAGCGCACAGTTTGCCCGCCGATTTTCGGTGGCTGCTGTTTTCCGCCACTCTCGCCACCATTGCCGGGGCATTCCTGATTCCGACCTTTCAGCGGATTTTCAGCAAGGCTGTGCAGGAATTTCAGGTGCATCGTTCGCTTCCTCGTCTGTTAATGTGTTTATTCTTCAGGGGCGGCCTTTCCGAGATCAAGGATTCCGCGAGCATTCCAGCTTCCAAGAATGTGGCGGCGTTAGGCGCCGGACTTGGGATCTCAGCCGGAACGATTGCTCTGAATATAGTGGCCGTATCGCTGTGGACGGTCGGGGTGTTCGCCGCGTTATACGCAGGCTGCTTGGATCCACAGCTGCGCGGCACCTCCAGCACGCTTTCGCCGATAGTAAATGGCGTGGCGACCATTTTAATGTTCGTCATAATTGACCCGCAAATGTCTGTGGTGACGGATGACGTAGTGGAAGGCCGACTGGATGAGCCGAGCTTTCGACGGGCGATTGTCTGGTTGGTCGGAAGCCGGTTGGTTGGCACACTGCTGGCGCAGGTGCTATTGATTCCGGCTGCCGGTTTGATCGTATTGGTCGCTCAGAATCTATGAGTGGGTCGCCCCCTAATTGCCCACCGAGTGAAATGACTGAAGCACCGCGGCGTATCATTACGATCTGTGGTTGAGTCTGCCCGGGAAAGTGTTTGAGTCGGTGTCGTCCGAAAAAGCGAGTCTCTATCACGCCACCTTTATGGCAGCACTTCGCCGTCGCACGCTACCGTCCGGCACTGCGGGGTCGACTGACTTGGGTAACACGCGTGATTCTCCAGGAAGCTGAGTAGGTCCTGGGCCTCTAAGCCGGAACGATGCTGTTGCCGACTGGGTAGCAGCGACGCCCTCGTCGCCAGTTCCAAGCCGCCAACCAAACCTCGTCTGGGAATAATGCGACGGGGGCGTCGCATTCACCCTTCGGCGACGAGGCGTCGCCGCCACCCGCCCGCTCCACAACTTCATCGTTACGGTTAAGGCGAGGGATGGGGGCCGAATCCCGCCTGGCGCACGAGGTCGAATGCCGCGGTGGGAATGGGACATTGAATCTCAAGCCCGCCACTGCTATAAACTTCCCGGCGCCGAATCGCGCCGTGCCTTACCCATGTTGAAACTCGAACAACTCGCCGAACTACTGGAGCAGAATCGCGCCGCCGCCGCCGTACGCGTGAAGGAATTTTCCATCGGCGATATTTTTTTTGCGTTCAACTCCCAGCCCGCCATCATGGGGGTGCTCAATCTCTCGGCAGATTCGTGGTATCGCGAAAGTGTTTGCCTTTCGACTGACGCGGCCGTGAAGCGCGGCAAGATTTTGCACGCGCAAGGTGCAGACATCGTGGACGTGGGCGCGGAGTCCACGCTGGCGCAGGCGGCCCGAGTCGATGCCGCCGGGCAAATCTCCCTAGTTCTGCCCGTGGTGCGCGCGTTGCGCGCCAGCGGGATCCTGGTTTCCGTGGAGACGTATCAGCCCGCGGTTACCCGGGCGTGTCTCGAAGCGGGGGCGAATATTTTGAACCTGACCGGCACGGAGCGCAGCGACGAATTGTTCCGGCTGGTGGCGGCGCACGAAGCAGCGGTGATCCTCTGCTACGTGCAAGGCCACAACGTCCGCGAGGTGGGCAATTTTGAATTCGACCGGGATCCCATCGCCCCGATGCAGGAGTATTTCGCCCGGCAAATCGAGGTCGCACAACGCAACGGCGTGGAGCGCATCTTCCTGGATCCTGGTTTGGGCTTTTACTATCGAAACTTGCAGGACAGCGCGGTGCGCGTGCGGCATCAGATCAGTGTGTTCCTGAACTCGTTTCGCCTGCGTCCGCTGGGTTTCCCGATTTGTCACGCGCTGCCGCATGCTTTTGAGAATTTCGGCGAGGAGGTGCGTTGCGCCGAGCCGTTCTTTGCCGTGCTAGCGGCGTTGGGCAAAACCAATTTGTTCCGCACCCACGAAGTCCCGCGCGTTCGGGCGGTGTTGGACACGCTGAAAGTCTTTTGATCGGCGGGTCCGACGCCGAGCCAACTCGCCGAGACGGCGATGCCCGATTCAATTCCTTAGACCCGTTTTACTCGGAAAACGCCTTCCTCGCCGGACTGGGTGATCCAATCGGTTTCGACTTTCAATCCGTAATCCGCCAAGGTCTGCTCGACCCGGGGCGGCGTGTAACGGTAGGAAAAGAAAAGTTGCAGCGTGGCGCCCGTCGGGAATGCGATTCGGCTGTCCCCGACCCGGAGCTGCCGCGGTTGCGTGAATTGGAACCGGGCCACAATCTTCTTTAGTCCGCTTCCTGTTGCTTCGTCTTCCACGCCAAACCACACGGTGCCGTCGTCACGTTCCACCCCCAGATCCAGTAGGAATGTCATCAACCATTCGCGGGTCAGCTCATTGTCATATTGGGGCAGAATCTTTTGGACCCCGGCGGGGTAATCCGGGCCGGGAGCAAGGTTCGCGCTGAACAGCAGCGTATCTTCCGGGCGCAGGAGCGCCGCGAGCCTGGGCAGGATCTCGCCGGGCTCGAAGTTTGGTATCATTCCAAAAAAAGTGATCAGCCGCGCGACTCCAGCGGGGCCGGGCCCGGCAAAAACTTCCGGCAATTCATCCGCCGTCGCCAGATCGCAAACGAGCGGAAAACATTTTTCTGCCGGCACAACGGCTAACGCGGCCTGCTGCGCGACGAGTGTCATGGCCACGGCGACATCGCAGGGGGTGTAGCTTACTGCCTTGCCGGCGTCGCCCAGCAATCGCAGCAGCCGCGTGTCCTTTTGTCCGCCACCACAGCCGAGGCCGAGGACGTGGATCGCGGTGCTGCCTAGGGTGGCGATCGTCCCGGCAAAGGCGCGGTCGTACGTCGCCGCGCAATCACCGTCGTTGCGGGCGGGCGAGTGGGCTTGATGCAGGGCGAGCCATTGGTTGGTCTGTTTGACGGAATCGTAGTGGAACTTGTGGTTCACCCGCCCGGTCCGCAACGAATGGATCAGGTCGCGCTGAACCACCGCCGGAAACTGGCTTTGATGAATGACAATTTTGGCGGTGGTCATGCGGGAAGGATCAATAATACGTGGCGTCCGTGGCATACGCCCGCACGACCCCGACGTTGGGATTGCCGGGAGTCAGGTTCGGCACGTCAAACTTGCGCGCGGACTTCCACTCCACGCGGCCGTCCCCGAAGAGTTGGTTCAATCCTTTGAATGCGGCCGGCGTGTGGTCGGTGTTGATGCCGGCTCGCTGGCCATGGTTGTAACTCCAGGAATCATCCACATGCCACTGCGACAGCAGATCGCTCATCAGCAAACGGTCCGAAGCCAACCGCAGGGCCGTAAGATCTTGCGGTCGGGAGGCGGCCCCAGGACTCCAAAGATCCACGCGCCCAAAATACGCGTACGTGCTGTTGAACCAACCCCAATCGCGAATCACCGCTGCCACATCGGCCGGGATTGGCGCCGGGGGACTCGGACACCACCAGATGCCGCCCACATCCACGCTTGTGCCCGTCGGATTCACTCCGGGCAAATAGCGGGACATGGCCTCCACGGTGTAATAACTTTTTCCGGCCACATTGCGCACGACCACCGTGCCGGGATGCCGATAAATTCCGGACGATTCCATGGTCTCCAGGACTACGTCCAGGTTGTCATCGGCATAGAGGGCGTGGCCGATGCCGAATTGGCGGAGGTTGGAGACACACTTCGTCCGTTTGGCTTTCTCTTTCGCCGTGGCCAACGCGGGCAGCAGCATGGCTGCGAGGATGGCAATAATGGCAATCACCACCAAGAGTTCAATGAGCGTGAAGCCACGGCGATTGGCGGCGACCGCAGTCGCTCGGGTTGTTTTGGGTTGTGGGCAAAACATCGAGACTATCGGCATCATCGCGGTTCCAATCAGTTTGTCAAAGGTCACCAAGCCGGAACTCGTGCCGTCGCCAGCTGGACGCGCGGCGCGTCTCACCTCACCGCGTCTTAGGGTTGGTAGTTTGACTGGACCTAAAGTACGGGGCCTAGAATTCAAATGCCGCGTTCAACTTCCCGCACTGTGCACAGCGCGAGCGATCCACATCCGGGTCGTCGGTGTAAACCAGCCCGCATTTCTCACAGCGGAAGATGCGGTCCTCGTTCGCGGCCGGACGAAAACGGCGGCGGCGCGTCTCCGAATAAATCGTCAGCGCGCATAACGCCGCGAGCAGCACCGTTACATAGGCGAAGCAAAGGGCGGGAGTGGACATGGGCAGGGTTAAATGGTTAACGAGTTTGCGCGTAGCCGCGGGTGGTTCACGGTGAGGTCAGAATTGCGTTTGTCGGCGGCACGGTGTGCCAGTGAAAATTCAGTGCTCCATGGGTTAGGTTCGTGCTCCGGCCGATTAACGGTGTGAAATGGGCGGTGCGCGCGAGTTTCATGGCCAGTTGATCCGCTTCCTTCAATCCGCTCCCAGGCAACATGATCGTGGGGGAAAGAATCTGTCCGTTTGCCTCGACCCATACCTCCACCAAGCTGTTCGTCAATAAATCGGTCGCGGTCCAGGACGGCAAATCGGCGGGCGCATTGAGCCATTGTCTTTGGGCGAGTTCGCCACCGAGGCTGAAGTTCGAGGGTCGTGCCGGGACCACTTTCAGAACGGGGAGGGCGAGTTCGGCCAGCTTTGGCGGCGGCAATATTTCAATTTGGTGTTGTAGGCTATCGTTAACCGCCATGCGCTGCTGGAAAGTCGCACCCAGATCGGCGACGGAGAGGGAGAGCAGGCGTGGAGACTCGGTCCAGCGGAAGGGCGCAAAATCGATTTGCGGCCGGCGCAACCAGGCGGCGCCGGCGAAGCCGTTCGGGTGCGGCAGGGCGAACAAGGTTGGGTCTTCGAGTTGTTCCCGTTCGCTGCGCAGCGTCAGGAATTGCAGCGCCGGGGCATCAACGACCTTGCGTCGCACGACCGGCTGACGGTCTCCGAACGCCAGGATGAATCCGACGTGAGCGGTGAAAGTCAGGCCAATGAACAGCAGCCAGCGTTGCCAGGACCAGGGGCGATCGGCGGGCGCCGTTGGCAGGGGCTTCATGGTTGGGCCGGCGCGGGCACGGCGCGCGGCAAGGTGGCGAGCAGCGCATCACGGATGCCGACGTCGCGCGCCACTAATGTGAGGCGCATCAGGATTTCCTGACGGACTGCCTTGTCGGCTTGAATGACGAGCGTGAGCGGCTCGGTGGAGCGCGCGGCGGCGTTCGTGAGCTGCGTTTTCAAGGCCGCTTCGGCGATGAGTTGATTATCGAAATAATAGCGGCCGCTCTCGTCTACGGCCACGGTTATGGTCGGCTGGTCGGTACCGGGGAGTCCGTCGGCCACGGGCAGCAGGATTTTAACCCCTGGGGTGTAGCTGCGGGTGCCGAGCAGCAGCATGAGCACCATCAGAAAAAACACCGCCGCATACGCCGTCACATCGAACGGGGTACGGGGCAGTCGGGCGCGCTGGCGAAATTTCATGCGGGCTTGGGGCGGCCGTTCTCGGTGACGATGCCGATGATTTCATTCGCGGCGCGACCCATGTCGCTCATGATGTTGTTGACGCGGCTGACGAGGTAATTGTAGCCCGCATGCAGCGGAATCGCCACCGTCAGGCCGGCGGCGCAACAAATCAGTGCCTGCCCAATTCCTTGGGCCAGCATTCCGCCGTGGGCGTAAGGTCCCTCGGCTTGCAGGCTCGTGAACGCCTTGATGAAGCCCAGCACGGTGCCCAGCAGTCCGAGCAGGGGTGCGAGCTGCGCGATGGTGGCCAGCAAATCGAGGCGTTCCTCCAGGCGCGGCACTTCGGCGAGCCCAGCTTCTTCCAGGGCTTCTCGGACGCGCTCGCGGCCGTGGTCGCGGTTCAAGATCGCGGTTTTAACGAGGCGTGAAACCGGGCCGGGCGTGGCGTCGCAGATGGAAATAGCTTCGACTATGTTATCGCGCTTGATGACGGTGCGTACCCCGTTGAGAAACTCAGTGGAGTTAATCTGCGCCCGGTGACAGTGCAGGGCGCGTTCGATGAAGATCACCATCCCCGCGGCGCCCGCGAAAATGATGACCCAGAGGATCTCGCCGCCGTTGACCAGTAGATTCGGCATGACCGAGTTATAGGGTTTCGGGTTCGGAGTTCCAAGTTCCAAGTTCCATGTTCACCTACTCAACACATCTCACAAATTCAGGCCGAAAGGCCCAACTTCTCCGTTGGCAAGCTGCAGGGCCTCTGCTGTCACCCGCAACCGGACAGCCCGGAAAAATTCTCGGATGGTGGCCGTGCTTTGAATTTGCACCGCGGCCCTTCCGGCCTCGAGAGGTTTGGCTCGGACTCCGCGCATTTTGATTTTGTAGTTGTGACCGACGAATTCAAATTGCTCCCCGCTTGATTCTCTGGCAAAACACGCCGCGTCATGCACAAAAAGTTATACTGCCTAGGCCTTGTGACCGCCTGGGCCCTTGCCATTTTCACCGGCTGCCAAAAGTCCAATCAGGAAACCAAGGCGCCAACCACCAGCCCTCAGTCCCCCGACCCCGGATTGACGGTGGCTCGGCTACACTGGTTAGGCAAAAAGCGAATCGCCGCCGAGAGTAACGCTACCAACTTCATGGCCATCTGGAATCTGCCCGAAAGTGCCAGGCTCGAAGCCCAGACGCTCGACAAGCTTGCTACCGCCCCGTGGCGCTTTCTCTCCCCCACGCCGTTCTCTTCCAAAGCGCCTACGGCATTATTGCGACCTTTACTGGACGATATGGTGCAGGAGGAAGCCTACCTCGAAGTTCGCGGCAGTACGAACCTGCCCGGCGCGCTCGTGCTTGCCATCCGCCTCGATGCCATCCGCGCCGCGCTCTGGCGAACGAATCTCCCCGCTATTCTCGCTTCACTTGGCCGTGAAGCTCGCACCCCGGCGACTGAGGTCGCGACTTCAGACTTCCGACTTCAGACCGCAGACTTCAGTTTTGCTTTATCCCGGTGCGGAGAATGGACCCTGCTCTCCCTCACCAAACTTAAAATTCAGACTGCAGAGTTCGGGCTGCTGGAAGAGCTTCGTTCCCGCATCCAGCGCGCCGAAGCCCCGTTTGCAGCCCGGGCCACCAACTATTGGCTCGAAACTGACCTCGACTTGCGCTCCCTTGGGCTTCAAAATTTGCCCTTTGCTCCCGAAAATCTACCCCGCCTCACCTTGTCTGTGACCGGTGATGGGCCCGATGTCCGTACCCGTGGCGAACTGACTTTCCCCGCACCGCTTCCGATTGAACTTGAGGCCTGGAACATCCCGACCAACTTGGTTCACGACCCCCTGATCGGCTTCATGGCCATGCGGGGGATTCGGCCATGGCTCGCAGCCGGGAAATTCTGGTTGGAGCAACGGCTTGGCACGCCACCGAATCAGGCGTTTTTTTGGGTCCAGGACGGTCTTCCGGCCTTTCACTTCTTTGCCGCGCCATCGGGTGAAGCGAGTAATCAATTGCGGGTAGTCTCTGAATTTCTGCTCAAGAACGTCAATCCGCTGATTGCGCTATTTCCGAATACAACCAACGCGCCGATGGGCGCCTTTGAACAAGCGCCGGATTCATCGCTACTTCGCTGGCGCGGCCTGCCCTACATTGCACCAAATCTGGATCTGACTTCGGTCGGGGGCAATCTTTTCATCACGGGCGGTTTGTTCCGCAATACCTTGACCAATCGCCCGGCGCCAGCCGAGTTGTTCCAGCAGTTTCAGACCGATACCAATCTCGTGTTCTATGACTGGGAAACCACCCAGCCTTGCGAATTCGGCTTGATCCAGATGTTTCAGGCTGGTCGCCTTGTATTTGGCCGTGCACGGCTTTCTCTCACGAACAATGCCGCGCTTCCGTGGCTGGTGGCCATCTCCCCCAAACTTGGAAATGCTGGCACTTCTCTCCGACGCGTCGACGCGAATCGTCTGACTTTTTCCAGAACCTCCACACTCGGACTGACGGGTTTGGAAATCAGCCTCCTGGCCGATTGGCTGGAATCTCCCGCTTTCCCCAAGGGCCTTTTCACTTTGGAAGCTGCACCTACTCCTCTCCTGTCCGTTCCTACCCCGCTGCCAGTAGCCAAACCGTAGGAAATACAGCCGGTCTGAGCGTGCAGCGCAGTCGTGCAAAGCTGAAAAAGCCATTCCACAAATAGTAAAGCCTGACTGAGCGAGCTCAGGTCGAAAGTTTTCGATAAACCGTGCGGTCCTTTGCCTTGTCTGGTTCTCGCTTTTTGCATATTTGAAACTCGGCAGCTATGCGTTAAATCCGCTCGCCCCAACCAAAAAATATTTGTCCCCATTGCGGGGGACATGAAATTTCACAAAAAAGGGCCAATTCGGTCCAGTAATCACGCATTTAACGCATTTCATTTAAATTGCAAAATACTACTTAACAATAGTTTAGTGCGCTATTTACGATACCTTAAAATAGTTCGGAAAAACTTTAAATAACTGTTGACACTCCGCTGGACAATTGGGAGAGTCTAGTCACACACGGTAACTAATAAACAAAACTATGAGAACAAAAACAACACTCGTCGCCGCAGCGATAATCGCGGCAGGGATCGCCTCCTCCATGGCGCAGGCAAACGTCTACTCACTAAATGTCGTTGGCTATGTAAATGTAACGGTCCAAGGTGGTGGCGCATATAATCTGATCGCTAACCCACTCAACAACACTACCGGAAATACTCTCACGAATATATTTTCCGGGCCACAATCCCCCAGTTCCCAAGTTCTGAAGTGGGATCCGAACACCGTAGATTTTAGTGCTGTTCAGCCTTCTTACGCTGGTGGCAAGTGGGACGCAAACGTGTCTCTGCCGGTCGGCGAAGGCTTCTTCTATGTCAATCAAGGCGCCACGTTTACTCAAACATTCGTTGGTGATGTGGTTCAAGGTTCATTCACCAATACGCTTGCTGGTGCTGGTGCTTACAATGCCATTGGTGCCTCCGTTCCTGAAGGTGGCAATTTTACGGCTGCCATTACTGGTTTGGTGCCCGCGAGCAGCGACCAAGTTTTGAAATGGGATTCAAACACAGTTGACTTCAATGCAACACAGCCGTCATATGCTGGTGGCGTGTGGACTCCAGCTGCGCTCACAATTAATCCTGGCGAAGGTTTTTTCTACGTTCGTCAAGGTTCGACCGTCCAGTGGGTTAGAAACTTTACCGTCGCGCCGTAAATTGTTAGAGACATAAACTCCGAAAAACCGAGCCAGTAAAACTAGTTCCCTAAAAAACACATACAA
>JANXWY010000106.1 GCA_025350905.1 Verrucomicrobiota bacterium
CATGGTCGGTGGCGACGATCGGGTCACGCGCTTCCGCGACGAAGCCATGAACGAAGATTACGATGTCCAGGTGCGACTAAAGCCGGACGATCGTAATGACGCCGCCACCATCGCGCGGTTATTTGTGCCGCGCCAAAACGGCGGCCTCGCACGCCTCGACAATCTGGTGCAGCTCGTTCCCACGAAGACCGCCTCGCGCATCGACCGGCTCGATCGGCAACGCCAGGTCAGCCTCCGCGCCGCGGTCGCGCCCGGTTATGCTCAGGCCGATCGCATCGCCGCCCTGCGCGCCGAAGTGGATAAGATGGGCCTCCCGACCGGTTACTCAACGCACGTGTCGGGACGGGCGCGAGAATTGGAAACCACGTTTCACGAATTTCTCTGGGCGTTTCTGTTGTCGGTCATTCTGATGTACATCATCCTCGCGTCGCAGTTCGAAAGCCTCGTGCATCCGTTCACGATTCTGCTGTCGCTGCCGCTCGCGGTACCGTTTGCCTTCGTCTCGCTGCTGATTGCCAATCAGACCATTAATCTTTACTCCGCGCTGGGCTTGCTCGTCCTGTTCGGCGTCGTGAAGAAAAACGCCATTCTCCAGATTGACCACATGAACAAGTTGCGCGCGCAGGGGATGGACCGGCTCGCCGCCATTCTGCAGGGCAACCGTGAGCGGCTGCGTCCGATTCTGATGACCACGCTCACCTTGATCGCGGGGATGCTGCCCTTGGCCCTCGGCGCCGGGCCCGGAGCGGAGGAACGTCGGGCGGTGGCGGTGGTGGTGATCGGCGGGCAAGCGTTGTGCCTGCTGCTGACATTGATTGTGACGCCGGTAGCGTATTCGCTCCTCGATGATCTCGCGCAGAAATTGCAATGGCGGCATTGGCGCATTGAGCCTGAGAAATCTGACCAGCCAAGTACCGCGTGAGTGGATGCGGGCAGTTTGGATTGCGGTGGCAAAGCGTAACGACGACGACGCTTGGGCACGGCGAGCCGCGGCTGCATCCGGCCTGCGTTGGCCCGCGGCCAAAAGCGGCGTGGCGCATTGCTTCCCGCCCCAGTCCATGACGGCCTGAAAAAAACCGTCACGCGAGCCGGCGGCGGGCCAACCACGTGTTGAGATTATCGAGCACGACCGCAGCGATCACTACGCTGCCGATGATGATCTGGCTGTAATTCTGATCGATACCCAGAATGACAATGCCGCTGTTGATCATCTGGATGACGAGCGCGCCGAGGACGGCGCCGAACGCGGAACCCCGCCCGCCGGTCAGGCTGGCGCCGCCCACCACGGCGGCGGCGATGACGTTGAGTTCGTAACCTTGTCCGTCGCCCGAGGTGGCGGCGCCATAGTAGCCAATGGAAAGCAAGGCGGCGACGCCAGCCGTAAATCCGGACAAGAGATATACTCCCAACTTCACGCGCTCGATCCGGATGCCGCTGAACCGGGCGGCCAGCTCGTTGCCGCCAATCGCGTAAATGCGGCGACCCACGGCGAGGCGGCCGAGAAAAATGGTGCCGCCGATGGTCACGAGCAACATGACGGCCAGCGGCACGATGCTGAGGCCGTTGCCCATTTCGAAGCGAATGAACCCGCGGAAGGCGGGCGGAAAACCTCCGATTGACTGGCCTTTGGTCGCCACAAAGGCAATTCCGCGCAGGATGGCCATCGCCCCGAGCGTGATGATGAAGGGGTGCACGCGCAGCGCCACGATCAAGACTCCGTTAAACAATCCACAGAGTGAGGCCGTGCCCAAGGCAGCCATGGCCCCGAGGCCGATCCCCAGCCAGGGCGCGCCAGATCCGGCCGCCCCGCCCGGGCCGAAGTGGTGCAAGACGAGCGCCCCGACGACGGAAGCCAGCGCGTAGATCGCGCCGACCGAGAGGTCAATTCCGCCGGCGATAATCACGATCGACATGCCCACCGCCATGATGGCGATGAAGCTGGTATCCTTGGCGAGCTGCGCGAGGTTTTGCGCGTTCAGGAATTTGTTTTTCTCGACGGAGAGCGGAACGCGATCGCCGGCGGCATCAATGGTGAAGACGCGCTGGGGTACCCCATCGCGCCCGAGCTCGAAGACCGGCACGGCGACCCGACCGCTAAACCAGGTCAACAATCCCGCGAGCGCGAGAATGACAAACAGCAGACCGCTCTCCTGAAAGCGCAGCGCGGAACGGAGCGGCGAGGACATCAACTTATTTGGCCAGCCATTTTTCCCAATTCTTGGCGAACGCATCCACGTTTTCCAAAGTGACGGGCGTCAGCGGGCTGTTCTCGATCGGCGCGGGCGGATTTTTCTTAAGATGCAGCTTCTCGATCAGCCGGGCGACGGAGTTGTAGCCGTAGCCGTAGACGTCCTGCGAGAGCAGCAGCTGGACGTGTTTGCTCCGGACATAGGCCAGTTCCGGCGGCAGCGCATCGACCGAGACGCAGAGGATGGAACCCGGCGGCCAGTTCAACGCCTTCTCGGTGAACAACGGCCAGCCGCCAAGCAGTCCCCAACCGGTAATTTCCGGATGCGCCTGCATGACCTGTTCGATCTTGGCGACGGCGTCCTGCGGCGTCTCCTTGTGGTAATAGATGTCGAGCACCTTGATCCCCGGGTAGCCTTTGGCGGCGCTGCGAAAGCCGGCGGCGCGCTGTTGCAGATTCGCAGCGTTGGGATTGCCATCAATCGCGGCCACCACGCCTTTGCCCTTGAGGAGTTTGGCGAGTTCCAAAAAAGTCTGCTCGCCGCACTTGAAATCATCGACGCCGAGGGCAAGGAAACGCCGGCTTGCCGGCGCATCACCCGAAAACGTGAGCACCGGAATGCCGCGGGCGTCCGCCCGATCAATGGCGTCGGTCAGTTTGTTGGCATCCGAACTGGAGATGATGATGCCATCCACGCCGCCCAGAACCATCTGCTCGACGTACTCGGCCTGTTTCTGGGCGTCCTCCTCGTTGGGAGTTCGCCAGTCGATCTTGATGGTGATGCCATACTGGGCGCCCAATTCGCGCGCGGCGGCGTTCGCCCCCGCCCGGGCAGCCTCAAAAAATTGATTGCCCTGGGATTTTGCAATCATGCCCAGGGTGTACGTTTTTTTCTCGGCGGCCAGACTGCCGCCGGCGAACGCGAGCATCAGGCTGAGGCTTAGACCGGGGAGGAGGCGGGTAGGCATATCGATGAATAGGAGGAATTTGATTTTAGCAGCGGCACGGTTTCAGGGCATGGCTTTCGTGTCGGGTTCACCGGCGGTGACGTTACGCGGACGGGGCGTGGCGGCAAGGATTTTTCGCCGGACTTCGGCCGCCGCGCTGCACCGCCCCGGTAACATTTCAATTCAGAGCGTCCAACCGGCGCGGGCCGGCGGGTTCACGAGGGCATTGGCTTCCGCGCTGTTGGTAAATTGCATTTTCTGGGTGTCCCACTCCAGCTTGGTCCCGGCCAGCTTGATCGCAATGACGCCCAAAAGGGCGACTTCCGTCAACGGCCCTCCGTACGAAAAATCCGAACCCGCTTTCCGGCCATTGCGAATGGCGTCGATCCAATCCGTATAATGGTCGCGGACCCGGGCAATCGATTTGGGCGGGCGCGCAAAATCTTCCATCCGTTTGGCGGGCAGCAACCGCACGCCGCCGGCGCCGTGGGAACCATACGCAATTTTGCCTTGGTCCCCGATGACAACGGCACCGGCGCCGATATCCTTGTCGTCGGATTCAAATTCGGCGGGACGCGGGACGCGTTCCGTGCCGCCGTACCATTCCAACGTGATCGGACCGCGCGCGCCCTTGGCCGGAAATTCAAACGTGACGACGTCGCCTTTCGGGAACGCATCGCCCTGGGTCTTCGGATTGTAGTCCTTGACCTTGGCCACGATGGTTTTCGGCGCGCCCAAATCCAACGCCCAAAAAACGGGATCGACCACGTGACACATCCAGTCCCCGATGGTGCCGTTGCCAAACGGGGTCCATCCGCGCCACGAGGCCGGCAGATAAGCCGGATGATAGGGGCGGTACTGGGCCGGACCGAGCCAGAGGTCCCAGTTCAGCGTGGACGGGACGGGATGGGTTTCCTTGAGTTGGGCCAGTTGGTCCAGGCCGGAGTTCACGGCGTTGCAGCCCGCCTGAATCGTATGCACTGAGCCGATGGCTCCGGCTTGAACCCATTCGACAAAATCACGAATGCTGCCAAAAGAATGGCCCTGATTGCCCAACTGCGTGACCACCTTGGACTCGCGGGCCGCCTTCATCAAAGCCCGCACTTCCCCGACGGAATGCGCGAGCGGTTTCTCGCAATAGACATGTTTGCCATGTTTGATCGCCGCCATGGCGGCCACCGCATGGCAATGGTCCGGGGTGGCGACCAGGACGGCGTCAAAGCTCGCGGCGGCCTCGTCGAACATCTTGCGGAAATCCTGGTACCGTTTCGCCGCCGGATATTTTGCGAACGAGCCGGCGGCATAACGCGAATCCACGTCGCACAGCGCGACAATGTTGCAATGCGGCGACAGCCCGCCGATGTCATCAGCGCCGCGACCGGCGGCACCGATCACGGCCAGGTTAATCTTGTTGCTCGGAGCCGTCTGGCCTGCCGCGCCCAGGGTGCGCGAAGGAACAATCATGGGGGCCGCCGCCAGGAAGGCGGTGGTGGCGGAAGCGCGGCGCAAGAACTGGCGGCGATTGAGGGCGGACTTCGGTGAGTTCATGAGGGTGTTAGTTGATGGCAAGGTGGGACTTGAGGTGAAGTGGTTCAAGCGAAATATGCTTCAAAGAATGAGCGGCCAAGCAAGGCGGTCACCGTTTGATCGGCAAGCCCGCCTGCAGCCGACGCAGGTCGAACCCGTCGAGTTCATTGGCCACGTGTTCGTGGAAGCGGTTGAAGTGCTTGGGCCAGCGCCAGCGATAATGTTCCGCGTGCCCGTCGGCGAAGGCGAGGTTGCAACCGCGGAGGTGTGTCTCTGCCGGCAGATCGGTCCACTCATCCGGGTGCATTGCGTAGCCATAAGCATCGGCCAGCGCGAAGATGCCGTCATCGTTGCAGTCCGAATTCTTGTCGAGAAAGACGAAGACACCCGCCGCGTCGAGCAGGCTCGTGGAACGGAACTTCATTTCCGCGAACGTCTGGTTGTCCCATTCGGGGAAATTCGGCTTGCCGCTCATTTCACTGTTTAGCCAGGCGCTCAACGCATAACTGCGCGTACGCCGCAGCGTCACCGAACCCGCCACGATTGAGCGGTCGGCCGGGCAACGGAAGCTGGCCGCCGCGGGGACATACGGGAAAAGCACGCCATGCTCAAGGTTGCCGGTCATGGTATCAGCTTGCGCGTTACCCTCCACCCAGGAGCCCGCCACATTCTGCTGGACGCCATTCACGCGGGCGGACTTGTTGGGCGGAAACTGCTGGGCGAAGTCATCCGCGTACATCAGCCAGGCAACGGCGAGCTGCTTGAGATTCCCCAGGCAAGCCGACGATTGACCGCGTTCGCGGGCGCGGCCGAGGGCCGGCAACAACAGGGCGGCGAGCAGGCCGATGATCGCGATGACCACCAGCAATTCGATCAGGGTGAATCCGCGCCCGCGCGCGGCTCCACGCGGCCAGCAGGGGAGGTTGCCTTCAGGAATGGTAGGGCGAGGGAGGTCGGCCGTGGAAGGTTCACTTGGTTTCATAAGGGCTGTGGCCCGCGACACCATTGGTAACGCCCGGTGACGCGCGTGGGTTACGGTTCTGAAATGCTTCTTTGCGGAACCCCGACGGACGGCTTATCGGCGGGCGATTGGTGCTTGAGGATCGGGAGACCAGAATGCTCAAGGAGTTTTTGGCGAACCCAAGTTCTTTTCGCGCCAAAAGTTAATGCCAGCGTTTGGTGGTTCGAGGTCGAGTCAGTCGATGCGCGACGTGCTTGAAAATCGGGTTTGAATCGGGCGACCCCAAGTTCCGGCGGATTAAATTCGCGGCGGGCTACGGGGAACGCACGCGGTAGTAGCGTTGGGTGTGATTGGTCGCTTGCGGATCGCGGAATTGGTATCGCCCAGCCGACACCTCAGTGGCGCCACCCATATTCGTCCAGAGGTTGAGCGGCACGGACAGGTTGGTGCCGGCCAATACGCTAAAACTCCCGCCCGGGGTGTGCGGGAAGTCAAATTGAAAGGTGCCATCGGCCAGCAGGGAAAGATTCGTCAGGAGGATGGAGGGCGGGGCGAGCGTGACGATCATATTGTCGGCCAAAAAGATCGGGCCGTAGTCCTGGCAAGTAGGCGGCCGCGCATCGTAATGCACCACCACATGGTTGAAGCCATCCACGGTGGTAATGCTCAGCGTCTCCGAAGGATAAGTGCCCGGTGAACGGGCGATGATGGTGTTCGTCCCTACCGGAGTGCTGTCCAGGTAGGCGGTCACTTTCATTCGCGCGGAGTCGTCGCAGCCCAATTCCTGCGGCGAATATAAAATCGAAAAATTGGTCAGCGCCTGCGAAAAGCTGACCAGCAGATCGGCGGCAAAAATGCTCGTGGGATAAATGTAGCGACCCGAAAACCCCGGAGGCACGATCGGCACCGTGCTGCTGCTTTGGATGGAATACCCCTGGCCCGTGGCCGAGAAGTGAGCGGTGAGCCCGCTCACGGTCAGATCGAGCGGGAACGCCGAGTAGTCCGATGCATTTTCGAAATCAAACAAAACGCTTTGTGCGGGCGCTTCACCCGCGAGAAGACTCACCCCAATGAGGACCACCAACGTTCGCGCCATCATATTTGTGTTACCCCTTTCTGGTTTTGGGAATCACCCTTTGTTACAATGCAGCCCGTTGACCCGTTATTCGGCATTTAATTTCCCCGCTTGGCCGGTCATAACTGAGGACCGTTCCCAACACGTGGAGCAGTCTAACACATAAGTAACAGCAATACACTTATTTGTTTTTGTTAGTTGTTTTTATTACCTACATAACTTCGAGAGAGCGGCGAGGTCGCTTTGGCAACCCCGCCTACCGTGGGAAACTTGCCGCCGGCCAGGTGCGCTTTGTGACTGTAGGTTTGTAATCGACCGGACGTGACCAGCGATCGTAGCCCGGCATTGGCGGGGCGGAACGATGTCGGAGGACGGCCGGGAGGCAGCTTTGTTGGCGGACTTGATGACTTCGCAATGTGGGATTTAGGTAGCTCGCAAATATTCGCTTCCCCGCGCAATGGCAGCTGTTCAATATACGAACGATTTGTTGACCCAGTGGTTCGAGAAGCGGCCATGAAGTTAAAGCGAATGCTTTCAGTTTTTCATCGATAGAATGAAACCCGAAGTCCTCCTCTCGGAAGCAAGGGCGAGAATCATTTGGGGCGAGCCATCGGCCTCGGTTCGCGATTTCCTCACCTCGAACGGAATTTCAGAATTCGACGCCGAAGAGCAAATCAGTATATTTTCCACCGAGAGAAATTCCGAAATTCGACAAATCGGCATCAAGAACACCCTCATCGGCGCCGCGCTCACGGTCGGCGCGGTCCTCTTTTTCTTTCTGAGCTTCAAGTATTCTGAATTTCCCAGGATGAATTCCCGCCACGGGGGCAGTTTGGCAACGATTGCCATTCTGACCGCGATTGGTGGTTTTTATGGCCTTTGGAAACTCATCGACGGAATCGGCTGCCTCGTCCGCCCAGAATCCGAAGCGCGATCCATTTCCGATATATCAGAATGAAGCGGAAGGTAAACCAATTGGGTGCGCCGAAGTCAGCGATAGCGTCCCGGCTGGCTTCCCCGACGGTGAAGGTTCGCGATGGATCATTGAGGCGTCAGATATTGAGTTTCAGTGGATACCAAAATGAAACCGCCCGATACCCAAAACGCACAGCCCGTTTTTGCTCCGTCTCGTTTTGGTTGAATAATACTCTCCGCCATGTCATTGACTCAACCACGCGCAAATAGAACGGACAAAGCGGTTGTGCAAAGCGCACGGCGAGTTCTCGCTGCGCGACGGAAATTTCGCTGGCTGATGCTGATGTATGCCGCCGTCTTTCTGGGCCTCGCGATCTACTCAACGGTCAGGGTCGTGCGGCGAATCGAAACCCGCTATGCCGAACAATTAACCATGGGCTTCGTTTACGGACTGGGGCTGGCGGTGGTGTGGACGACTTTCGGATTGATCGGGGCTTTGTGCCTGGGAAAGTTCTTGGCCGGCTTCCAGAATGATTTTCTCGCCCAAGAATTACTCATCCGTTATCACGATCGCCTGCGCGAGTTGGGGACTTGCTGGAGGACAAAACCCGTGGCCGATGAACGTGGTGGGGCGACCGAGCCATCCGCTCGCAAGCCACATTATTTCACCGCTGACGGCCAGACGGCGTCCCTGCCTTCCCACAGCCCGAAGGTGTTCGTTCCGCGGCTCGCATTCGGATCGCCGCCGTCATCACGTCCGTCTTCGCCGACGGAGTAAAGCGTGAAGCTCCCGTCGCCGTTGAGCCGATAGCGCAACGGCTTCGCGCTCATCGGGTCCAGCGGCACAGCCGAAAGAAATTGCGGTACGAGCGCGGCGAGTTCGGTCGGAAACGTTCCAGCACGCAGGTGGAATCTCGCCAGCGCGAGGGCGGTGACCGTAAGCCGCCGCTGCGTTTCGTTACGAATGCACATGCTCCCGGCTCGAATGTAATTCGGAAGAACGATGCCGGAGACGAGATGGTGGTATCTTGTAACGGGATTACTGATTACGGACTCAAATCCAGCCAAGTTCGTGTTGATTTGTTTGCTCACCTCTGGCCACGGCGTGCCCTGTTGTAATTGACGAAAAGCGTCGAGGCTGATTTGGATATGGCGAAGAAAAAAAAATTCGTCGCTTTCGGAATTCGCGCGCCACAATGGCATCACGAACAGTTCGTTGAAAAAATCCTCCGCCGACCAGCGACCCGAACGGTTTCCCGAGCTCGTCACAGCAGCCCGCTGGCGGGAACTCAGCGCGCGCATGTAATTGAAGTACGCTTCGCCAAAAGTGCGCTCCCCAACGATGGCCTTTTCAAATACGTTCGCCAAATCCATCGCTTCCCAATCGCTTTGCAGAGTTGCTAAACTCTCCTCGCTCCAGCCTTTCGCCTGCAATGCCTCCCACGTCGTTGCCAGCCCCACGCCGGCAATTCCCGGGCGAATCATCTGACTGACCAACGCGAGGTCGTCGCGATGGAACTGGGCGAGCTGAGTGAGCGCATGAATATCTCCCCGAGCGCGGTCGAGTTGGCCAACATGAAGTGCGGCAATCGCATCGCCCATCAGCCACTCAGCGGCGGTGCGTAGTTGTACGAGCGGCGCTTTGGGCGCGTTGGTGAAATTGGTGGGATCATTGAAAAAATAGCGCGGCGGAACTTGCACGGCGGCTCGGATGGTCTGCAAGGCGTTGGTCGCCGTGTCAAATTGTGCGGAATAACTTTCCCACGTGGCGGTAGTGGCATCGGCGACCCGCTTTGCAATCAGCCCCAACTGCGGTTGCGCCCAGGCCACTTCCGCCCGACCGGCGCTGACGAAGTGCATCAATTCCAGCCTGCCGGGTTCAACTTGCGCCGACCCGAGTTGGCTCACCCCGGCGAGCAACAGGTCGAGATTGCGGGACGCTTCCGGCGGGCGCGGGAAGCCGAGTTCCTCGGCACTGAGCTGCTCACCCTTGGCCCGCAACTCAGCCTTGTAAGCGGTGAGCGTGGCGGCGTCCGACGCGCGGCGGCGGCGGAGCGTCAGCGCCGTCACGGCAATGAAGATCACCCCGGTGATGACCACGATACGGGCTGCTTTGCTCATCCGTGTTCAGTCTGCAGGCTGGGGGTCGACAAGGGAATGAAAACCACACGCGGCAAAAGTTTTGTCCGGGGCGGAACGGGGAACGCCAGCGATCAGTCCTCGATAATAAGTAAGCCCAAAAACCGAATCATGACAGGTGCTTTCACCTTTTCCGTTCGGTCGGTTATTGCCTGACTTTATTTGTGTCGGATCACTTCTTCGCCAGCGCCGCCGCCGTCACCCGTTTGAGGAACTCGTAAATTCCTTTGTCGCCCATTTTCCGGGCATCGGCGAGTTCACCTTCCCGCGTGACGTACAGCACTTCGTTCTTGGCTGAGAGGATCACGACGGCCGGGATCCCCTTGTCCAACGGGACGCCATAGGATTGGGCAACATCGAGGTTCTTGTCGAAATGGCCAACGTTGACTTTGACGAGCTTGAAGTCCCGCGACAGGAGCAAGGCGCTGGCCCCGATCTGCATGGCGGAATCCAACATTTTGCAATCGCCGCACCAATTGCCACCAAAGACCACGATGATGGGGGTGTTGGAAGTGGCGGCTTGCGTCAACGCTTGTCGGATTTCGAGTCTGGGATCGGCCGTCTCGCTGTAGGGATTCTCGACCGCGCCGACCGTCACCGCGAAGAACACCATCAAGAGGGAGTGCAAGATTTTCATAATTGGATTATCTATCGGTCTTAAGCCTCGCCGCCGAGCCACGGCCACCGGCGACGAAGACCACCATGCCACAGTAATATTCAAATATATCGTCTTGGTCAAAACGGAAAAGGCTAGGACCGTTGTCCGTCCGCCCGCCACCGTTGCGGTGGCATCGGGAACCTCAAGCTTGAGCTCAATGCGGTTTCGGTCCGATCGGCTTTTTATCCGGGAACGGACCATCAACCCCGTCGGGCGGCAATTGGTCGGCGAACTGGTCCTCATCCTTTAGTTCCCGTTTCAGGCGATAAAGCTCTTGTTTGAGTTTGGCGACGAGCGGTTGCTGCGCTGGGTCCGCATAAAGGTTACGCAGTTCATCCGGGTCGTTCCGCAGATCGAAAAGTTCCCACTGATCCTTTTTCCAGTAGCAAATCAGTTTGTGCGTTTCGGTCCGCACGCCGTAGTGCGCCCGCGTATTGTGGTGACCGGGATCGTGATAGTAACGATAGTAAAAGCTGCTGCGCCAGTTGGGCGGGCGTTCGCCCTTGAGCAACGGAACGAGACTGCCGCCCTGCATGTCCGCCGGCACCGGCAAGCCCGCTGCCGCCAGGAAGGTCGGCGCCAAGTCCGCATTGATCGTCAGCGCGTCCTGCACCGACCCGGGCCGGATGACGCCCGGCCAGCGCACGAGCAACGGCATCCGGATCGACGGCTCATACATGAAGCGCTTGTCAAACAAACCATGCTCGCCCAGAAAAAATCCCTGGTCGCTCGTGTAAATAACGATCGTGTTCTCCCGCAGCCCGTTGGCCTCCAACCAATCGAGCAACCGCCCCACGTTGTCATCCACCGACTGAATGCAAGCGAGGTAGTCCTGCATATACCGTTGATATTTCCATTGGTTCAACGCCTCGCCGCGCAGGATCATCGGTTTACCCGCGACCTCGATTTGCACCTCGGTCGGCTGCCCACCGAGCCACTGCGTGCGGGCGGGTTCTTTCAAATCGGCCGGGGGTTCCAACTTTAAATCGCGGCGCGTCAGGTCGTCGAAGACACGCTGCCGGTTTTCGTGGAGCGCGTCGGTGCGGGTCGCGTAATCGTCGCGCAAGGTCGCCGGCTCCGGGATCGTTTTCCCGGCAAACAGGGCCTGGTGTTTGGCGTCGGGCTCCCAAGGTCGATGTGGCGCCTTGTGATGACACATCAGAAAGAACGGTTTGTCCTTGGGGCGCTCCTTCAAAAAGTTGATCGCAAGGTCCGTAATAACGTCCGTGGCGTAGCCCGGAATCACCTTACGTCCGTCGGGCACGAGAAAAGCCGGATTGAAATAAACGCCCTGGCCGGGCAGGACCATCCACTGGTCAAAACCGGTGGGATCGCTGCCCAGATGCCACTTGCCAATCATGCCGGTGTGATAACCAGCCGCTTGCAGGTACTTCGACACGGTCGGCTGCGACCCATCGAAGCGGTTAAACACCGGCACCCCGTTCCGGTGGGAATACTTGCCCGTCAAAATGGTGGCCCGGCTGGGCGTGCAAATGGAATTCACCGCAAAGCAGCGGTCAAAGCGCATCCCCTCGTTCGCGAGTCGATCCAGATTGGGCGTCTGGTTGAGGCGGGCGCCGTACGTGCTGATCGCGTTCGCCGCGTGGTCGTCCGCCATGATGAAAAGGATGTTGGGCCGCGGTAGAACCGGTGGCGTCACGTCCGACACCGCGTTGCCCGGCCAGGTCAGGCAGCAGCCAACGACAAAGATGCGCAGCAGCGTTCGCAGGTTCACGAGGATAATTTAAAGGCGTTGCATTAAAATCGGAAGCCCGATTCAAGGCCCCCACTGCCGGCGTCTGCGGCTCGTCGCTTTGGCGACCACAACTGCGAACGCGCCACGAATTCGCGCCGGACGCTTTTCCGATTGGGCAATTGAAGCGTGGCGGCATTCACAACGCAAACTGACCGCGCTGGCGGCGGTCGGCACCGCCAGCATTCGCGAGTCCCCGACCTGTCTTGGCAACCTGACGCCACTGACTCCACCACGCCAGCTTACCGACGAAAGCCAACCGCCAGCGTAAAAAACTGTGGATTCAGTTTGGCCAAAGGTGCGCGGAGCTTGGCCAGCTCTGCTTCCGGGCCATGGACTTCCAATCGGATAATCTCGGCCAGCTTCAGCGCCTGCTCCAGCAAAGGGCCGACATTCTCCAAGTGGGCCAGCAAACTTTCCGCGTCGGCATAGCCTTCCCGGCAATGCGCCTGGTCGCCGTCAAAACTGAATCCGTAATACAGGCACTTTGGCTCCTGCTGCGTCTGGGTGACGAACTGCTCACAAAGCTTCTGGAACGCCGGCAGCCGGCCGCTGGCGACCTTAAAACAGGGGACAATCGAGCAGCACCGATCTTGAGTAACCATATTTTTGTTATTTTAGTGAATCGTGGGTCACGAGTTGAATTGCCTACCGAACGCAGCGACCGCCGGGCCGCGAACGCGGGATGGAAGAGGGATGCTCGAATTACCTTCGCGTGTCGAGCGCCGAGTTATGTGACCGGTCGAGTCCCACCGCAGCGCCGGCCCTGCGAGCGCCCCGCGGCGACAACTTCCCGCAGGTGGGGCTGGTAAATGTCTTGCCATCGACCATAATGGCGATTGGCCGGGGTAGACCTGCCGTTGGCAGAACGACCCGGTTCGACCGGCGCGGCCGGATTTCAAATCATGAAAGACCAGATTATCCAGTTGTTGGAGCGCAAAGATTATTTGCCGGCGAACGTGCTCGAGTTGCTCCGGCTGCTGACCCTCCCACCCCATCGCCAGCAGGAACTGCAGGCCATGCTGCGCCAACTCGAACAAGCCGGTCAGGTCGCGCGCATCAAAGGCAATCGTTATATCCAACCGCGCGAGGCGGATCTGATCCCCGGCCGCATCCGCATGAACCGCGCGGGCAAAGGCTTCCTCCAACCGGACGACGCCAGCCTCAAGGAAATTGCGATTCCGGAAAACGCCACCAGTACGGCCTTTCACGAAGATCGGGTCCTGGTGCGCCGTGATGTTCGCTCCAAGGGATTGCGCGCCGCCGCCAACGAAGCCAGTACGGGAACCGTGGTTCGCATCTTACAACGGAAACGCACGCAGCTAGTCGGGACGATGCACCGGGGACGCCAGTTTCTCTACGTAACGCCTGACGACCCCCGCATCCCCCATGATATTCTGGTGCCCGAGCCGCGCGATGTGGGCCGGCCGGCACACATCGGCGACAAAGTGGTCGTCGAGTTGCGCGAATGGGAATCACGCCATGCGAACCCCGAGGGCGAGATCATCGAAGTCCTCGGCGCTCCGGACGAGGAAGGCGTGGACATGCTCTCGGTGTTGCGCCAGTACGAGCTGCCCTTGCATTTCCCCAAACCGGTCCTCCACGAAGCGGACGTCATCGGCTCGACGGTATCCGCGCGGGACCTGGCCGGCCGGCTGGATTGCCGGTCGCACCCCGTCATCACGATTGACCCCGACGATGCCAAAGATTTCGACGACGCCATTTGTCTCGAACGCGTTGCGCCGGAACAATGGCGGCTGTGGGTCCACATCGCGGACGTGTCGCACTACGTCAAACCCGGCACGGCGCTGGACACGGAGGCTCGCAAACGCGGTAACTCGACCTATCTCGTGGACCGCGTGATCCCCATGCTCCCGGAGGCGTTGAGCAATGAATTGTGTTCGCTCAAACCCAACGTGGATCGGCTGACCAAGTGCGTCGAATTCCTGGTGGCGGCCGACGGACACGTGCTGAACACCAAGTTTCACGCCGCCGTGATCCATTCGCAACGCCGCTTCACCTACGGCGAAGCGCTCGCGATTCTGGAGCGCCCCCCCACAGCCGATCCCATCGAGCAGATGCTGCATCAGGCGCACGAACTGGCGCAACGCATCCGCCGCCTCCGCTTCAAAGCCGGCTCGCTCGATCTGGATTTTCCCGAAACCAAAATCCGCCTCGATGACCATGGGCGCATTTTGCGCATCGAGAAGACCGTGAACGACGTGTCGCACCAGTTGATCGAGGAGTGCATGTTGCTCGCGAACGAAGCGGTGGCGGCGCGGTTGATGGGCCTGGGCAAACCCGCGGTTTATCGCGTGCATGAAGTTCCGGACGAACGGCGGTTGCAGGAATATCGTCAGGACGTGTTGAGCCACAACGTGCCGTGCGGCAATCTGAGCCATCCGCCCGAGGTCCAGAAGTTGTTGCATCGGCTCGGCACTCTGCCGATCGGCCAGGCCCTGAAGATTGGCTTTCTCAAATCGCTCATGCGCGCCCGCTACGCCGTCGAGCCCCTGGGGCACTACGGGCTCGCGAAGAAAAAATACACGCACTTCACCTCGCCCATCCGCCGCTATGCCGATCTGATCGTGCATCGCGCGGTGTTCGACAAGGTCGCGGCCCCGAGCGCCGCCCTCAAGGAAACGGCGGAGCACATTTCCGTGACCGAACGCAACTCCGCCGACGCCGAGCGCGACAGCAAGGACTTGAAACTCTTCGCGTTCCTGAAAGCCCAACTCGCCTCGGGCCTGCCACAACCTTATGCGGCGCTTGTGACCGATGTGCGGAACTTCGGTTTCTTCGTGGACGTGCCGGGGCTCGCGATGAGCGGCCTCGTACCCTTGTCCACGGTGGAGGATGATTTTTACGTGTTTGACGTGACGCGCAACCAGCTCGTCGGCCGCCGCACCCGCCGCGTAATCCGCCTCGGCGACCAATTAACCGTGCAAGTGGCAAAGGTGGACAGCGGCAAGAAGCAGGTGGATTTTCAGCTGGCTCGCGAAGGACGAAAAGAACCGGACGACCACGCGCGCCGACCGCAAGGCGCGCCGCAACGATCGCCAGAACGGTTGACCCCACAATCGCAGAACCGTCGCCCACCGCATCCGCAAGCGCGCCCGCAATCTCCGCCGCGTCACTTCAAATCGGCGACCGCCCGGCCGCAAGGTCGGGGCCACAATTCCAAGGCTCAACCGGCGCGGCCGCAGATTCCCTCTTCCCACTCGCGATCGAAATTCGGCGGGGGCCGACGGCGACGGTAATCGCGACGAAGGGTTTTGGGCCCGACGAAAATTGGGCGCGGTAGAAGTCTTGACCGTCTGGTTTTGGCTCGCGTCCCGCACCGCCGGAACAATCCTTTTGAACCGCAAAGCACATGAAATTCACGAACGAAGCACCAAGGCGGACCGACGGATTCGGCAACCGGCCGTTGCTAAAAATTGAGCGCGATAGGGAGTTTTTGAATTCGTAGGGGGTGGAATTCTTCCCGTCCTTGATTTCGTGTCTTTGGTGTATTTCGTGGTTGATCCAACTGGCTGTTCACAGCTGAGAGCGCTCCGCGGAGCGTGAGCCGTCCATCGCGACAGGAGCTTTCGGCCAGGAACAGTCGCAACGGGCGATTGCTTTCCGAAAATTTTTAGCGGCCGGGGCGGGCTGATCCGGCTTGTCAAAACCGGCCCGTCCCCTACCCTTTTCACTGCATGAAAAACGCCATCCCACACTTGCTCTTGCTCGCCGGCACTGCCCTCTGCCTCTGCGGCTGCGGTGAATCCAAGACCCCGCCGGCGGACGCCAACCCGGCCACTCCCCCAGCCAAATCCGTGGTCGAGGCCACGGTGCCAGCCAAATCAGTCACCGAGACTCCCGCTCCCGCCAAACCGCCGACGGAGCCCCCAGCCCCAGTTCCAGCCCCAAGCACGACTTCGGCGGTCAAGACCGCCGTCACAGATATTTCCACGCAGTTCGCGCAAGCCGCGGCGGCGCAGTCGGACAAATTACTGGGGAGCATTGGCAGCGATCTTGCAGGCAAGGTGAAATCGCTCAGTCAGTCCCTCGGCGTCAACGACGCCCTCAAGTCGCAATTGGACGGCGCATTGCAATCCCTCACGGACGGCAAGGATTCCAGCGCCCTCGGCCAGGTTTTCCAGGTGGCGCAAGCGGCCACCAACCTCACCCCGCAGCAGCAGCAACTGGCCAAGGAAGTGGGCAACCTGACCTCGGCCTTTGTAGTGCAGAAAAACTTCTCCTCGCTCGACGGCGCGCAAGGCGATGTCGCCGGAGTGGTGAACGCATTACGCCAGGGCAACCTTACCGCCGCCATCCTTCCCCTCCAGAACGTGGCCCAGAATGCCGGCCTCACCGCCTCACAGAAACAGCTCGTCACGACCCTGGCGGACCAGTATGCGCCCGGCCTGAAAAAAGCGGCGAGCTCTCTTCAGCAAGGCCTCAAAAGTCTGCCCAGCCTGAAACAGTGAGAGTAGAATCATCTCCAGCATTACCGAGAATTCACCCCCGACAGTAGTCACCTTGGCTACCGTAAAGGGAAGAAATCTGGAGATGGATCGCAATGTAGGAAAAAGCGGGAGAACGATTTTGCCGCTCCGCAGCGCGTCTCAACTCCGCTTGTAAATTTCGCGGCGGTTGCCGACGTAATGGAGATGGATGCGACCGAGCTTCACGTCAAATTCTTAGAGCACTCGATAATCACCCACGCGGAGTTTGCATTCCGCCCGGCCTTGCAATCGTTTGTGCGGGAAGGATTCCAGGCGCGTGCCCATTTCATCCACTTTACGTTGCACGGTTTCGCGCACGGATGAC
>JANXWY010000138.1 GCA_025350905.1 Verrucomicrobiota bacterium
ACCTGGATAGCCAGCGAAGTGAAATCCCAATCATCGTGTGGGATGCAATGACTGGGGCCCGGCTGGACGGCGGCAAATTAGTTGGTCACCAAGCCAAGATCCATGGCGTCGCCTGGTCGCCGGATAGTCGTTCGATTGCGACGTGCTCGGCCGATGGCACCATTCGCATTTGGGACGTCGAGGGACTCACCGAGGTCCGGAGATTCCTCGGTCACTTGAGCGAGCCCTGGGCGGTGGTCTGGGGCCGCGATGGTCAAACGGTGTTCAGCACAGGCATCAACCCAAAGGTTGACCGGATCAAGATTTGGAAGCTGGACGGCCCGGCGCAACTCCCGGATCGAGGCCAACAATGGTTTCCGCTGTGGCTCTCGCGTGACGGCAATGAGGTCCTCGCGGTTAGCGACCCTTTGCATGGCGTATACTGGAGCGGGTCCGATAGGCACGTTTTGACCCCCCCACCAGGTTTGGAGTCCCTCGGCGACATTTGTGCTGACACAATGTTGATCTCCAGCAACCGACCGAGCTGCATCTTTGCGGGATTCACCAATGGCGCGGTCGCCTCCTGGCCCCTGGTGCCGACCCAATTCCCGCGTCTACTCCAAGCTCATGCTGACCGCATCATTGCTCTGATCGGAACTCCAGATGGCAAAACGCTCATCACGTGCGGTGCGGACAAAGAACTCCGCTGGTGGGATTTCGCCACGGGACAGTTGATTCAATCCAACCTCCTATCCTCTCCGGTTACGAGCCTGGCGGTTTCCCCAGATGGCGCCACGCTTGTGGGTGCTTCCGGCCAGTGGGACCAAGAAACGAAGCAATGGCGCGACCTTCAACTATGCTGGTGGGATTCCCAAACGGGACGCCTTGTCTTCACCAATAACCTGTCGCAGCAGGCGCGCGAAATGGGGTTCTCGCCCAATGGGAAACTTCTGGCCGTCGCCACGGATACTGGTTCTGGCGAGCACACGCTCATCCTGGATGTGCCGACAAAAACCTGGCGTGCCCGTTTGGGCGGCGCTGGACGACGAATTGATTTCTCACCTGACAGCACCAAACTCCTGGTTAGAATCACGCTTTGGGATCTTCGTACCGACCCGCCCGTGCGGAAGGATCTCCGCGGTCACCGGCAGATGGACTTCAACCTGACCTTTTCGCCCGATAGCAAGACCGTTGTCTCGACCAGCGATGATGGCACCGTGCGCCTTTGGAACGCGGAGACCGGTCAAGAAATGTACAGCTTCTTTGAAAGAGGACGCGCTTTCGATTTCCCGCTGTTCTCCGCCGACGGCACCACGCTAGCCGCGGGCGTCTTCCGACCAGATGGCCTGCCGATCCGCTTCTGGCATGCACCATCGCTGACCGAAATTGATGAACTCATCCGCACCGAACGCCACAACCACTGACCATTGGCCGACCCCGAATGAGCGAGTTTACGCGCATCCTTAATGCCGCCCAAGTCGGCGATGCAAAGGCGCAGGATGACTTGTTGCCTTTGGTTTACAATGAACTGCGCCAGCTCGCCGCGCGAAAGATGGCCCGGGAATCCGCCACCCAAACGCTTCAACCCACCGCGCTCGTTCACGAAGCCTGGCTGCGTCTGGGCGGTGATGAGCAACCCACTTGGGAAAACCGGACCCACTTCTTTTGTGCCGCGGCGGAAGCCATGCGGCGCATCTTGATTGACCGGGCCCGAAGCAAACAGGCGGTCCGGCACGGCGGCGGCCAGGAACGACTTGATATTGATGAGATGGAGATCGCCGCGCCGATGAAGGACGACGAGCTTCTAGCCGTGAATGATGCCCTGGAACGCTTCAGCCGGCATGCGCCGCAGAAGGCTGAACTGGTGAAGCTGCGATACTTCGCGGGCCTGGGCCTGAAGGAGGCCGGCCAGGTCCTGGGCATTTCGGAACCGACTGCCGTGCGCTGGTGGACGTATTCGAAGACCTGGCTTTATCAGGCAATCCGGGAGACCCACGGACCAGCGAAAGGTTGATACTCACACCTGAGGTCTTAGCAGCCCGTTAGGAATCTCTTTTCCTTGTAGGAGACGAGGTGATGAGGCTCAAATCTTTTCGGTTTCTGAAGGGTGGGTTAGAGACTCCTTACGTCGTCTCCTACTTTATTAGCGGGCTATTAGCCAAACTCCGGGCCGGCTGCAGCTGTCCGCCGTTTTCATTTCACCCGGCGAACGGCCCACCCGAATCCTGAGCAACCGGCGAGAGGATTCACCGTGGATGATAATCCTTGCTTGGCGCTCCATTCGCCAAGGATACGAACGGCCCTCCGTGTCTTGCTCTCATTGGCAGAAAAATTATTCCTACCCCGTGATTGTTCCCATCGCGAAATGCCGCATTTACTAGAGAAGGCTCGCACTGCCCTTCCAAATGAAACGAACTATGAAGACATTGACTGAAACCTTACCGATGCCGGCTTTCACCAAACCGAAGAGCCTGCTGATCTGCCTGTTGATGGGCCTCTTGTCCAACGCTGCGCAGGCGCAAGCCCCGGTCGAACTCACCTCAATTACCTCGACAACCAACGGCGTTAGCGTCTCGTGGACCGACCCGGGCCCGGGTTTTGCCTACACCGTTCAGGTCCGCGAATCACTCACGAGTGGTGTTTGGCGCAATGGGGCGATGAGGTACCGCTGGCCCTGGCCGTACACCCATTGGGGGGATGCGCCGCGCAGCCTTCCCGCAGCCAGATACTATCGCGTGCTCGCCCAGCCGGTGGCCACTCCCAACCGCGGCAAGCTCCTCACCAGCTATTTGCGCGGCCAGTTCGATACCAACGCTCTGAATACCGCTTTTACGAATTGGGGCATTTCCAATTTTGCTCACCCAAGATTTGGGACAGCTGATCGCCCGTTCACGTATGTAACGGTCGATCCATATGGTCTGCCCATCACCAACTCCGCGCTTTTGATTCTGCCCAGGGGCGCGAACGGGCCGCTGCCGCTGGTCAGCGAGCAGCACGGGACATTAGTGCTGAAGAGTGACGCGCCTTCGCAACCCACCTCCGGAGACATTTGGGCTGTCGTGTTGGCCTCATACGGTTATGCCGTGGTGGTGCCAGACTATCTGGGGCTCGGAGGCTCGCCCGGCTACCAAGCCTATTTCCACGCGAAGAGCGAGGCCACCAGCGTCGTGGACGCGTTGCGGGCGGGAAAGGCACTTTGCGCCAGCAATAATGTCACCCTGAATGGACAACTCTTCCTGACCGGCTTTTCCCAGGGTGGGCACGTGACCATGTCCGCGCACCGCGAACTCGAAGCCTTCCACACCAACGAGTTCACCGTCACCGCCTCGGCACCCTGCGCCGGCCCTTATGACCTCGGCGGCGTCACGGTCGAATCCATGCTGACCAATTCCTATCCCGACCCAGTGCCTTTTGCCTTGCTTCTGGCGGCCTGTTTACCGATCTACCAACTCGCGGACACATTGGAGGAACTCCTCGCGACGCCCTATCGGAGCACGCTGCCGCCGTTGCTGGACGGGACTCATACGGATGCTCAACTCGCCGCCGCCCTGCCCGCTGACCCCATCGCCATCTTGCGGCCCGACTACCAGGCGGACTTCCGCACGAACGTCAACAACCCGTTCCGTCAAGCATTACTCGATAACAACACGTATCCCTGGACGCCCAAGGCGCCGGTGAAAATGTTCCATTGCCAAAGCGACCCTCTTGTCGTCTTTGCCAACGCGGAGGTCGCCTACCAGAGTTTCACGAATCGTGGCGCCTGCTGTGTGAGCCTCGTAGACCCGGGCGCCCTGCCACCGTTCGACCACGACGCTTGTTGGGCTCCGAGTCTTCAAGGCGTTCTGGCGTGGTTTGAAACACTCCGGCAATAGGCTCGTTCAGGTGAATCGACTTTCGCCGCGCAGGGAAAGAAATTCGCGTTCGACTGATTGTTCCCATCGCAAAATGCCGCATTTACTAAAGAAGGGGCGCACTGCCCTTCCAAAGTGAACGAAACTCGGCCTGAGTCGGAGGTCCAATCAGGGACCATTTCTGACGAGGTGCAATGGTCAAACCCAGCCGGACAACCGGAACCGACCTGCCCTGCAGACGTTCGCGGTAACCGGCCAAAAAGGAAAGTAAACATATGATGAAGTTCATAAACCTCCGATCAAGAAGCGCCTGGGCAGGCCTCGCCTTGCTCCTGGCCTCGGCAGTCACCTGTAGTGCCGCCGTGCTCCACGTGCCGGCTGATTACCAGACCATCCAGGGCGCCGTCGATGCGGCCGCATCCGGCGACGAAATCCGGATCGCAGCCGGCACCTACACCGAGCAGGTTGTGATTGCCAGCAAGAACCTGAAACTTATCGGATCACCCGGAGCGGTCCTCCAGGCTCGGCCCAAGCTGTCGGCTACATTAACCCCGTACGGGGATCCGAACGTGCAGGCGCTCCTAGCAATCGCCCACTGCGACGAGGTCACCGTGCGAGGGCTTACCCTAGACGGCAAACAACTGGGACCGGATAACCCGGGGTTGGGTGGCGTCGTTTTCCACGGGTCGAGTGGCCGCCTGGAGCATTGCCTCGTCAAAGGATTTCGCCTTGCAACGGGAGTCGGTGGCGTCGGGTTCGGCGCTGGCAACTTCCCTTATCTTGGCCGGCCTCCGCAAGAGATCCGAGTGCTCGGCAACCACTTCGAGGATAATGGCGTTGCGATCGTAATCACCGCTGATGATGCCGTTGAAAATGATGTTCGACTCCATTTCCGCATCCAGGGAAACACGATCGCGGGATCGGGTCCGACCGACGCAGAAGTGCAGACCGGAATCAATGCCCGGAATGGTGTGACCGGTGAGATCAGCAACAATACGATCACCGACTACATTTACACAGGAGCCGGCTTGAATTTCTCGCTCGGCCTCGAAATTAGCAGTCCGGGGCTGCCAGTACGGTTCAAGGACAACGGCTTTCGGAACAACCAAGTTGGGCTGTTTACCCAGTTTGGAAAAGACAGCCAGTTCGTGAACAACACGTTCGAGGGTCCCGGGTATGGGATCGTCTCCACGGATTCCGGAGACCGGATGGTTGACAACCAGTTCACCGACTCGTCGATCGGAATTGCACTGTTCGGAGAAGACCCCGACTTCGGCACGGTGCTGGGGATCGCCAGAGATGCGACCCTGATCGCCAACCAGTTCTGCCACGTGGCGATGCCAATCCTTATCGAGCCGTTGGTCACCGGCACTCAGGAGCATGGCACTCAGTTAAACGCCTGCCAAACCTCACCACACGACGGTCACGGTAATGGTCACGGCGATCAGCATCCGGATTAACGTCTAGCGTACGGCTTCGATAATTGAAGGGAGCCGGGCGCTGGCTGCCAAGCTGGCGCCCGCTCTTCGGCGGGTGTTTTGGTCCCCTGTCGCTTCTACTGTGTCCGGACACCGCGATCCCGCATCGTGGTGAACAGAATTGGGATCAACTGATTATTCACGAGGGTTCGATTTCCGAACTCAGTCGGCTGTCATCCTACCACAGCCTTCCGCTCCCTGACTTCCAACCTAGCAAGTCGATATGTTTGACGGGAACATCCCATGACGTTGCGAGTGGCTACGAAACTAGGAATTACTCCGCCCTTGACTTGAATTTTTCGGGGAGCTGCCCCAGCAGAAACCCGAGTAGTGCCTCCGTAAGTTTGTCCGACGCCATTTCATCCCTGGCGTATTGGTTGCCCCATTTATCCAGGCGGAGCAGTTGCACGGTTCCCATTTGGCCGCCGCGCAGTTCCTCCGCCGCGACATGGCGGGTGTGATTCCGGCCGGCCTGCCAGGATTGCAGCTTCTGATGCCGGCCCGAGGAATGGGGGGAGAGTTTTCCCCGCTCCATGGCGGGGATGGCCGCGATTTGTTCCAGCAGATGAGTTTTGTCGGATTGGTTCATATATGCCTAGCTAACTAGGCATGCGCATCCCAAAAAAACCAGCCGGAAGACTGCATTGGAAGAATTTTGTCTCACACCCAATACGATCAAATCACCGAGACAGCTTGCCTTGCGTCTGCAATTGTATGGCCCGCTCGCGCCGTCAAGGTCGCGTCCTCCGCTCGTCCGCCTCACGTCGGACTTCCGCCTTGACCGCGCTCGCTTCGCCGGGGAGGGAAAGCGCTTAGCCGTGGTGAGATGTACTATGCGCTCGGATCGCAAACCAGCCACCCTCAAGGCCCGCCACCCGGGATATGATGCACGCGTAGCATTTCGTTCAGGCGTTGAATCAATTGATGCCGCCCGCGGATCGTGCTGGGCAAAAACTCAAACGTTAGCGCCTCGCCTGAGCCTTGGGACGGTAGCAGCCGCAGATTCATGCAACTCCGACCGCCGGAAAAACGCTTGCGCTCAGCCGAGGAGCGGATTTCTAATGGCGCCGGAGACTTGGGCGCCGGACGTAACGATGGTCAGACCGGAACCGCCCGAACTGATTTTCGATCGACCCATTTCGCGCGTAACCCAAGCATCCGGAGCCAATGACCTCACAAGCACGCGTCCTCGCCACGCTGAACCACCAGGTCCCTGACCGCGTGCCGGTTGATCTCTCCGGCCATCGCTCGTCCGGCATCATGGCCATGGCTTACGCGCGGTTACGTGATTTTCTGGGCCTGCCGAAAAAACCCATCCGTGTCTATGACCCCATCCAGCAGCTCGCCATCGTGGATGAAGACGTGCTGGATCGGTTTCATGTGGACACCATCGAGCTGGGCCGCGCCTTCGCGCTCGAGGACAAATGGTGGCGCGAGTGGACGCTACCCGACGGCACGCCGTGCCTGATGCCCGTCTGGGCCTTGCCGCTGCGCGCGTCCGGCGAATGGCAATTGCGCTCGCCGACCGACCGGGTGTTGGGGAGGATGCCCGACGGCGTGATTTATTTCGAGCAGACGCATTTCCCCCTGCTGGAGAACGATGATCCCGCTCGGGTCGCCGAGGCGTTCGAAGATTGCATGTGGACGGCCTTTGCCACGCCGCCGGGGCCGACGATCGCGGGGCCGGACGGCGATCGCCTGCTGGCAGAAACCGCGCGCCGCTTCCGGCAACAGACCGACCGCGCCATCCTCGGCTTGTTCGGCGGCAACTTG
>JANXWY010000174.1 GCA_025350905.1 Verrucomicrobiota bacterium
TTCCAGCGAGCCGCCGAAGCAGCCGGAGTGCAGATCGCGCGAAGGACCGCGCAGGATGATTTCAAAGGCCGCGATGCCGCGCAGGGCGTATGTGAGCGCAGGATGCTTCGGGCTGGGAATCCCGGTGTCCGAAATCACGACGGCGTCGCACCGCAACTCCGCCCGCTGCCGCTGTAAAAATTTGTCGAGGTTCTGGCTGCCGACTTCCTCTTCGCCTTCGATGACAAAAGTGAGGTCGCACGGCAGTTCGGTCCCCGTCTTCAAGTAAGCCTCGACGGCTTTCAGATGGGCGAGGTTCTGGCCTTTGTTGTCGCTCGCGCCGCGCGCGAACAGTGAGCGACCGCGAATGGTCGGCTCGAACGGCGGCGTGCGCCACAGCTCGAACGGCTCGGGCGGCTGCACGTCGTAATGGCCATACACCAGAAAATGCCGGCGGCGGCGCTTCCCTTTCGGGCGCGGCGTTTTGGCGACCACAATCGGGTTGCCGTCGGTTGGGCAGAGGCGCGCCGAGAGGCCGATGTCCTGGCAATGTTTCACCAACCACTCGGCGCACGATTGAAGATCGGAACGGTGTTCCGGTTGGGCGGACACGCTGGGGAAGCGGACGTAGTGGCAGAGCTCGTCCACGAAGCGGGCTTCGTGCAGCGCAAGATAGTTTAGAACAGCATCCATGCGCGGGAGTATCAGGAAACGCGAACGAAAGCCAAGTGGAATGGCGCGGGACTCCAGTCGCCTACCGGCCTGTTCCGGCTTCCCGACGCGCCAGACCGCCCGCCGGGGAAACCCAACCTCGATGGCCAACCAAGGAATCGATCCGCGCCGGACCCGTGGCGCAGGCCGTCGCGGAACCCCACCGAACAGATCGATTGTCCAGAGCTTGCGGTGAGGTCCCTGCCTCGCGACACTGCGTCATGCTTTCACCGTTTCCACTGGCGCGCGGCTACGGCGCCATTGCCCTGCCCGGCTTGCTCATACTCTTCGCCGGTCTGAGCGTTGCCCTCGCGGCGACCGCCGCTGAACCCGCCCTCCTCACGTTGACGGGCGACTGGCAGATCAAAGTCACCGCGCACAATTCGAACGGTCATCCCATCACCGCCGCGCTGGCGGTGACGCCACCAGGGTTGCGCTCTGTGAACGCGGAGAAGTTCGCCGCGCTGCCGGTCTTCAATCCGAAGGCCGGCGGTTGGGTGAAGGGCGCCGCCTTGGGGGCCGTGCGGGCGCAGGAATGTACCACGCCCCAATTACTCGAACCGGAAAGTCTGGAACTGCGAACCGGACCCGAACCCGACGCGGCCCGGTTGACCCGGGGAACCGATTACGAGGCGGACCTCGCGTGGGCCACGATTGGCCGGTTGACGAACGGCGTACTCAAAGACGGACAGCCGGTGTTCGCCAGCTACCGGCACGGATTGCTGCGGCTGGATTCAATCGTGTTCACTCGTGATGGGCACATCGTAATCCGAACTGGGGAAGCGAAAGCCGCCGCGCCGGTTCCGCCGCCGATCGCGGAAGGCGAGCAGCGGTTGGCCAACGTCTATCTGCCCGGTCGCGTTGCTAAAATTGAACCGGCGCACCTTTTTCCCATTCTCGAACGCTCCTTCCCCGAGCCGCCCCGCGAGAAGCCGTCGCCCGCCGAAAAATTTGCACCGCGCACTATGGCGAAACTACGCGCGGGCCAGCCGCTCCGGATTCTGGCGTGGGGCGACAGCGTGACAGTCGGCACTTTCGTGCCGGATTGGGAGCACGAGCGGTGGCAGGATCAATTCGTCGCGCGACTGCGCGGGCGCTTTCCCCGGGCCCAAATCGAACTGATCACCGAGGCGTGGGGCGGGCGCAATACCTCGAGCTATCTCGCCGAACCGCCCGGCAGCGAACACAACTACGCCGAAAAGGTACTTGCCGCAAAGCCCGATCTCATCGTGTCGGAATTCGTCAATGACGCGTGGATGAACGAGGAAAAAGTGGCGCAGTACTACGGAAAACACCTGGTGGATTTCAAAGGCATCGGCGCGGAGTGGATCATCCTCACGCCCCATTATGTCCGGCCAGATTGGATGGGCCTGAGCCAGGAGCGGGAGATTGACGACGACCCACGGGCCTATGTGAAAGGGCTACGGCAGTTCACGACTCAAAACCAGTTGGCGTTGGCCGACGCTGCGTTGCGTTACGGCCGGCTGTGGCGGCAAGGCATTCCGTACTCGACGCTGATGTTGAATTCCATCAACCACCCCGACGCCCGCGGCATGAGTTTGTTCGCCGATAGCCTGATGGTTTTGTTTCCCGAACCATCCATTCTGCCTACTCCGTGAACCGCCATCCGGTCCAAGCCCTGGATGAGCTGAGTCCACCTGCTCACCTCCCCTCCGTTTTGGGGACAACAAGGCTGGCGTGGGTGCCACCGACTTTTGTGAATCGCTATGTCTTTGCCCGCAACGACGAGGAACTGGTTTGCTCCTCGGTGGCTGGCTCATCGCGCGAGGCGGCTCCTCGGCGACCGCAGCGTTCCAGCTACTGCCAAGTGCGTGGGATAAACTACATTTCGGAGTCCGCTTCCCGCTCCCCTTCGGAAGGGGAGCGGGTCAGGGCGAGGGGTTGCGTGGGGATGCGGAACGTGGCGTTGGTCAATGACCGTGCGGCTTTTCCCCCTCACCCCGGCCCTCTCCCCCTTCCACGGGTGCGAGGGAAACGACGGGTCACGGGTCCTTTCGAGTCAC
>JANXWY010000221.1 GCA_025350905.1 Verrucomicrobiota bacterium
CGCATTTCGCCGACCAGCACCACGTCCGGGTCCTGCCGCAAGGCCCGCCGCAAACCCTCGGCGAAATTGGGCACGTCCACGCCGATTTCGCGCTGGGTCACCAGGGACTTCTTGTGCTTATGGTAATATTCGATCGGGTCCTCGATCGTAATAATGTGCGCGTCGTCCCGCTCCTCGTTGATGATGTTGATCATCGAAGCCAGCGTCGTCGTCTTGCCGGAACCCGTTGGCCCCGTCACCAAGACCAGACCGCGGGGTTTGTAGAGCAGCTCTTTCGCGGAGGGCGGAATCCCGATCTGCTCCATGGTGAGCAGCTTGTTGGGAATTTGCCGCAACACCATGGCGAAATTTCCCTTTTCCTTGAACACGCTCACGCGAAATCGCGCCAACTCGCCAAAGGCGAAACCGAAATCTGCCCCGCCCCGCTCGCGCACATGCTGGATGTGATCCTCGGAGGTGATGCTGCGCATCAACTCCTCGGCGTCTTCCGGACGGCACAGCGGACCTTCCACGCGATGCAGAATGCCATGCACCCGAATCGTGGGCGGCACCCCCACCCGGACATGGAGATCGGAAGCGCCTTCCGACACCACCAACTGCAACAAATCGGACATCGAATATGCCATGCTTAAAATCTCCGGTTCTCTTGATTGGTCAAAGTCACTTAGTTTTCGTCACCCACGGTCGCGCGAATTACTTCATCGGGCGTGGTCATCCCGGCGAGGACTTTCCGCACGCCGTCCTCGCGCAAGGTGCGCATGCCCATCTCGCGCGCCCGCGCCCGCAGGACGGAAGTCGGCACCTTGTCATAAATCAACTTCCGGGCATCATCATCAATGACAAACACTTCGAAAATGCCCATCCGCCCGCGGCAACCGGTGTTCGAACAATTATCGCAACCCTTGCCCTTCCGGTACGTCGCTTCCGGGGTGGTCGCCGGATCAATGCCCAACGCTTTGAGTTCCGCGTCGGGCGGTACCCACACGGCGCCGCACTTTTTGCAAATTTTCCGCACCAGCCGCTGCGCCAGCAACGCCCGGGTGGACGAGGCCACGAGTAACGGCTTCACGCCGATGTCAATCAAGCGCGTCACCGCCCCCGGCGCATCGTTCGTATGCAAGGTGGAGAAAACCAGGTGACCCGTCAGGGACGCATTGATGGCAATGGATGCCGTCTCCATGTCCCGAATTTCCCCGATCATGATGATGTTGGGCGCCTGCCGCAGAATCGCCCGCAACGCTCCGGAAAACGTCAGACCCACCGCCTCGCTGACCTGCACCTGATTGATCCCGGCCAGCACGTATTCCACCGGATCCTCGACGGTGATGATCTTGCGGTCCGGCCGGTTGATGAAATGCAGGCACGAATAAAGCGTTGTCGTTTTGCCGGAGCCGGTGGGCCCAGTGACGAGAAACAGTCCGTCCGGCAGACTGATCAGCTTTTCAATCACCTGTTGGTCATCCGACAAGAAGCCCAGTTCCGCCAGGCCGACGCGCAAGCCTTCCTTGTCCAAAATCCGCATGACGATGGACTCACCATGATTCGTCGGCAGACACGATACGCGCAAATCAATAAGTTTGTTGGCGCTCACGCTGGTCTGGATGCGGCCGTCCTGCGGAATCCGGTGTTCCGCGATGGACATGTTCGATTGAATTTTCAACCGCGCAATGATTGATGGCTGCAGCCGCTTGGGCGGGCTTTTCATCTCGTGCATCATCCCGTCAATGCGGTAGCGCAAACGAAATCGCTTGGCGAGGGGTTCGAGGTGAATATCCGATGCGCGCATCTTGAACGCGTCACTGATGATTTGGTTCACCAACCGGATCAGCGGCGCATCGCCCTCCACGGTGGCGGCGTCCCCGCCCGTGGCAATATCCCCGAGCGGCATGGCGATCTCGACTTCACCCTTGGTGATCTCCTGGATCATGTGATCCACCACCGAGTCGCCGCGGCCGCCGTAGTATTTGCCCAAGGCGGCCTCAATGTCGGGCTCGGACGCCACCTGCAAGATAATCTCCGTATGCAACAAATGCGTCAGCGAATCGATCGTGGCCAGATCCGAGGGGTCGGCAATGGCCACGGTGAGGTTGCCCTCATGCTTATAAACTGGGACGACGCGGTATTTCTTGGCGATGTGGCGCGGGATGGCGGCGATCACATCGTCCTCGATTTTCATCCCGGAGAGCTGGACCACCTCGGCGCCGAAATGCGCCGCCTTGGCCTGCGTCACATCTTCCGGGCGCACCAATTTGTTGGCGACCATGAAATCCACCACGCCCACGCCGGCGGATTGCGCTTCCTGCTGCGCCTGCGTCACCTGCTCCGTGGTTACGAAGCCCAGGTCCGTCAGCATGTCTACCAGATAATCGTCTTTCTCGGCCACAATATTTGATGCCCCACGAAGTTTGCGCGTGGAAGCTCGGCGCAGAGTAGTCGGGCGCGCTGCGCTGTGTCAAATGCGGAGGCAAGACTGGCGGAAATTATTTCCCGGAAAAATTCGTGGCGAAAGGGAGTCATCCTGCAGGCGTTGAACCGACGATGGAGCAATCCGCAATCACATCACGCCATCGCCGCCGATCGCACGCGTGGACAGCGACCCCCGCGCGCGGGCGACGTAAATCCGGATCCGACTCCCGTTGGGCGCGACTTCGCTCGCGGCGCCTGCGGTGCGGCCACCGCCGTGGCGGATATATATTGCCACGCCAGAGTTTGAGTTCAGGCTCGGGAGGCTATTCTCGAGGCAAAAAAATCTCCGCCGCCCCGCGCGAATTTTAACGGTCTAGTGGCGGAAGCCAGCGGAGTGCAGCAAGGCGTCCTCTGCGCCCCAGCCCGAATTTATCATTGTGGTGAAGAGTGGCCAAAGCCGGAGAAACCATATATGAATGACGACCGGCGCGATCGCGGTCCGGCACTGAAGCCGGACGGCCGCTCCGGAGTGGCCGCGGGAAACGTCCGAGCTGTCGCCCAGGCAGGCAGGCAACTGCCGTTGAAATCAAAACCGAATAACTGAACCTGAACAAACCTATGTCCATCACCGCCCATAAAATTTCCCGGCGCCAGGCCGTCGCGCAAGCTGGAGGATTGATCGGCGTCGCCTTGGCGACCCCCTATCCGACCGCCCAGGCGGCGGAATCCAGGCCGACCGAGGCCCGTGCGAGCGGTGGTTTTCGATTTTGTTTGAATACCGCTACCATCCGCGGTCAGAAACTGGGCATCGTCAAAGAAATTGAAGTGACCGCCAGAGCGGGTTATCAAGCCATCGAGCCTTGGATCGAGGCCATCGAAAAATACCAGAAGGAGGGCGGCTCGTTGCCGGATTTGAAACAACGGATCGCCGACCTCGGGCTCACGGTGGAGAGCGCCATTGGCTTTCCCCAATGGATCGTGGACGACGACGCCAAGCGGGCGCAGGGCCTGGAGCGGGCCAAATTCGAAATGGACCTGGTCGCGCAGGTCGGCGGCAAACGCCTGGCCGCGCCGCCCTCCGGAGCGACGGACCTGCCCCGATTGGATTTGGCGAAAGCAGCGGAACGATACCGTGTCTTGTTGGCGGCCGGGGATCAGATTGGCGTCGTTCCACAGCTGGAACTCTGGGGCTTTTCGAAAAATCTCAGCCGGCTCGGCGAATGTGCGTGCGTGGCCATTGAGACCGGCCACCCCAAGGCGTGCGTGGTGGCGGACATTTACCATCTCTACAAAGGCGGCTCGGAGGCTTCAGGCTTGCGGCTGCTGAGTAAGAACGCGATCCACGTCCTGCACATGAACGATTACCCCGCCGACCCGCCGCGGGAAAAAATCGACGACAGTTATCGCGTCTATCCCGGAGATGGCGTGGCCCCGGTGACGGACATTCTGCGCGCCCTGCATGAGAACGGCGGTCAAACCGTATTATCGCTCGAGTTGTTCCATCGGAAATATTGGGAAATGGATGCTTTGGAAATTGCCCAGGCCGGGCTGGAGAAGATAAAGACCGCGGTTGCCAAGGCACTAAATCGGTGATGGGAGTTGAGCGGCGGTTCGAAATTCTCAACTGCGATTGCAGCCACCGACTTTAGCGGATTCAATACGCCCGGTTCTTTCCGTCGGTGCGTTCGGGCTCCAAAACCTATTCAACAACTACCACCGGCGGCCCAAGCATCATTTGCCTTGGCCAGCCAAAGCCAACTGATTTTGGACGCGGTGATTTTGGACGCGGCTGTTCGAAACTGGAAGCCCGGGCGTCGGCAGTTGGGCAGTCGTTACGTCCGCGACCACCTCCTAAACTAACGCTAACGCGGATCGGCGCTCGGCGTGTTCCGAATTGCCATCGCCCGCCAGATCCGGGCGGGGTTGTCGGTGATGATGCCGTCCGCTCCAAGTTCCAGCACTGCGTTCGCCATGCCGGGATCATTGATGGTATAAACCCAGACTTTCATCCCTTGCTGGTGCGCATAGTCCACCGCCACCCGCGTAATTTGGCGATTCCAGACCACCAGCTGCGCCCCGCTTTTTCGGACTTCATCCACCCAGGCTTTGTCCAATGTCTTCTCGGCTTCGCTCAGTTTATTGCCCGCGCGCTGGTCCAGCGGCCCCAGCGCGCCCAGCACTTGTTCCGGCGCTTGTTGATGAAAGTCCTTGAGGTAACTCCAGTCGAAGGATTGCACGACCACTCGGTTCACCAGGTTTTTTTGGCGCAACAATTTCAAACAAGTCGCCGCGTCGCCTTGCTTGTGATGAATCAGGGTCAGGTTGCCGTCCTGAATCAAATCCAGTGACTCGGCCAGAGTGGGCAAGTGGGTGCCCGCGTAGGTAGGCAGATGTGAGCCGGCATTTTTGCTGTCGAACCACTTCCCGGCATCCAGCGAACACAATTCATCGGCGGTTTTGCTCTGGATGGTAACGCCTTTTTCGCCCCACTTGGTCACCGCGTCCGTCGTACGGTCCAACACCTCATCATGAATGACGACGAGCTGGCCGTCTTTTGCCTGGTAGTAGTCCAATTCCACCATGTCGGCGCCCGCCGCCTTGGCGAGCTGGAAAGAAGGCAAAGTATTTTCAGGGGCAATTTGATTGTAGCCGCGATGCCCAATCACAAGCGGGCGGTGGAGATGAATGACGGCTTCGACGGGCGAAAGCGGTTCCGCGGATTTGACGGTGGAGGCGGTCGCCAGCAGCAGCAGGCCGAAAGCGAGCAGCGGCCTGCGTCGCGATGCTGAGTTTAGCTTCGCAAGCATTTTCGAAGACTGGGAATAAAAACTTAGAGCGTCAAGTTGATTGATCCTCGCTGGCCATGCATGTCAATCCGTGCGCATCGTCGCGGCAAATTAATCGCGCGTGTTTGGTGTTTCGGAGTCGATCTGGTCGAATCGTTCCGGCTTAGTACCGGAAATTCCATCCATGTCGCAAACGGTTTTTACCGCCAGGTTCTCGGCCGCTCGGTTATGGCAGCGGCGGTTCAGTCGCCCGGTATGGCAAAATTCGCCGACTCTGGCCCTCCATCACCGTCGACTGCGAGCCCACAGCGGTCCGCGATGGGCCGGGACGCAAAGATTTTTCGGCTCGCGCCGCCTGCGAGTTTTGCTGCAATGCAGAGCCATGAACCGGCATCCTTCTGACCAAAACTTCGTGTCTCAATTCCATTATTATTGCTGGGACAATCCCCCCCGTCTTGCGCAGTATCCAACGCTTCCTGGCGGACCGGGAGCGATTCCAGTCCCCGGTGTGGGTGGGCGAAACCGGAGAAAAGGACGGCATCCTCTACTGGGCCACCACCGAATAATTCGAAGCCAACAACCTGGCTGGTCATTCTGGCCGTGGAAAAAGATGGCTACCCGGAATACCCCAGACTCCATAAAACTGCCCGCGCCATGGGCCGCCGTGGCCGCCTATGCGCGCGGCGGGCCACAACCGGCGCGCGCCCTTGCCCAGCAAGCATTCGACGAATTACTGATCAACCTCCGACTGGAGAACTGCGTCTTTTTTCCCGGCGTGGTCAATAACCGCGCGCGCTTGGTTGCATTGACGACGGTGAGCTTTCCGGCATATAACTACGGCGGTTCACCATAGGCGGCCCTTCGCCACTTTTATTTTCAATAATTCATGAAACCCAACCAGCCCCGGCGCGCGGGATTTACCTTGATCGAACTGCTGGTGGTCATCGCGATCATTGCAATCTTGGTAGCCATGCTCCTCCCGGCGCTGTCCAAAGCGAAGGAGAAGGCCGTTCGCATCAAATGCATGAGCAATGTCAAACAGCTCGGGGTCGCTTGCTTCATTTATGCCGGTGACAGCAATGATAAATTGTTTGCCTATCCGGCGGGGGGCCCCGCCTATTGGGCTTGGGATGTCCCGGAGGACCCGCTGATGCGCAACATGCTCGCCAGCGGCTGTGTTCGCGGCACGCTGTATTGTCCCGCCAACCCGGAGCAAAACAACGATACCCTGTGGAATTGGACGGTCTCCGGCGCCAGCGGTTATCGCGTCACCGGCTACGCCTTTACGTTTCCGAATACCCCCGGCCTTTTGTCCACCAACTGGAATTACAAGCTGACGCCGCAGGCGATTAGGTATGGCCCGACGAACCTCCCGCCGCCAAGCCCGTCCGAGCGACCGCTAATCGCTGACTGCACCATTTCCCTGGCCGGCCAAAATTCTCCGGTCCCGGCCTCTCAAACCAAGTACGATTGGACGCACATTCCGGGTGGCTGGGCCAAGCCGCACAAGACTTCCCACCTCACACAGGCTTCGCCGATGGGTGGCAATCTCAACATGCTGGATGGTCACGCTGAGTGGCGAAAATTCAAATATCCCATGCTGCCGCGCACGGACCCAGCCTCCGGCGCCCCCACTTTCTGGTGGTAGGTTCCTCGGCTTCGGCGCGCGGGCCTAACCGCTGAGATGATTCGAGGCAGCTAATTGCAACGGAGGCCAACTGCAAGGGGAAGGTATCTGCGGTCGGCTTGGCCGTTTTGACTTATCCGCTCATGCCGAGTCGGGCGCGGAAATGTGTCCGGGAAATTGCTCAACAATTCAAATGAAACGCCACCTGTTCATTGTCGCTACCTTTCTTGCTGGGGTGGTTGCCGCGGCGACAGCGGGGACGGGGTTTGCTCACCGCACGGCGCTCGCGCTCGCCACCAAGGAAACCACGCACGACGGGTTGCGGGGCCCAGCTCGACGGTGGCGGGGCGGGGCCAGTTACCGGTTCGCCGCCGAGGCCGCCGGGTCAAGCGCGCCCCCGAAGCCAAACGCATGATTGACCCATCTTGGGGTTTTTGAAAACCTAGTTCGTCAACGCACAAACCCGCAAACTGAACTTCCTGCCGCCAACTGCGGAGGGACAAATTCTCCTTAAAGCCGGCCTTCGCCGGCTCTACTCCGCGAACGCGAACGCGAAGCCTCCACGTGGTCGCAGCGGCGAAAACAAAAGCTCGCGCGCCTCTGACACGGACCGGAATTATGCCCGCAGCACATAACCACCACAACACGACGGAAAAGTCGGCCCCGCTCGCCAGCAACCTGCGCGAGCGGCTGCAGCTGATTCAGCATATCGCCCTCGACATGGACGGCACGATTTACCGGGGCGGCACGCTGTTCGATTGCACCCGACCGTTTCTGACCCAACTCACCGGGCTGGGCATTGGCTACACGTTCCTGACCAACAACTCGTCCAAGAGCGTCCCGGATTACGTGGCTCACCTCCACGCCTTGGGCATCGCGGCCGCGCCGGAGCAAATTTACACGTCAACGACTGCGACGATTGAGTTTTTGCGGGCAACCATGCCCGCCATCCGGCGATTGTTTGTGCTCGGCACCACCAGTATGCGCACGGAGATTTCCGCGGCCGGATTCTCCCTCACCGCGGAGAGTGCGGAAGATGAGCCGGAAGCCGTCCTCATTGGGTTTGACACGGAACTGAGCTTCTCGCGCCTCTGCCGCGCGGCGTATTGGATCCAGCAAGGCAAACCCTTTCTCGCCTCGCATCCCGACCGCGTTTGTCCGACTGATCAAAAGACGGTCTGGGTGGACTGCGGCGCCATCTGCGCCGCCCTCAAGGAAGCCACCGGGCGCAGCCCTGATGCCGTGCTGGGCAAGCCGGCGCCACGGATGTTGCGCGGCCTTTTGCAAAAGCTCGAATTGCGGCCCGAGCATTTGGTGATGGTGGGCGATCGGCTCTACACCGACATCGTCATGGCCCAGCACGCGGGCATCATGGGAGTGCTGGTCCTTTCCGGCGAAGCGACGGTCGCCGAAGCCGCCCGCCACCAACCGCCGCCCGACTTGGTGGTGAAAAACCTCGCGGAACTTGGCCGAATACTCCAGACCACGCACGAGGGAAAGGCTTCTTGAAACCGGGACCGCAACGGGCAGATTCCCTCCAAGCATTGACCCAATCGCCGCTGGAGGTCTTGATCATCGGGGGCGGCATCGTGGGCGCTGGCATCGCCCGGGATGCGGCGATGCGCGGACTTAAGGTGGGGTTGGTGGAACAACACGACTTCGCCTTCGGCACCAGCAGTCGTTCCAGTCGGCTGCTCCACGGCGGATTGCGCTATCTGGCGCAGGGTCGCTTGGGCTTGGTGCGAGAAGCGAGCCTCGAGAAAATGATCCTCCACCACATTGCACCCCACCTCGTCGAGCCCTTGCCGTTTATTTTCCCAACCTACCGTGGCAACGTAGACTGGCGCCTCTGGCAATTACAGATCGGCGTAAAGCTTTACGATCTGCTCTGTGGCGGACGCAATCTTGGTCGGTCCACGTGGCTGCACTCGGAGGAGGTGATGCGCAAAGTACCCACCCTGCGCACCGCCAACCTGACTGGTGCCGTACGTTACTATGATGGATTCACCAATGACGCCCGACTCACGCTCGACACGCTCCGCTCGGCGGCCGGCTCGGGGGCAACGCTCGTGAATTATTGTCGGTTCAAGGATGCGGTGCGAATTGATGAAGGCGCTACCGGTTCGTCCTCCGGCTCGTTCTCGTCGTCGTCCTCGAACCCCAAACCCCAATCCAGGCACGAGCACAATGCCGCGGGTGCGATTTGGAACTGCGAAATCCAGGATGTGTTGGCGGGGAAAACGTATGCCGTTTTCGCCCGCACCGTGGTCAATGCCGCCGGGCCGTGGGCCGACGGCTTGCCGCACAGCGCGGTCAAGCTCCGCGTGACCAAGGGCATCCACCTCGTGGTGGAACGGCGCCGACTGCCAGTGCCGGAAACGGTCGTCATGACGGAGGGCAAGCGCATCCTGTTTGCGATCCCCTGGGGCGAGCGGACCATCCTTGGCACGACGGACACCGATTACAACGGCCCGCTGGACGAGGTCACCGCCGAGGCGGCCGACATTGGATATATTCTCCAGATCACGAATCAATTTTTCCCCGAGGTGCGACTCTCGACCGCGGATGTCATCAGTGCCTGGGCCGGTTTGCGCCCGCTGGTGGCCGACCCGGGCGGCCGGCCGTCGGACATCTCCCGCTCGCACGAGATCAAGAATCCCGAACCCGGATGGTGGGATGTGACGGGCGGCAAACTCACCACCTACCGGCTCATGGCCGAACAGGTCGTGGATCAAATTGTTATATCCCTGAAGAAATTGGCGGTGTCGCCGCCGGCGGTTGCTCCGTGTCGCACGGCGATGGAACCGCTGCTCCCCGCGAGCGACACCCAGAATATCAGCGGCATTCTCCCGCCAGAATTTTGTCGGCGCGTGGTGCAACATTATTGTGCCCACGAGTGGGCTGTTCATCTCGAGGATGTGATGGTGCGGCGCACGAGTTGGTATCAATACCATCGCGATGCCGCACTGAAAGCGGAACAAGTGGCGGATTGGATGAGTGACTTGCTGGGCTGGCCTCAGGCGCAACGCGCCGCCGAGCTGCAGCACTATCATAATTTTGCCCGGGGCCAGCAGGAGGCGCCGGCCGCATCTTCGGCGGAGAACCTGCCCCCCGAATGATCGCAGACCTTTTCCAGTGGTTTAAACCCGCCCGGCCGGCGGCGCGGCTTCCGCCCGCCGCCGTGGACCAGCTTTATCCCCGATACCGCTGGCGTGTTTTCGAGGCGGCGTTCATGGCCTACGCCATGTTTTACCTCGTGCGGAACAACTTTGCGCCCGTCGCCAAGGAAGTCGGAGCGGCCCTCCACTACGACAAGGCGATGATTGGCGACATTCTGGCCGGCACGGCCATCGCCTACGGTATTGGCAAATTTGTGATGGGCTACTTTGCCGATCGGAGTGACGCACGCAAATACGTGGCCGTCGGCATGCTCCTGACGGCGGCGCTCAATTTTCTTTTTGGCGCGACGACGAACTACGCCACCCATGTCCTGCTCTGGACACTCAATGGGTTTGTGCAAGGCATGGGTTACGGCCCCTGCACGCGCGGGCTTTCGCATTGGTACAGCGCGCGGGAACGCGGCACCATCTTCGGCCTCTGGAACGTCTCGCACAATATCGGCGGTGGCCTCGCCGGCTATCTCGCCGCGAAATGCGCTTCACTGTGGGGCTGGCCATCCGCCTTCTATGTACCCGGCATCATCGCCACGCTCGGCGCAATGTATCTTTTCTGGCGCATGCGCGATACGCCGCAATCGGTCGGCCTGCCGCCGGTGGAGGAATACAAAAACGACTGGCCGGCCGGGGAGCCGGAAGCGCTCGAGCACGAACTCGGCTTCCGGGAAATGTTTCTCAAATACATCCTGCCCAACCGGAAGCTCTGGGTGCTCGCCAGCGCCAACCTGTTCGTTTACATCACGCGCTATAGCATGGTGGATTGGGGGCCCACGTATCTCAAAGAAGTTAAAGGCGCGTCCCTGATCCAAGGGGGCTTGAGCACCATGGTGATTGAATTTGCCGGCGCCGCCGGAATGCTCTCGATGGGCTGGCTCTCCGACCAACTCGGTGGTCGCCGCGGGCGCGTCAGCACGATCGCGATGATTCCCCTCCTGCTGGCGTTCGGCGGCCTCCTGATCGTGCCGGCGGAAATGCTCTGGCTGGACCTGGACTTTTTGCGGTGATCGGCTTTTTTGTTTATGTGCCGGTGATGTTTTCCGGCGTGATGTCCCTGGACCTGACCTCGAAGAAAGCGGTGGGCACCGCGGCGGGATTTGTGGGTTTCTTCGGCTACGTCGGACGGGTCATTCAAGGCAAAGGCTTGGGGTGGATTTCGCAACACTACGGTTGGAATGCAGCCTTGTGGTCGGTCGTGGCCTGTACGGTCATGGCCATGGCTTTGCTGGCGTGCCTGTGGAATGTCCGACCCCGAGGGTGAGGAACCGAAACCTCACCTCCTTCTCCCTAGTGTAGTGTATCATAAATAGATAGACATATCTGATTTTCTATGCAAAATCGTTGTTGATGCCAAAATTCGCCAGCGCCGTGGTCCTTTCTGAGGCCGATCGAAACCAACTGGAGAGCTGGGTCCGCGCACAGTTTAC
>JANXWY010000222.1 GCA_025350905.1 Verrucomicrobiota bacterium
GCGGTTCAAGACCGCCACCGAACCAGAACTGCGACGCCGAACCAAGCCGTCAGGCGAGTTTCGCGGGTCGCTTGACCATCATGCGCCGTCAGCAATCCGGGAAAATTGAAAACATCGCTTTATTCAGCGTCTCCCTAGGTGCGGAATAGGTGCGCCGCCTCAAGCATAATCGTGGCGCCATCAATCCGTCGAATAACTTCGCGCGGCGAGTTTTGCCAGCCGCTCCAACCAAATCGCCGGCTTGGCCTTGGCCGCAGCCACGGTCGTCAAGTCGGTCAAGGCCCGAAGTTCGTGAAACAAATCGTGCCGGCGGAGGCCCGGCGCCAAGCAACCGGCCAAGCCGAGGCACGGAATTTTCCTTGCCTGACAACGCTGGGCAATTTCACCGGTGCCCTTACCCATGAGCGTGGAGCGGTCAATCGCACCCTCCCCGGTGATGACAAGGTCCGTCGACCGAAGCTGCCGGTTCAGTTTTGCGTGGCGGGCAAAGAGCGCAAAACCGGATTCCGACTTCGCACCGAGAAACGCCATTAGCCCGAATCCAAGTCCACCCGCCGCTCCCGCTCCGGCCGATTTAGCCAAGTCATGGCCAAAATGTCTGCGCGCCTCATTAGCCAACCCTTGGAGACATCGTTCCGCCCGCTGAAAATCTTCGGCGCGTAAACCTTTTTGCGGTCCGTAAACACGCGTGGCCCCGCGGACCCCGAGCAGTGGATTTCGTACGTCCACCGCCACCGTGATCCGGCCAAATCCGGGCCGGGGCGGCGGACGCAATTCCACCAGTTGGTGAAGCTCGGTCCATTGCCGGATCGGTTTTCGATTCGCCGCCCAAAATTCCCAGCCCATCGCCCGCGCTAAACCGAACCCGCCATCATTCGTCGCACTGCCACCAATGCCGATAAGTATTTGTCGTGCGCCCTTCGTACGGGCGGCCTGAACCAACTTACCGAGCCCAAATGTGTCGAGTTCAAATGGATGAAATTGACCGGGCGGCAACATGGCCAGTCCAATGACTTGGGCGGTTTCGATGATGGCGGTTTTGGTGTGGGCTTCCCACCACCAAATTGCACTGCAAGGACGCAGCGCGGCGTTCCGGGTTTTGATCCGTTGCGGGCGGGCTTGGATTAATTGACTCATCACGGCGCCGAAACCATCACCGCCGTCCGTCATGGGCAGGAGTTTGAGCGAATCCTGGGGTCGCTCCCGACTCCAACCCCGCGCGATAGCTTGGGCGGCGGCGAGCGCCGTCAGAGTTCCTTTGAATTTGTCGGGAACGATCAAGACGTTAAGCGACATGGCCGGAACATCGTCCCAGATCAGCCGCCGCGAGCCGAGTCAAAACGAAGGTGAAGGATATTTGCCGGGCCCCCCTGGCGGTGTGCTATAAGTTGCGCGCCCTTCTTAATGTGAACCCAGCGGTGGATCAAGTGCGGCGAGCCGAAGTGCGCCTAGGCAGGGCGGGCGTGTGGGCGGCGTTGCATAAAAGCCAATGGCTCTGGTGCAAAAACCAGGCGAGCCTGACGGAGGCCGAGGCGTATCAGATGCGCTTGGTGTGCAAGACCGCTAGCGCGGAGTCTCACGGTGAGTGAGGCGCGGCTGGGGTTTCGTGTGTGGTGTCGCTGAGTGCGTTGGATCGCCCGGAAGCAACCCAAGAACTTATTGCGCGCCATGGTCAAGGTGGCGCAGATGATCGAGACGCATCTGGCCGGGATCCTCGCGCACAGGAAAAGGGCCGGCACCAACGCGTTCGTGGAAGACCTCAACAGCGTCTTCAGCGCAACCAAATGCAAAGCGCACGGCTATCGTTGCACGATGCATTTGATCACCATGCGGTATTTCGTCGCCGGCAAGCTCCGCCACCCGCAATTCTGAGGCCCCATGGAAAACAGTGAAGAACCTTTGATTTGAGTCAACTTGATTCACATGCTGCGTTTTATGTGAGCTTGCCTTGGAGACATAAAATGGTCATAACAACCACGAAATTGAACCCGATCGTCGAATGCAAAACACCTCAGCAAATTGGAAAGCTCGTCTCGCGGTTTGCAGCTGGTCGCTACAACCGACCAGTCCGCAGGATCTAGTCACGAAACTGGAAGCCACCGGGGTGCGCCGCATCCAACTGGCGCTGGATCCCTTACGAGAAGCGCCTGCGATCTGGGGGGCGGCTGCGAATTTGATCGAAGCCGCCGGCATCACGATCGTGTCCGGCATGTTGGGCTGTGTGGGGGAAGATTATTCCACGCTCGACACCATCCGCCTCACCGGCGGCCTGGCCCCGGACGCGACGTGGGAACGAAACCGGAAAAACTTTTCGGCCTCCGTCGCGCTGGCGTCGGCGATCGGGCTGAAGCTCGTCACGTTCCACGCGGGATTCCTCCCCCACGATGAGCGCGACCCGAACTTTTCAAAAATGAAACAACGTTTGACCGAGGTGGCGGATAGCTTCGGGACTCGCGGAATCGCGCTGGGACTGGAGACCGGCCAGGAAACCGCACCCGCGCTCCTGGAATTGCTGCAAAAACTCAACCGAACGAACGTCGGCGTGAATTTTGATCCGGCGAACATGTTGCTCTACGACAAGGGCAATCCCATTGAGGCCGTGCACACACTCGGACCTTGGATTCGTCAGGTTCATATCAAGGACGCCCGACGCACAAAAACGTCCGGCGCTTGGGGGGAAGAAGTCGTCGCCGGCACCGGCGAAGTGGATTGGCCCGAATTCTTCGCCGCGCTCCAACGCGTCGGCTTTAATGGCGACTTGAGTATCGAGCGCGAAGCGGGCGACCAACGCGTCGCCGACATTCGTGCCGCACGGGAAATGGTATCCCTCATCCCCAGTTGAACCGGCTGCGGCACTGGTTTGGACGCTTTATTTTATGATGAACACAAATCCTCAGTCCCAGGGGCGACCCGTGAATGTGGCTGTCGTCGGCCTCGGGTTCATGGGCCTCACGCACATTAAATCGTATCAGCAGCTTCCCGGGGCGCGCATCGTGGCCGTGTGCGACGCGGTGCGCCTGCCCGTGAATGGCGTTTTGGCTGGCGTCACCGGAAACGTCACCGGCTCGGACGCGATTGATCTCGGTAAAGAGATTCGAACGTATCAGAAATTGGAGGAATTGCTGGCGGATGGCGAAGTGGAACTCGTGGACCTGTGCGTGCCGACGCCATTGCACGTACCGCAAACCCTGGCCGCGTTGCAGGCCGGCAAACATGTCCTTTGTGAAAAGCCACTGGCACGCACGTCTGCTTTAGCCCGGCAAATCGTGGATGCGGCCAAATCAGCAAAGGGATTTCTCATGCCGGCCATGTGCATGCGCTTCTGGCCGGGCTGGTCGTGGCTAAAGGAGCTCGCGACACAGAACACCTATGGAAGGATTCTAACCGCCCGCTTCCGTCGGGTTTCAGCGCCGCCGGGTTGGAGCCGGGACAGTTATTTCAAAGGTGGCGATTCGGGCGGCGCGCTCCTCGATTTGCACATTCATGACACGGACTTCGTGCAATTCCTGTTCGGCCGGCCCACCAGTGTCTACTCGACGGGCCAAAGCCGGTTTAGCGGCGCGATTGATCATGTGGTCACGCAATACAAAGTGGTCGGTGGCGCCACGGTGTATGCCGAGGGCAGCTGGCTCTTGACCGCTGGGTTCAGCATGGCGTTCACCGTGGTCTTCGAACAGGCCACGGTTGATTTCGATAGCGCCCGCGGCGCGGAGGCGTTGCAATTGATGGAGGCAGGCCAACCGGCTCGCGTGCCCAAGCCCGAGGGCGTGGATGGGTACGTCGAAGAGCTCCGCTACCTGTTGACGTGCATCCAAACTGCTCAGCCGCCGACGGTGGTCACAGCGGTGGACGGCTTAAGGGCAGTGGAAATTTGTGAAGCCGAGGAAAAATCCGTTCAAACCGGCCGCGTGATCGAACTCTAACCGAGTCGTTACCGCAAATCTCCCCGCGCAGATTTGGAGCTTTTTCCTGCCTGCCCCTCCGGCTAGATTGCGGCCATGAATATTCAGGCACTTCATATTGGCATGTCAGTTCGCCATCCGCAGTATGGCTTGGGGACGATAAAAACGATTTCTGAATCCACGGCTGATATTCTATTCACCGACGGCAAACGCACGATTGCGCCGGATGCCGCGGGACTCGAACCCGCCGAGGCGCAAGTGGCCGTGAGTGGTCTAAACTTACCGCTCGCGCAGTTCATTGAGCAGACGGTGAGTGCGGCGGTGCACCGACTCGGTTTGGGGAGGCCCGACTTGCTCGTGGACCAACTTGGCGCCCGCTGGCACGGCGGCAAAGTTGTGTTGCATCCGGCAGACCCGTTGTTGCAGACGAAGGAAGTCCCACTGGAAGTATTCTTTCACAAAATCGTAATGTTGCGGAATAACCTGCGCGTGTTGGAACAGAAGATCAATGCGCATGAAAAACTCAGCGATGGGGAAAAGGTGGAGATGCAGCAATACATTACCCGCTGTTACGGTTCGCTGACGACCTTCAACGTACTATTTCAGGAGAAGGAGAATCAGTTTTAACCGGTTAGCATTGTTTCGCTTGAGCCCGGCAGAAATGCTCGCTAGGATGAGCGGGTGGAAGGCGGGGTAGCCAAGTGGTAAGGCACGGCTCTGCAAAAGCTGCATTCGTCGGTTCGATTCCGACCCTCGCCTCCAACTCCAAGCTTCGCTTGGATAAGGAGTTACAAATTTCACAAACCAAAAGTGCCAGCAAAGTGCCAGCAAAAATGCGACTCGGAGAAACTTGATAAAACTCCGAAACAACTAGGGCACGACTTGCTGAAACGCAATTGGCCGTGCGTT
>JANXWY010000226.1 GCA_025350905.1 Verrucomicrobiota bacterium
GGAACACCCGGTAACGATTCTTCATGTTTCGATTCATGTTGTGAGCATGAACCGCCACGATCCGCCCGCGTTAGCGAGTTGTCGGCGAGTTACTTCAGTTTCACTCGAATGGTGACGGAGTTCGTCACTCACTGAAGAATCAACTGAAACTCGACCGTTTTTCCTCCAAAATCCCAGCAAAAGGGCTGGAGGCGAGGGTCGGAATCGGCCAGATTTCCCCGCTGTTGCACCCCAAATATACCCGAATTCATTGGCTATTCAAGCAAAAACGGCTTAATCCGACCGTATCGTTTTTAATCTGTTTGGTGTCCGTTTTGGTGTCCGTTTGCCGATCTCAAATTTATGAAGTTGGGTTCCGATTGGTCGCGCCCAGCAACCATTTCTTTCCTTCACCCGTGGTCTGATAACGCTGCAACCGACTTTTGGGTTTGTCGGGAATGGTCATTGCCAGCCAACCTTTGGTTATGAGCGGCTTGAGGTAATTATCTTGGAACGTTTCGCGGTGCTTCACGCCAATTAACAATTGGATTTCATTCGCCTTGCGAGCCTGTTCGCAGAATTGGAGAACCTTTGCCGCGACTTGTCCGGTCACTTGTCCGGTCACTTGTCCGGTCACTTGTCCGGTCACTTGTCCGGTCGCTAGAAGTTTCCGTTCCCTGGCCTCTTTGATGAATTCAGGATGGAGTGGCAGGCGCACCAGAAAATAAGTCCGGTCTTCATCAGACTTAAACACGGGCTTCGGAGAACCATTAGCGCGCAGCGCCTCCAACATTTTTGGGACACCAGTGCCTCGACCTTCGGTGAGACTGAGTTCTTTCAGAAATTCGCCAATGCGCCGGTTGCGATACCGCCGCGTGGCAAAGCGCCCGGATTGTAATTCCTTAATACTGACTGACCGATCCAAACCCGGATAACTGGCCACGGTGATTTCATCCGGCAGAACACGGACTTCAATCGGCTCCCTGATTTCGTAGCTGCGGTGATAAACCGCATTTACGACGGCTTCCTCCAGCGCTGCATAGGGCACATTAAAAAAGCGGTCGGCTTCCGGTCGGTCGCCGTGTTTCACGACACGTTCCTGAATCACGGCGTTTTTCAAAAATGTCAGTGCGTCTTTCAGAATCACGTCCAATGGGCCAGCGAATGTTTTCTCCGTGAATGTGTCGGCACCAGGGCCATCGGGAAACTGCACCACATCAATTTGGGTTTGAGAAAAAAACTTTTGCGGTGCCGGGTTGAAAAACATCAGACCGACATTCAACGGGTGCAGGCCATCTGCAATTCGCATCTGGCGGCACAACTGGGCAAAATCCATCGTGCTGGAATCGCCCAAAAGATCGCTGCCCACTTCGCGCAGAAAGTTCTGAATCAGCGGAAGCTTGAGATCGCTCAAGGAGGCGCGGTGATGAATTCGGTCGTCGAAAGGAACGGTAGCGGCCAAGCTGACCAACTCGACTTCCTCTCCATGTTTAGCCCTGACAGTGGCCGAGCCTTTGCGAATGTAGTAGGCGAATTCGCGATTGCCTTTCGCCAGTGACACGGGCGCTTTGTATGGCCGGGTCTGCCCGCCCGGACACCACAATACGAGAATGTGCTTTTGCTGGACGACGCAGGGCGCAATTACCGGATGGTATTGGGGCTGCATCCGATGTCCGATTTCCAGAATCTCTTTTTGAATAGCGTCCAGTTTGCTGGCGAGCAACCCCGCCGGTGGCAACACTGGTTGCCCCTGATTCTCCGCTACGCCAATCAGAATGTAGCCGCCGCCCAGATTATGGAAATCATTGGCGAAGGCGCACATCGTGTGCAGAACGGCCTCCGGGTTCCAGCCCTGCTTAAATTCCAAACGCTCCCACTCCACGGTTTGTCCGTGCAGAACGTCCTCAATGTTGATGGGCAAGTGCATCGCGCAACCAGAATAGATTGAAATCGTGTTTGAGAAAACCAGATTGTTTGCTGTTATCCGGCAGCGACAGGTGCGCGCGATGAAAACCTAGAGGCGAGGGCTTTGGCGGCGGTGGAAAACTCAAGAAGGAACGGAAGCCACGACCCGTAGTATTCTTGAATTTTCCGCCGCCGCCATATAATTACCCTCGGTGACATCGCGCTGCTGAGATTCCACGCTTCATTCATCCGAGGTTTGCGAAGGCGGATTGAACGAGGGGTGAGGAGTCGAAACTCCGTCTTTCCAATCGCCGCCCGCCGCCGTAATCTATCCGTGTTACAGAATTCAAAACGACCAGACACACATTTAACTAAAATTTTGCGCAGCTTCGGCTGCTGTCCGCTACGAAACCTAGGAAATTTCAGCGAAGGACAGCGCTTGAAGCGCGCCCCAGTTGGGGGCGCGCTGAAAGCGTTCCTTCGTGGGCCCTCCTAGGTGCCTGTAGCGGGACGCAAGTAAGTGCGTCCCTATTTTTATTTCACAGGCACCGGAGTTTCCCACAGAGGACAGTCACCACACAGCAGGCTGATTCGCGCGCAGACGAACAGCCATGCCACATCTCTCTTGGAGCGAGGTGCGTGACCGTGCGATTCGTTTCTCCCGTAATTGGAGCGACGCAACCTCGGAGCGTGCCGACAAACAGACTTTCTACAACGAATTCTTCGACGTATTCGGCATCCGCCGCGCGTCTGTTGCTGCGTTCGAGGCCAACGTCCGCAATCTTCACGGCAACATCAACGCCATTGACCTGCTTTGGCGTGGCAAGCTCATCGTCGAACACAAAAGCCGGGGCGAAGATTTGTCGCAGGCCGAGACGCAGGCGTTTGGTTACATCGAAGACCTCACGCGCGAAGGCCGCACCGATGAAATTCCCCGTTTTGTCCTCGTTTCCGATTTTGCAAATTTCGTTCTTTACGATCTTGAGCCGGAAGAACAATTAAACCTTCCGTTATTTGCTGGACGCCCGATTTCCCGCAGCGAATTCGCGCTCGCCGATTTTCCGCGTCACATTCGTTCCTTCGCTTTCATGCTGGGGCAGACGCGCGTGCGGTTTGAAGCCGAAGATGAAGCCAACGAAAAAGCCTACAAACGGATGTGCGAACTGCACGACGCGCTCAAGGCAGGCGGTTTAAGCGGGCACGATTTGGAACGGATGCTCGTCCGCATCCTTTTTTGCCTGTTCGCCGAAGACACACTGATTTTCCAACCGGAAGCCTTCACGCAATTCATCCGCACACAAACCCGCGCTGACGGTGCCGACCTCGGCGCGAGACTCAACGAACTTTTTGACTGGCTGAACAAACCCGATGCCGACCATGCGCTGGAAGATACCCACCCGTTCTATGGGTTTCGCTACGTCAACGGTGGCTTGTTTAACGAACGCCTCGACTATCCGCGATTCAATGCGGCAATGCGGGCTGCGCTGCTCTTTTGCTGCGAGTTCATGTGGGCCAAAATCTCGCCTGCCGTTTTCGGCTCGCTCTTTCAAGGCGTGATGGATGACCGTGCCCGCCGCCAGCAAGGCGCACACTACACCAGCGAACGCGACATCATGAAAGTTTTGCGCTCATTGTTCCTTGATGACTTGCGGGCAGAATGGGAACGACTAAAGACCGACCGTTCCTCCCGTCGCCGCGCGAGTCAAAACGCGTTTCATCAACGCTTGCGCTCGCTCCAGTTTCTCGACCCCGCCTGCGGCTGCGGTAACTTCCTTGTCCTTGCCTACCGCGAACTCCGCGCGCTGGAGATTGATGTTGTGCGCGAACTCACCACCGGCGCGAGTGGCCAGCAACTTTTGCCCATCGTAAACGTGGATCAATTTCATGGCCTCGAATACTCCGAATGGCCGGTGCGGATTGCAGAAGTGGCGCTGTGGCTGATGGATCATCAGATGAACCAGCAGGCCAGCGAGGTTTTCGGTCAACCGATTGACCGCCTGCCGCTGCGCTCCTCACCGCACATTGTCCAAGGCAACGCCCTCCGCAAAGACTGGAACGAAATTCTCCCGCGTGAGCAATGCTCATTCGTTCTTGGCAATCCGCCGTTCATCGGAAAGAAGGCTCGAAACGTCGAGCAACAAACCGACATGGAAATCATCTGGGATGGATTGCAAGGTGCAGGCACACTTGATTATGTCACTTGCTGGTATCGCAAAGCGGCAGATTACATCCAAAACATCCGCGTCTCGGTCGCGTTCGTCTCAACAAACTCAATCAGTCAGGGCGAACAAGTCGGAATTTTATGGGGTTTTCTTTTTCAACAATACGGGCTGAAAATTCACTTTGCCCATCGGACATTCAAGTGGATGAGCGAAGCACGCGGAATGGCGCATGTCCATGTTGTAATAATCGGCTTTAGTAACACTGACCGTTCGCCAAAATGCATTTACGACTATGCAGAAGGAAACGACAACGCGACGGTATCAGAAGCGACAAACATCAATCCGTATCTTATCGCGGCGAATAATGTGACGCTCCGCAATCGCCAAACGCCAATCAGCAACATTCCCGAAGCGGAGTTTGGCAGTATGCCAAACGATGATGGAAATCTTCTTTTCACCGATACAGAGAAGGCCGCATTTCTGGCCGATGAACCACAGGCCGCACCCTTGTTTCGCGCATTTTTAAGCGCACACGAATACTTGCACGGTGAAAACCGCTGGTGTCTTTGGCTTCAAAATGCGGAGCCGGCACTGATTCGTCGGTGTCCAAAAGTTATGGAGCGAATTGAATCAATTCGTGCCTATCGGTCGGCAAGCACACGCGAAGCGACGCGAAGGCTTGCTCAAACGCCGGGACTTTTTGGCGAGATTCGCGTGCCTCGAACACGATTCATTTTAATTCCGTGTCACAGTTCCGAAACACGTTTTTATATTCCTTTCAGTTATTTTGAGCCTGAAAACATTCCAAACAATAGCTGTCTTTTTCTTGAAGATGCCACCCTTTATCATTTTGGAATCTTGTCATCGGCTGTTCACATGGCGTGGGTAAAAGTTGTTTGCGGACGTTTGGAATCGCGCTACCGCTATTCAAACAAACTCGTTTACAATAATTTTCCGTGGCCGCAAATCGCCACAGACAAACAACGCGCCGTCGTAGAAGAAAAAGCGCAGGCCGTTATCGTCGCACGCGAGCCGCACTTGCCGCCGCGCGGCATGAGCACACTCGCCGATCTTTACGACCCGCTCTCCATGCCGCTCGAACTGGTCAAAGCGCATGCGGAATTGGATCGCGCCGTGGAGAAATGTTATCGCCCCGAACCATTCCAGTCCGACCGGGAACGCGTAGAACATTTATTTTCACTCTACGAAAAACTCATCGCGCCGCTGCTGCCGATCACTCCCAAAACGCGTGGTCGGCGGTCGCAGACCGCCGCTACAACACCACGCGCCACGCGTCAGCGCACACCGGGTTTAACCGATCAAACACCATCGGCTAGTGATATTTGAACGCGATGACATCCGATGCTGTATTTGTTAATTGAGTTGAACCTCAATCAACCCGCCGCCAACGGCGAAGTGTATCCAGACACTTGTGACTGGCAATTTCAGCTTGTTTAGCGCCTCGCGATACAGTGCAAGTTGGCCGCTGTAAGAAACGGCCTCGGTTGACCACTCCGAGCGCTTGCCGGGAAATGATTTGTGGTCAATGAGAATCCACCCATTGCCGGTTTCCACCAGCATATCAATGAAGCCTTCGATACGCTGGCCCATCTCATTCGTGGTCGCAACGGGGATTTCCACCAACACCTGTTTTGGCTGGAACTGCTGTCCAAGACAGGCACGAAACCGCTCCACCATCTGAAGGACATCATCACTTTTAATCTGATCACCCAAACTGTATCCGCGTAGAATGCGCTGGATGTTTTCCAGTCTTTGGGCGTGGTCGGGATTGACGAACTCAGCGGCGAAGATGGCGTGCAGCGCATCTCCCAAGTCGGCTTCTTCCAGCGCACCGGAGAATGGCAGACGCGGACCAACATCAATGATTTTTCCGACGCGACTTCCTGGAATCTGTGGTTGTCTCGACGGTGTCAATCGGGTTGGTAGTTTTGGTGTTGGCTGCAAAGGCGTGGGAAACCAAGTATAGTGCGAATCAGTCTTGGCGGCAGCAACCTCAGCGGGAGGAGTCAGTTGCAGGGTTTGCAAGCCGATTGTCGTTTTGTCGGGCAAGATGAGTTGGCCGTTGCCGGGTTGCAGCCATTGAGCTTGCAAGCCGTCCAGCCAAGGCGTGGGCTGATCCTTTTCACACGCGAGAACCAACAAATCACGCGCACGGGTCAAACCGACATAAAGCAATCGGAGTTCTTCCTCCACAGCTTTGCGTGTGGCAGCTTGAGCGATGTGACCAGCCGCCACATTCGTTTGCAGCGGGATTCCAGTTTCTTGCTGACCGAAGGGCCACGGCCAGAATCGGAGTCGGCGATTTGCCAGCGGTTGATTGAGATCGAATGATTTTGCCGGGTCAACCGGCGTCACAGTAATTTCCCACAGGCGAGGCCAAGGCTCGGTATTTAAGTCGGTGCAGATAACCACGGGCCATTCAAGCCCCTTGGCTTGATGATAGGTGCTTACGAAGATGGCATTCACCTGTTCGTCCGTGGCCTTCAAATCCTTTTCAGAATCAGCCAGAAAATCACACCAATATAGAAAGCTGGCGATGGTGGCAGGAGTGTGATTCTTAGCCGAAGCCTGTTCGTATTTCACCGCAATAGCGCGCAGTGATTCAAGATTGGCACGGCGTTGTAGCGCACGCGTTGTTGTAGCGCCCCAAGCGGACACGGTTGCGAAAACTCCGCCATAATGCAGGGCGACATCCAGAGCCTCGCTGGGCGAGAGCACATTTAACCGGGCACGGGCTTGTTCCAGTGCGACAATCGCGGGGTGAACAAAATTTCCTTCGAGTCCCCACCGGTCATTCCCGATCCTCTCCGTTTCCTGCCTTTGGCGCGTTACATATTCCAGTCGGTTCTCAATCCATTCCTCCGGTTGCTGGGCCGCTTCCAGCGCCACGATTTCCGCTGATGCAAGGGAGTCGGTCGGGTCTGCCAACCGTCGAAGACAAGCCAAGGCGAGTCTGGCTTCAGGCGTGGCCAGCAACCCATCTTGCGAGAGCGTCACTGCATATCCACGTTGGGTCAGCTTTTCGGCGATGGTGGCGGCGGCTTGATTGGTGCGGCACAACACTGCGATGTCGCGCAGTTCTGTCGGACGAAATTGCTCCCGATTCTGTCGGTTCTGGACCATGAGTGTTTCCCCGCGACCTAGCAATTGAACGATACCATCGGCGAGTGTGGCGGCGCGCAGGTCATTGGTGAGCTTTTTCAGAGCGCCATTCCCCTTGTTAAATTGACCGCTTGAGAGCTCAAAAAACTCCAGCGATGGCTGCGATGCCGAAATCGAAGCACGCTGGGCCTCAAGCTGGACTTCCTTGGCGGGTAAATTGAGTGACTTTCCAAAAGCAGGCACAAATAATGCGCTGGCCAGTCTCACCAGTTCGGGTGTGGAGCGCCACGATTTGGCCAAAGGCTCGGCCAGAGTCCCCATTTTTCTAACTTGATCAACGATGGCCTTGATCAGATCAGGGTCACTATTGCGAAATCCATAGATCGCCTGCTTTACATCACCCACCCACACGGTCTCGCGGGCGAGTGCTGCCAGTTGCATGAATAAGGCGAGTTGGAGAGGACTGGTATCTTGGAATTCGTCCACAACCAGAAGATCCAATTCGCGGCCGAAAGTTTCGCGCACATGCGCTTGGTCACGCAGGAGATGAAACGCGCGTTGCTCAAGGTCGGAGAAATCAAGCAATCCACGCTCTTCTTTGAGACGTTGAAATTCTGTCAATGAAATTTGCGCCACGGAAAACAGAAGCATCGTGTAATCCCGGATGTGTTCACGCAGTTGCGGGTGAGTTTCAACTCGCACGGTCAGCGCGGTTACTGCGGCGGCTTCAGTTTGGCTTTTTTTGCCCGGCTGCTTTTTGCCTAACTTGATCCAATCGCTCCAGGGCAACCGATGTGCTTCAAGCGCCCGCAGCGTATCTTGAAGCAATTCCACATAATCTGATGTTGCCTTGGTTTCATCACCGTTCTTAGAAATACTCTCTATGGCCGATTTGATGGCCGCAGCCAACTGTTCGTTGAGGTTGTCCGTAGTTGGAGCGGGAAGAAACGCCAGTAGTTCGTCAACACTTAGCCGTCCCATGTCAGCCAATGATGCCGGTGAAAAATCGTTCGCCCGCGCTGCGTCAAGCAACCCTCGCACCTGTTTTTTCCATGAATATTCAAAAGTTTGGGCGTTTTTTTGGCCGAGAATATCAGCGAGCCGTTGCAGCCGATTAAGCGCGTCGAAATCTACGGCGGTCTCAATTGCCTGAACCAACAGCGAGGCGGCGTCTTCTTCGGAGAGAATTTCAATGCGGGGCGAGATGCCGGCCTCGAATGCGAAGCGCTGGAGCAATTGACCGCAAACACCGTGAACTGTTCCCATCAGACTTTCGTGCAAGCGTTCGGCCAAAGCAGGATGCCCGGAGTTGTAAAGACGACGTCGCACTCGTTCGCGAAGTTCCTGCGCCGCTTTGACGGTGTAGGTGGTCGCGATCAGTCCGGCGGGGCGGCACGACCCTTTTGAGAGGTGGTCCTCAATGACCTCCGTGATACGGTGGGTTTTGCCGCTGCCGGCGCTCGCACTGATAAACGTGATATTCGTTTTCATGCGTCTGCCCTCCAGCCGGTTAAAGCATCAAAATCGTTATATTTGGAATGGTCTTCGGTGGCAGCCCAATGGGCGAGCGGCGGAGTTGAGTCAGGCGCTTCATTAGGACTTTCGGACACATCTAAGGCAACCGGGGTAAGTTCAACCCAACCCGAGTCGAGCTGTTGCCGACGCCAATGCCAGACTTGCTCGAAGTCCGTCCAGCACTGCTGAAGCTCGCCCGGTGGAAATTTGGATGCGACAACTTTCGCATCTGGGAAGAATGTTTTCGTCGTCGCAATGAGCCGTCGCCGCCGAAGCAGAAAAAATGCGCTTGCCGGCCATTCCTTTTGCCCCTGACAACGCAAGAGATGACCGTAAATCGCCAATTGCAGTGGGCGGTTTTCTCGAAGCTCCCGCTCCCGGACATCCATTCCGCCGAATTTCAAATCTACCACCGCGATAAGGTTCTGTTGGTTTCGCACCAACAAATCAATAATGCCGCCGATCTGCCCTCCGACAAATGACACCGGTTGCAGTGTTTCATTTGCACGGGCTTCCGCCACTTTTGCCTGGCGCAACTGAACTAGGAGTTCCCAGATAGCCTGCTTGCCCAATTCCAGGAGCTTTAGAGCGTCCGCCCGCTTTCCCGGAAGCAGCAGGTTTGCTCCTTCCTGTTCGAGCAGTGGCGGCCACATTTCTTCCATCCACGAATTTAATTCTGATTGCGAGCAAGTTTGCCAGTCCACTGGCTTTCCAGTGACGGCCAGCAAAAGATCAAGCACTCGATGAAGCAATGTGCCTTCTTGCCGGTAATCAGCTTGCAGACGCAGACTGGCGACTGGCCCGGTTTTCAACCCGGCTTTGTAGTGCAATACCCACGCACTTGGGTTATAAATAAATTTTTCGGCGCTCGAATATGACTCAGCATCTCTAGGTTGAAGGTGCTCGGAGACATTCAGCTTCCACCAGCGGCGCAATGCTGGCAGCGGACGATGGTTCGCTTGCGCGAAATGCCACGGCGCGGCGGTTTTGCCGGTAGAAATTAAATCATCCAAATCAACAACCGGTAACGGCTTGCTCTCTTTATCAAGCAGTGAAAGCAATCGGGTAAGCAAGGGATGGTGGGCAACTGGCTCGCCGGCGCGTTGACGCGGGTAAATTAAAACCAGTTGTTTTTTGGTGGCCAAAACTGGCCGAAGCCATCTCATGGTCTCCATCTCTGCCAAGGTTTCCGGCGTTGGGAAAGCGACACCATGTGTGTGTAGCTGCTCTAGTTCCTGCGTTGTCCACGGTAACTTGGCAGAAGGAGAAGGCTCGCTAAAATTCCACCATACCACATTGTCCACCGGTTCATTTACGACACCTGGATATGCCGCGCGGTGAACGTGGCCAAGTTCTTCCATTGCAGACCCGCCGGGCCAACCCGTTCCACTGACTTGATGAAGTAGCCGTTCCAATTGACTTCGAGTGATGGTGGGTTGTGACTGGAGCAGTTCGGTCATTTCCGAACTGAGCGAGGCAAGCGCCCGGAATTGATGCGCCTCGATAATTGATACGCCATCGGCGACCGACTGGAGAGCCGACCACCGTGCCACGCGCGCACAACATTCCGAAAGTTTTGCACCGCTTGCGCCTGCTTTGGCATCAAACTCGGCAACCACCAGCCAATTCTTCAAATCTTGCTCAACTCTCTCAATTGCCTGCTTCTTTTCATCCGCGTTGAGCTTACCATAGCTTTCAATATTCTCCTTGGTTGCGGCAATGGCTGCCTGCCATTGAGGCCCGCCTATGCCGGGACATTCCGCAATCACATTCGCAAGTTTGAACCGTAGCGCACCGGCGACCGGACAAGCGGGATGTGCTAAAAATTCCAGCAGAGCGCGGGGATCAGCGGGCTTCCAATATAGTCGCAGTGCAAGCAGCAGCACCTGCGGTATCGGGCGCGCGGTCGAACTGGGTTGAAACCCCACTGTCGGCTCATTTAGCGAGGAAAGTGCCTGTTCCAATGGGCCGGCGCTTTCCGCTGCAACCAGCGTGGTCGTTGCGTTGGACGTGTGTCGAAGGTTTTGAAGCAACTGTGCAGCACCGCTCGCAAGCGTGACTTCTGAAAACGCTGTGAGGCACGATATTGACCGGTCACCTTTTAACTTGAGACGCTGCGAAGAATGGCATTCGCGAAGCACTGACTGGATTTGGACGATGTCAGATGTTTCGCCTTTCGCATCGGTTGCCGAATTGAAGGCAACAGCTTCATACCGCGCATCAAGTTTTTCACAGATTAGCCGCCAAAGCTTTGGCAGATGATTCTGTGGATCACGCACCGTCAGGGAATCGAGTTTTGGTGAACGCGAGTCGAGTTCAGTCAGAACCGAGCGAAGCCGGTCAGCAATACCGGGCGGCAAGCGGTTTGTCGTCAGTGCTTCCACGGCGGCCATGTCTTGAATTCTTGCTGTGTCGCTTGCGGCCGCCAAGCCATCCCAACCTGCTTCGATTAAAGCATCTCGCCATTGCAGCAAGACTTCCGCGACAGCATAGGGGTCCTTCTTGAAAGACTCATTGTAAAAGGCGGGACGCTCGATTGAAATCTGTTCGAGAATTTGTCGGAATTCAACTACTCGATGAGCCGAACTAACTGCTTTCGCTTTCAACCCTAGCCGCGTCTCAAGTAGCTGCAACAATCCTAATGGCCCACAGACTGGCATTGCGAGCGCCTGTTTTGGCAAGACCGTTTCATAGCCATCAAACCCCATGCCAAAGCTGATTTTCATAATAGCCTTTGGGTATGTGCGCAGTTTGAGTTCAATCGTGTTTCCACAGCCGGAATGAGATTCTAACAAAATGGCTAAACTCGGCAACGCTTTGCCGATGAAAATTGCTTCAACGGGGCCGCCCCCGCGCGGGGGCGGAAATTGCTGCGACGTGGGTCCACCCTCGACACTACTCCTTGCTTCAACGGGGCCGCCCCCGCGCGGGGGCGGAAATGCA
>JANXWY010000316.1 GCA_025350905.1 Verrucomicrobiota bacterium
CCACCGCATGCCCACCAACTCGAAGACGGCTTTGAGCACAACTGACACTTCGAAAGCGTCCGCTGGAACCGTGGACGTAAAAGCGATGCTGGCCACCATCGCGCGCATCGTCGGATTTGGAATACGGCGGCCCGGGTATCCGCAAAGCCTTCAGGTGGAGAACTGGCTTGACGCGAAATTGATCGAAGCCGGGCTGCGAGACGTAAGGCGGGAACCGGTGCCTGTGAACTGCTGGCAACCTTCCCGGACCTCGCTCGGCATCGCGCAGGGTTCGGCTGAAGTTCCTTGCTTTCCCATTCCCTACACCGCCTGGACGTCACCGGCTGGGTTGGACGCTCCAACCGTTTTCCTGGGAGCCGGTACCACGGAGGATTTTCAACGCGTGGAACTACCCGGCCGGATCGCCGTGTTGGAAGCGCGTTTCGCCGACCTGACCGGCGCCGCGCTCAAGCAAGGCGCGTTTTTCGTTCGTGATCCGAACCAGACCATTCCCGAAGGTTCACTGCACGTGGCCAACTGGCTCATCAGAAATTTCCCCGCCTACTACGAAGCCCAAAAGCGTGGCGCCGTCGGTTTCATCGGTTTGCTTGTGGATTCGCCAACCGAAGGTTGCGAATTCTACGTGCCCTACGATGGCTGCCTGAAAGGCTTGCCCGCCGTTTGGGCCGGCCGCGAACACGCCGCCCGATTGCTTGATCTGGCCCGGGCCGGCGAGCGCATGCGGTTGGTGAGCTTGGGCGAGAATCACGTCGCGAACTCCCACAACGTCGTCGGCGTCGTTCCGGGAACGGGGCGCAGCGCGAGCGCGGAGAACGAGAGCATCATCGTCACGTGTCACCACGATGCGCCGTTTGCTTCGGCCGTCGAGGATGCGTCGGGCCTCGCGGTGCTGCTGGCGCTGGCCAGGGAATTCGCTGCCGCCTCGGAACCATTGCGCCGCGACCTCGTCTTTGTGGCCGCGTCCGGACATTTTCACGGCGGCATCGGCAATCGCGTTTTCGTCGAGCGCCACAAGGACAATTTGCTGCCGCGAACCGTGGCGGCTTTCGGCATCGAACACATCGCCGAGGAGGCGGAGGCCGATGGCCATGGAAGTTATCGGCTCACGGGTCGGCCCGAAGTCCGGGCGCTGTTCTTTGACGGAAGCAAACAGTTCGCGCACCTGCTCGAAGCGGTGGCGGCACGTCACCAGGTTGACCGGATGATCTGCACCGACGCCTACAGTTTCGGGCCCGAACCGCCCTGCGACAGCGCTCCGTTTTTCACCGCGGGGATTCCGTCGGCGTGCCACATCTCGGGGCCGCTTTACCTGTTCGACCCACACGATACGCTGGACAAAGTGCGGGCCGCGGACCTCGTTCCGGTAGCGCGATTGTTCGCGGATGCGATCCGTCGTGTGGATGCGATTCCGGCCGCCGAACTCGCCGAGGGCATGAAGCGTCCGCGCGGTTCGCCTCCTGCTCCGCTGCCACCGTGGTTCCAGGCGCCACCCGCCGCCCGGGCCCAAGCCCCTCCACCATGTTGAAAACGCTTTCCATTCTCGGTTACGTCGGCATGATCGGCGGCTTCTTCGGGCTGATCGCCCAGCGGGCGGTGTTCGCGCCGTCTCCCTGGGTTATTCTGGTGCAGGCGGCGGCGTTCGGGTTGTTCCTTTGGGCGCGCGTGACCTTCGGCAGGCGCAGCTTTCATCTGGCCGCGAACCCCACCGAGGGCGGGCTGGTGACGAGCGGGCCGTATCGCTACATCCGGCACCCCATCTACACGGCCTTTTGTGTGTTTGTTGGCGCCGGGATCGCCGCGTATGGGCCGTGGGCCGCGACTGGCTGCGGGGTGTTGGTCTTCGCAAGCGCGGGGTTGCGCATGTATTGCGAGGAGAAGCTGGTGACGGCGCGGTATCCGGAATATCGGGCGTACGCCGCCCGGAGCTGGCGACTGATTCCGTTCGTTTTTTGACGCCGCCCTTCCGGCGAGGAGCGTCAGTTCGGTTCGCGGCTTGCGCGACGCAGAGGCGACCAGCTACAAGTGTCGCAACATGTTTGAGTCGAACTTGATTTCGAGTGCGAGTCGCGGATTGCTAGGTGCGGTGTTGTTGTTAACGACTTCCGTCGTAGCGCAGCAAACCACTTTCCCCCTAAAGGTTTTGCCTTCCGAAGCCAGGCAGATGACGGATCCGGAATCGGGTGCGTCCTTGTTGTTCCTCACCACGAATCCGGCCGAGGACCAGAGCTTTTACTACGAACAACGGTCCTGGTTGGCGGATAGTTCGCTCATTTTGTTCAACTCATCCCGCGCCGATGGCGGGCTCATGGGCTATGTCACCAAGACTGGCGAGCTGCTGCGGTTGTCCCAACCCGAAGGCGGCTACGGCGGGCCGACCGGCGCGAACCTCAAGAACTCATTC
>JANXWY010000248.1 GCA_025350905.1 Verrucomicrobiota bacterium
GACCGATCTCGGTGATGGGATTCAAGATGCCCGTGGTGGTTTCGCAATGAATCGCAACGATGTGGGTGATGGATTCGTCAGCGGCCAGCGCCCGGTCGAGCGCGGCGGGATCGCTTGGCGTGTCCTCGCTTGTTCGCAGGACGATGTGGTCAATCTTCGCATGTTGCAACATCAGCACGCAGCGTTCGCCGTAGGCGCCGTTGGCCAGGACGGCAACCTTGCCACGGGGTGGGACGCAGGTGGCAAAAACTGCCTCCACGCCAAAAGTTCCGCTGCCCTGGAGCAGAACACACTCGTAACCCGCCGCCCGGGAAACGTCGGCCACGCTCAGCAGTTTTTCCCGTACCCGTTGGACGATGGCGTTGAATTCAAAGTGCCACGATCCGGCATCGCGCAACATGGCCTGCTTGACCGTGAGACTGGTGGTCAGCGGGCCGGGAGTGAAAAGGATTTTGTCCTTGGCGGTCGGTAAGAGCTGGCTGGTATCCATGAAGTTTATTTCGGTGAAGTAATCAGCGCGATTTCTGGAAGGCTTCGGTCACCGGTTTGCCGATCCAGCAGTCCGGCGGTTGGAGTCCGAAAATATGGGCGACGGTGAGCGCGGTGTCGTAGGTGTTGACCGGTTTCTTGATTTCCCGGCCGGCGGCGACGCCGGGGCCGGCCATGATCCACGGAATTTCAATTTCGGCCATCGTCGCGCCGCCGTGCCCCTTCTTCACGCCGCCGTGATCCGCGGTGACGAGGAGGATTGTTTTCTTCCAGATGCCGGCGTCCCTCAATCCTTGAATCACTTCGCCGATCAAATTATCGGCCACTTCCACGGACGCATAATACTCAGGCGTCCCATGGCCGGTCTCGTGCCCCGCATGGTCCACGTGGTCGAGGTGGATGAAAGTAAAGGTCGGCTTTTTCTCGCGAATGTAAGCTATCGCATGTCGCGCCGCATTGGTGGGGCCGTCGCTGTCCTCGATGAAGTCCGCGGCTTTTCGCTCGAAGAGGCGGCCGTAATCGTTCCAGTCGTGAAAGCAGGCAATCACCGACTTGGGACGTTGTTCGCGCAGAACGCCGAAGATCGTCGGGAAAATTCCGCCCGAGCCGATCGCAGTGGGGGAGATGTCGAATTTATTCGTTTGCCAGTCATTGGAAGTGACGCCGTGCTGTTCCGGCCCGGCGCCCATGATCATGGAGGCCCAGTTCGGGCTGCTCGAAGTCGGCATCACACCGCGGGCATGGAGGGTGTAAGCGCCGTCCTTCATAAGTTGATGCATGACGGGAGTCTTCGCCATCACTACGCCATTTGGACTCATGCCATCGCAGCCAACGATGACCACGTGCTCCGCCCCGGCGATCGCCGCCTGCGCCCCAGTTGGAAGGGCCGTGAAAATGAAACTGGCCAAGGCGATCGGGATGCTGGATTTCAAAACTAGCGGAAGTTTTTTCATGGTGATTGGAGGCAACGTGGGATTCCGGGCATGGGGTGTTCGATCTTTTCTTTTAGCTTATCCGGGTCGGTTGAACCCGGCAATTCTTTCCGGATGATCTTCTTCTCAAATCCAGGCGTGCATCGCTGCGCGCAATGCATTATGAAATTGAGCCGTCTATTTGAAGCACGTGAGCCGGATTAAAGAAGCGGCCGCAAAAGAATATGCCAGAATGAAAAACTTGATCTTCACAGCCATCGGACTGCTCGCCTGCACCCTCACCACAAAGGCCGGCCCGGTTGTTTACGATGGCACCGCCGGGCCGGGCCACGGCAAGCACATCGTATTCATCGCTAGCGACCACGAATACAAATCCGAAGAGGCCCTCCCCGCGCTCGCCCGGATTCTGGCAAAGCATCACGGCTTCAAATGCACGGTGCTGTTTGGCGTGGATCCCAAGACCGGCGAGATTACGCCCGGTATGTCGAACATTCCCGGGACTGACGCGCTGAAGTCGGCTGACTTGATGGTGATCTTTACGCGTTTCCAGAATCTACCTCCCGAGCAGATGCAACCAATCGTGGATTATCTCAATCGCGGTGGCCCAGTAATGGGACTGCGCACGGCGACTCACGGCTTCAATATTCCGAAGAGCAGCCCGTTCGCGAGATATGATTACGATTACAAAGGGGACGACTTCAAAGGCGGATTTGGCCGGCAGATTCTGGGCGAGACGTGGGTCGGTCACTATGGTCCGAACCACAAATCCAGCACGCGGCTCGACCTCATTCCCTCGAAGGCGAATCACCCGATCCTCAGCGGCGTAAAAAACATGTGGGCCGAGATCGGGGCTTACAACGCGTATCCGATCGAAGGCAGCGAAGTTCTTGCCATGGCAATTCCGCTCAAGGGCATGACGCCGACTTCGCCCGCGGACGAAACCAAACAGCCGATGCCTGGTGCCTGGGTGCGCAATTATCGGAGTGCCTCCGGGAAGGCAGCGCGGGTTTTCTGCAG
>JANXWY010000254.1 GCA_025350905.1 Verrucomicrobiota bacterium
AGACGGGCGACTTGCGGCCCGCCGCGTGGATGCCGCCTTTGAAAAGTTTCACGCGCACGGTGCCGGCGACATTTTTTTGCGACTCGGTGACGAGCGCCTGCAACGCCTCGCGCTCGGGCGCGAACCAGAAGCCGTTGTAAACGAGTTCGGCATACTTGGGGATCAACGCATCGCGCTGGTGCATGACTTCGCGGTCCATGGTGAGCGATTCCATCTGGCGATGCGCGAAATGCAGGAGCGCGCCGCCGGGGGTCTCATACACGCCGCGCGATTTCATGCCGACGAAGCGGTTCTCGACCATGTCCACCCGCCCGACGCCGTGTTTGCCCCCGAGTTTGTTCAATGCCTTCATCACGCCGAGCGGATTCAATTTCTTGCCGTTGACGGCGACGCAATCGCCGTTCAGGAAATCGAGGATGACGAACTCCGGCTTGTCCGGTGCATCTTCGGGGAACACGGAGAGCGTATTAAAGTAGGCGCGATTCTTCAGGTCGTTGGAGTCGAACCACGGGTCTTCAAGAATGCCGGCCTCGTAGGAGATGTGCAGGAGGTTGCGGTCCATTGAATACGGCTTCTTGGCGCTGGCCTGCACAGGAATCCGGTGCTGGGCGCAGTAATCAATCATCTGCTGGCGACCGGGAAATTCGCTGCGATAGCGTTCGTCACGCCACGGGGCGATGACCTGCAAATCCGGCGCGAGGGCGGCGGCGGTGAGTTCGAAGCGCACCTGGTCGTTGCCCTTGCCGGTCGCGCCGTGCGCAATGGCGTCGGCCTTTTCCTTTTTGGCGATTTCGACCATACGTTTGGCGATGAGCGGGCGGGCGATGCTGGTGCCCAGGAAGTATTGGCCTTCGTAAATCGCCCCGGCGCGAATCATCGGAAAGATGAAGTCGCGGGCGAATTCTTCCTGGAGGTTATCAATGTAAATTTTTGACGCGCCGGTTTTGACCGCTTTCTTTTCGAGGCCGTGGAGTTCCTCCTCCTGGCCGATATCGGCGCAGAAGCCGATCATCTCGGCGTTGTATTTTTCCTTGATCCAGGACATGAGGACCGAGGTGTCGAGACCGCCGGAATAAGCTAAAACAATTTTCATGCGGCCAGATTAAACAGCCAACCCTGCGGGAGCGCAAAGCGGAAATGCGGAGCGCTGGTCTCCGACCCGGGTGTTTATTTGAATGGTTCAGAAGGCCAGTAAACGAGACGCAACCTTTCAGGATGAAAAGCCTCACGTGTCGCCGAAGGAGGAATGACAAACCGGGTTGGAGGCCGAGGCAGCCGCTCGCGGCACAAGGAGCTGGTAAATCTTTCTGTCCAGCATCAGCCCGATAGCCTCACCGGCGTCGGTTTCGGCCTTGCTCACCGCCTTTTTGGCTGCGAAAGCCGTGTGCCTTGTTTGATTGCTTTGCCATTCTGCTACCGTAGACCCTTGCGTAGACCTTTGATTTGCCGCCCGGCCCGAACCAGGCTGGGCGCAACCCGGCGCCGCCGCAATTTTCTCGTATGTCGGGCGGAGCGGTGTTTACGATACGCCTATGTCATCGGGTTACGACCAATTGCTCGACGCGACGATTCAACATCTCGAAGCCCTGAAGCTGCGCGGGGTGCGCCATGTTGCCGTCGCCCCGGAAACGCTGCTCGCGTTGAGACAGCCGGCACCCCGAGGCGCACCACCGGCACCGGCGCCAGAAGTTAGGGTCGAGCAACGAGAGGAGGCTCGCTTTAAATCTGGAGTCCCAAGTTCGAAGGCCAAAGGAGTTCCAAGCTTACTGGCGACTGCGGCCAAGAATTTCGGCGCCACCACGGCTTCTGCCGCCCCGTTCGATCCCGGCGCCAAAGCCGCCGCGTTCGGGGCGTTGCGGACCCGCGCCCTTGCCTGTGTCAAATGTCCGCACCTCGTGTCCTCGCGCAAGAACGTCGTGTTCGGCGTGGGCAATATTGATGCACCTTTGATGTTCGTGGGCGAAGCGCCGGGCGCGGACGAAGATGAACTCGGCGAACCGTTCGTCGGCAAGGCTGGCCAGTTGCTCACGAAAATCATTGAGACCATGGGACTGAGTCGCGCAGAGGTTTACATCGCGAATATCCTAAAATGCCGGCCCGACACGCCCGACCAAGCCGCCGGTAACCGCAAGCCGACACCGGAGGAGATGGTCACGTGCATCCCGTACCTTCAGGAGCAGATCGATTTGATCCAGCCGAAGGTGATCGTGGCACTTGGCGGGACAGCGGTAGAGGGCTTGCTCGGCAAGACCATCGGGATTACCAAATTGCGCGGGAACTGGAAATCCTACCGCGAGATTCCTCTGATGCCGACTTACCATCCGGCTTACTTGTTGCGCAACCAAGCGCTGAGCGAGAAACGCAATCTGTGGGAAGATATGTTGCAAGTCATGGAGAAACTTGGCCGCCCCGTTAGCGAGAAGCAGCGGAGGTTCTTTACAAGAGCCTGAGAGCAATCGCTCTCCCTCCCGCTGACCTTTGTTGCTCGACCCAGGATGATCGTCGTCGCTGACGAATGCGGAAGCCTCACCAATAGCTCGGCGAGTTGGCGATCAAAAAAGTGACGAGCGTGCGTTTGGTGGTAATTGAACCAGGCGAGGGCCTTCAATCAGCGGTGATGCCTTGGCGCTGCAACGCCTGTCGTTACCAGTCTCAAACCATCCCCTCTGCGCGGGGTAAAGGGTGATGCCCGCTAAATTCCCACGAAAACATTGGCGAGGCGACCGCCCACGTAGACACAGTTGCGATGGCCGAAGAGTTGTTTGCGCAGTTTTTCAATGCGCACTTCCGAGCGCTCAATCTGGCCGACAACGAAGTGGTAAACTTCCTTCACGGGCTCATTGAGTAAGCGGCTGGAACGATGAATGGGTTGTTTATCCACTTTGATGAGTAAACTGCCAGTTAGCTGATTATAGTTGAACTCGACTAGGTGTTTTTCGACTTCACCAACCTCAATTTTGAATTTCATAAAATAGCTCCTTACTAACTAACAATCACCCAACGCAAACTTCATGCCGCGCCGCAGGCGGGTGCGGTTTGCGATTTATTTTCCCCCGGGGGAAATCCTGAAGGAATCATTGTTGGTCAGGGATGAACGCGAATCCAATCTCACTGAACCCGCGGAATCCGTGCACCAGCTGAGACATTCAGGACCGGGCGTCCCAAACCCATTTTGCAATTGCCCAAGATTCTTACGGGCCGAGCAGCAACCGGTGGATTTCCCGGGCGTCTTTCGTCGGCGGCTGACACGCCCTGCCGGTGCAGAGATAAGCGACCGGGCCGTTTTTTGCCGGTAAGGTGCGGGCGAATTCCTCCACGGCGCCGGCGTTGCCCAGCACGATTATGTTCGGTTGATAAACCGAATGTGCCGCGTGAATCAACTCCCGGGCCTCGACCGAACCTGGATCGCCGGCAATGACGACCCGGCGCGGCTCGTCCAGTGAGAAATCCAGCGCGTGCAGCAGGTAAGGCAAGGCCTGTGGGTGTTGCTCCAATCGCGGCCCAAACAGGCGCAGCGTGGTCTCGGCGGCTTGCCGAAAATCAGCCCGGTCAGTAATGGCCGCCAGTTTCAAGAGTGCGAGGGTGGCGACGGAGTTGCCGGACGGTTCGGCCCCGTCGTAATCATCCTTCACCCGCAGGATGAGATCGGGCGAATCCGCCGCACTTTGCCAAAACCCACCATGCTCCGTGTCATAAAATTTTGCGAGCATCGTCTCGGCGAGCGCGCTGGCGAAGTCGAGGTGCTTGGGCTCAAGCGTCGCTTCGTAAAGTTGAAGGACGCCCTCGAGCTGGAAGGCATAGGCTTCGAGCAATTGCACGTTGTCGCGCGCGCCATCACGCCAGCGGTGGTACAGTGTCCGGGATTTCGCATCCCAGAGCCGTGCTTGAATAAACGCCAGGTTTTTCTCCGCCACCGTGAGATAACTCTCGTCCCCGAGCACCGCAAAAGCCCGCGCCATGGCACCGAGCATCAGGCCGTTCCACGAGGCGAGGATTTTGTCGTCGAGTTGGGGGCGGCTCCGATGGTTGCGCGCCTTCAACATTTTCTGCTTGGCGGAAGCTAAGAGCGGCTGATCTACCGGGCGGAGGTCGGGATCAGCAATGTGCAACACGTTTTGGCCCGCCAACGGCGACGGATGGCTGTGGTCCACAAAGTTACCCGGCTTCGTGATCCCGAAATAACCGGCCGTCACGTTGAATTCCTCTGGCGTCAGTAATCCTGACAACTCTTCGTGCGTCCAGCAGTAGAATTTCCCTTCGTGCCCGTCGCTGTCGGCGTCTTCGGCGGAATAAAAGCCGCCCTCCGGATGCGTCATGTCGCGCCGGAGATAACCAATGATGTCGCGCGCCCGATCGGCGACCCGCGGTTCGCCGCTGACGAGATACGCATCGAGATAGAGATGGAGCAACTGCGCGTTGTCGTAGAGCATTTTTTCGAAATGCGGCACCCGCCATTCGGCATCCACGGAGTAACGGGCAAAGCCGCCGCCGAGTTGATCATGGATGCCGCCGGCGGCCATGCGGTCGCACGTGTGCAAGGTCATGCGCGTGGCTGCGGGGTCCTGGAAGCGCCGGGCGTAACGCAACAGAAGCGCCGGCTGGCTCGGCTGGGGAAATTTGGGCGCCCCGCCGAACCCGCCGTTCCGCGGGTCGTAGGCTTCCATGAACACCGCGCCCGCACGCCTCAGGGTGTCGGCGCTCGGGCTGGGGCCGGCGGCCACGACGGGCGCCGTTGCCAGTTTGAGGCGGTCGCGAATTGCATTCGCGGACGCGGCGACCTCACCGTGGCGCTCCTGCCAAACCTCGGCGATTTTCTGCAGGGTGGTGAGGAAGCTGCCGCGGCCGTGGCGGTCGTCCGGCGGAAAATAGGTGCCGCCAAAGAACGGCTTGCGGTCCGGGGTCAGGAAAACGTTCAGCGGCCAGCCGCCGCCACCCGTGGTGGATTGCACGAACGTCATGTATATCTTGTCGACGTCCGGACGCTCCTCGCGGTCCAGTTTGATACTGATGAAATGTTCCCGGAGATAGCCGCCGATTTTTTCGTCCTCGAAGGATTCGCGTTCCATGACGTGACACCAATGGCAGGTCGAGTAACCGATGCTGAGAAAGATGGGTTTGTTTTCCGCTTGCGCCCGGGCGAAGGCCTCGTCGCCCCAGGCGAACCAATCCACGGGATTGTGCGCGTGCTGCAGGAGGTAGGGTGATTTCTCGCCTGCGAGGCGGTTGGTGTGCCGGGGTGAAGGGGGCTGGTTGGTGTTCATGGCGGAGTCGGGTTTGGTGTGGTGGCGGGAGCCGTCGCACGCGCTCAACCCGACCGCCAGGGTAGTCGCCAAAAAGCAAATCGCCGCGAGTTGCATTCGGTACCGGGAGAGCGTAGCGGTCCCCGCCCCGCGGCCCAAGGGAAACCTGGCGCATTCCGATGCTGTCGGGCGGACGCCGGCGGCCCCGGGCCCAATAAAAAACGGAGCCTGCGTCTCGCAAGCTCCGCTTTGAAATCAAGCTGATTGCTCAGTAGCGACCGCGACCGCCACCACCGCCGCCGCTTCCCCCACCGTACTCGCGCCGCGGGCCGCGACCACCCCCGCCGCCGCCGGGCGGACGTTCCTCGCGCGGGCGGGCGACATTGACCGTCAGGGCGCGGCCGTCGAGTTCCTTGCCGTTCAACGCCTCAATCGCCTTTTGCGCTTCTTCTTCTGAACTCATGGTCACGAACGCAAAGCCGCGCGGGCGGCCCGACATCCGGTCCATCATCAGGTTGGTTTCCACGACCGAGCCGTGCGCCGCGAAGGCGTCCTGCAAGTCGTTTTCGGTGATTTTGAAGGAGAGGTTTCCAACAAACAGTTTCGTGCTCATTGCTGCAATGTCCTAGACGGTACCGTGCTATCTCCCGACTGTTCCCGACCACCGGGTTTCAAATCATCACTGAACCGAGTTCACTTGAAGATTTACCATGCCGTGAAAGCGACACGCTATCTATCAGACGGCGTTACCCTGACAGGTTCAATTCCAAGTTCAAGCGGGAAATACTGGAAATTTTCCCGCTTTCCTGGGACGAAAATTTACCTATCGTCTGGGACGATGTTTTCGGAAATCAAGTCAGTTCACTTTGTCGGGCTCTGTGGCACGGCGATGGCCGCGACCGCGGTGGCTCTAAAGCAGCGCGGGTTTGCCGTGACCGGCTCGGACCAAAGCGTTTATCCGCCCATGTCCACATTTCTGGCCGAGCGTCAGGTCGCGGTGATGGATGGGTACGCCGAGCGCAATCTCGCGCACCGGCCCGACCTGGTGGTCATCGGCAACGCCATTTCGCGCGGCAATCCGGAGGCGGAATACACGCTCGACCATAAGCTACGTTTCTGTTCGCTGCCGGATTTGTTGCGCGAATTTTTTATTCGCGGGAAACGCTCGATTGTCGTTGCCGGCACCCACGGCAAAACCACCACGACCTCGCTGCTGACGTGGGTGTTCGAGCACAACGGATTGAATCCGAGCTATCTCATCGGCGGCATCCCCAACAATCTCAGTCAGGGCGCGCGCTTCACGGACAGCGAATGGTTCATTATCGAGGGCGACGAATACGACACGGCGTTTTTCGACAAACGCAGCAAATTTATTCATTATCTGCCCGAAGTTGCGATCCTCAACAATGTCGAATTCGATCACGCGGACATCTTCGCCGACCTGGCCGCGGTGCAGCAGACGTTCCGCCATTTTCTCCGGCTGGTGCCGCGCAACGGGCTGCTGCTCGGCAACGGCGACGACCCCAATGTCGCGCCGCTGCTCGACGTGAATTTCTGTCCCGTGAAACGATTCGGCCTCAGGGAGCATAACGCCGTCCGCGCCACCAACGTGCGGCTCGGCCCGACCGCCAGCGAGTTCGAGATTCCCAGCGCCAAATTTCACTTGAACCTGGCCGGCGAATTTAACCTGCGCAACGCTCTCGCCGTCGTTGCGGCCGCGAAACACTGCGGGTTGTCCAACAAACAAATCCAGTCCGCCTTCGACACGTTCAAGGGCATCAAGCGGCGCATGGAAGTCCGCGGCATTGCCGGCGGGGTGACGGTGATTGACGATTTCGGCCATCATCCGACGGCCATCCGCGAGACGCTCCGCGCGTTGCGCATCAAGTATGCGAAGGAAAAAATCTGGGCGGTTTTCGAGCCGCGCAGCAATACCACGCGCCGGAAAATCTTCCAGAGCGAACTCGCTTATTCTTTTGCCGATGCTGACGGCGTGGTCGTGTCGCAAATTGCGCGCCTGGAATTGCTCGCCCCGGAGGAGCGATTGAACCCGGAGCAGTTGATGGCTGATTTGAAGACTTTGGGCAAGGACGCCGCGTATTTGCCGGACGCGGACGCCATTGTTGCGCACCTAGCGATAAAGGTGGAAGGCGGCGACATTGTCTGCGTCTTCAGCAATGGCGGCTTTGGCGGCATTCACTCGAAGTTGCTCGAACGGTTGGGGCGGAGGTAATCGGTTCCCAATCCAACCCGTTTGCCCGGCGCCAGAGCATCGGAGGCGAATGCGGGAGCCCATCGGTTGGGACGGGGAGGCGAGACGCCCGCCGTCTCCGTTTGCTTTCTAGCGTGTCCGGTGGCTGCCGGTAGCGGGTGTCGGAGCGCCCGGAGCAATCGCTTGCGATCCAGCAACGGCGGGGCCAAATCTTCAGTCTTACCGCAAACTTCGCGTGAGCCTTTTCGCTTCGCCCGGTCCAATCGACTGAAGCCTATGAACACTTACGCATACGAAGCGGTAGACGCCGCGGGCGCAAGTTCTGCCGGCGTGTTGGAGGTCGCCAGCCAGAGCGAAGCGGTCCGGCGCATCAAGGAAATGGGGTTGTATCCGCTCCGCGTCGCCCAGCGCCATAAGCACCGGTTCCACAGAGTCCTGGCCAAACCGCGACCGAATTTTCGGCGGGGAAGTTTTTCGATTCCGCGTTTCGGCCAACGCGTAAAACCCGCGGTGCTTACGGTCTTGACGCGGCAGATCGCGACGCTGGTGGACGCCGGCTTGCCGCTGCTGCGGGGACTGAGAATTCTGGCGCAACAGGAAACCAACCGCACGCTCAAGCGAATCCTGGGTGAGGTGGGCGCGCAGATCGAAAGTGGCAGCCAATTTTCGGAGGCGCTCGCGGCGCATCCGAAGGTATTCAACCGGCTGTACGTGAACATGGTCCGCGCCGGCGAGCTGGGCGGGGCGTTGGAGATCGCCCTCCGACGGCTCGCGGAGTTCATGGAGAAGGCGCAGAAGATCAAAGGCAAGGTGAAGTCCGCCCTGTTTTATCCGGCGGCAGTGATGACGGTCGCCACGGCGATCATGGGCTCGATGCTGGTATTCGTCATCCCGCGGTTCAAGGAGGTGTTCAGCGGGCTGACCGGCGGGGCCCCGCTCCCGGCCTTCACGACCCTCGTACTCAAGGTCAGTGATTTTACGAAACAGCATTTCGTCATTGCCCTGCTGACCCTCGTGGCGGTGGGAATTGCCCTGACCTTGGCCGGGCGAACCAGAACGGGGCGGCTCGCGTTCGACCATTTGAAACTGAAGCTTCCGGTTTTCGGCCCGGTATTTCGCAAAGCGGCGATCTCGCGGTTCGCTCGGACGCTGGGGACGTTGTTGAACAGCGGGGTGCCGGTTTTACAAGCCTTGACGATTGTGCGGGAGACCGCGGGCAACTCGGTGTTAGGCAATTTGATTTCGCGGGTTTATGACGGCGTCAAGGAAGGCGAGCCCATCACCGCGCCCTTGCGATCGTCGTCCATCTTCCCGCCGATGATTGTCGGCATGGTGGACATTGGGGAACAGACCGGCGCTTTGCCGGATATGTTGCTGAAGATCGCCGATGGCTGCGACGACGAGGTGGACAATGCGGTGAGCGCCATGATGTCGTTGCTCGAACCGATCATGATTGTGTTCCTGGCAGTCGTGGTGGGCAGCATCGTCATCGCGATGTTTCTGCCGATCATCGGCATCATGACCGGCCCCGGCATTGGCGGCCCGGGGGATACCGAATGACCGGATCGGGGTTGGTCAAGAGTGGGTTGCCGGTTAGGGAAAAGTGCAGGTTTCTCACTCCGAGAACGTGGCGCCTCCCCGCGCCTTTTGGTCAGCGGCGCTAGGCAATCCGCCCAATACCTTTTCCTATTTCAACGCCTGATAATATCCCGTCTGGAATGCCGCGAAGAAATTGTGTTCGTTGAATGGGAAGTGCTGCGCGAAGGCGATGGCCACGACCCGCTCCTTCGGATCAACCTGGCAATAAGTCGTCGCCGCGCCGTACCAGCCGAATTGTCCAATCGACGACGGCATTGAGAGTTGACCGAGATCCGTCGTCACTTCCACGCCGAGCCCAAAGCCCTTCTGCCGGGTCGCCACCTGGTTGTTCGGCAACGTCACCAGATGATTCGCCGTCATCAACTCGACCGTCTTCCGTCCCAGGAGGCGGTGGCCTTCGAGCGAGCCTCCGTTGCAGAGCATTTGCGCAAACCGGGCGAAATCACCCGCCGTGGAGAAGATTCCCGCGCCGCCCGCTTCAATGCCGCGTCCCGCCTCCGGCCAGGTCTCGACGATCGGTTGATCCTCCACGAACTTCCCGTCCGTCCCGTGTTTGTAAGTTTTGGCGAGGCGATTCATCTTTTCCGGCGGCACATCGAAGCCCGTGTCGTTCATGCCCAATGGCCGGAAAATCCGTTCCTCCAGAAAGGCGCCGAACGTCTGGCCCGACACACGCTCGATCACTGCGCCCAGCACGTCTTGATTAATGCCATAGGTGTAAGCGTCGCCGGGCTGATGCATGAGCGGCACCTGGGCGAGCTTGGTGATGAAGTTGGTCAACCCCGGCCCGCTCCACAGGTTCGCGTCGCGCCACATTTTTGCGAGTTCCGCGTTCGTGGTGGAGAAGTCATAGAACAGCCCGCTGGTGTGCGTCATCAGATGTTTGATGGTGATGGGCCGCTTGAGCGGTTCGAGTTGCGGCACGTGCGCCGTGCCGCCCTTCCAGACCGTCATGTCCTTTAACTCCGGCAGATACTTCGCCACCGGATCATCCAGATTCAACCGCCCCTCCTCGACCAGCACCAGGGTGGCGACGCTCGTGATCATCTTCGACATTGAATACACTCGGCAAATCGTGTCGCGCTCCATCGGCAACTGCCGCTCCACGTCGCGATAACCGTAGGTCTGGAAATCCACGATCTTCCCGTCGCGCGCCAGTAACGTGATGATGCCCGCATGCTGGCCTTCGCCCACGAACCGCTTCACCGTGGCGTGCAACACCGTGAGCCGCTCCGGCTCAAACCCCGCCGTCTCGGGCGAAGCCGTCGGCAATTGCGCCCGCGCCGAAACCGCCACGAGAAACGTCAGAGAAAAGAAAATGGATTTCATACGAGCGAGGATTTAAGCGGAAACATTGGTCGTCGTCGCGGAAAATTCGCGAAAAAATCGCGGCGTAAAATGTGCCACGACTGTTTCAATGGCCCGCTTCATACCCGCTAAGGGCAGAGACCTGGTTTATCGGGAATGCAAATCCATGAGGGCCGACGGGGCGGTTTATCGTGCCGTGATTGGGTGCGGCGGAACCCCCCCCCGCGGCCTTCCATGGGCGGGATAATTTGGCCTTCCGCCCAAATTGGGCTTGGACCCTTTACTCTGGGCGTTGCCTTGGTCTGGCATACAGTCACGCGGTCGGCGGCTGGGGGCGACGGTTGCTCAATACAGCCACTTCCCGATCTTCCCGTCAGGACTCAATACTACGCCTTGACGGCGAAAGGCCCAGCACATGTAGCTAATGCTCACGAAGAAGGATGCGGGTAAGCGGTTCGCGGCGCAGATTTTCACGCCCAGCGGCGTCGTCTTGCCGCCGAATCCCATCGGGCCGATGCCGAGTTTGGTCGCAGCGGCGGCGTCCATTTACTTTTATCGCCTATCCGGATCAAACAATTCCGACCTCATCTGGAGCTGCTTGATGCTGTTGGTCGCTACGTCCTGCATTCTGATTCCCGCTTCGCCGCAGAGCAGAGCCACATACCAGAGGACATCGGACAGCCTATCCTGGAGCTCACTCGTTTGAACCGCCGCCAGAGTGAACTTTCCAGATGTCGATGCTGTGCTCAGCAGTGAACTGATCTTCCCAGCTTCTTCCTGCAATCCGGAAACGGGAAGAAGTATTCGGTCCCGATTGTTGCGCAGCGAGAGCGGCAATTTGGTCGCGGTAATTTGATATTCTTCGAATGTTTTCATCGTAATCTTCCGTCGAGCCGTGCGCCCACCTAGCCTGCAGATGGTTCAGTTCATTGCCCGTTCGGGAATCATTAGACCGGAAGCAGATGCCTTGGATAGCAAGGCATCCAGATTTTCCAGACAGAAGCGCGACCAGGATTCGTAAGCGCCAGCATCTTTCATAGCTTCATCCACCGGAACGAATTCGGGAGCTACGATCCCACTGCGCCGTCCGACGATGGCCTCGTCTGTGACAAGCATGACATGCACGACTCCAAAATGAACATAGCCAACGTCTGTGCTGTCATCGTTGATCACCGCAACAGCCGCGTCGTTCGTTTCGTTAATGTCAACCTCCTCCATCAATTCGCGGCGCATGCCGTCGTGGTATCCGTGCTGGTTAGAAAACAATCCATGATCTTCCTCTGAAATGTGCCCGCCCACTCCTACGGAAAACAACCCGTGCAACCTAGTTTCCTGCCCGCCTTTGCCCCGGCGATACCGCAGTAATTTCCCGTTACACAAGATAAGAACGTAGGGAATGAGTTGTTTGTAGCGCTTGTCGTGTTCGGCCTCGCTTCGGTTGAGATACAGAATATTTGAACTGGCGGTGACGACCGGCAGATATTTATCAACGTCAAGATTCAGTCCTTGAAACACCCCCGGTTCTTCGAGAAGTTTCCGTTCAAAACAAAGCACTCGTTCTTCAGCAGCCATTTGTCGTTTTTCTGTTTATTTGTCCAATGTTGGAATCCGCCTCCAATCATTGCGAGCAAAAATTATTTTTGTTGTTTGTGCCCTATTCAGAGGTTGTTCACATTCGCGGCAACCGTTACTCAATACAGCCACTTCCCAATCTTCCCGTCAGGACTCAATACTACGCCCTGACGGCGGAAAGCCCAGCACATGTAACTGATGCTTACGAAATACGATGCGGGCAGGCGGTTCGCCGCGCAAATCTTCACGCCCAGCAACGTCGTCTTGCCGCCGAATCCCATCGGGCCGATGCCAAGTTCGTTTGCCGTCTTCAGGATGTCCTGCTCCAACTCATCGAGTTCGGGAATCGGATTGCGGTCGGGAATCGGTCGCAGAAATTGGGTCTTGCTCAGCTCGTAGCCTGTAGCGCGGTCGCCGCCGATGCACACGCCGAGGATGCCGGGCCCGCAGCCTTTACCCTGCGCCTGCAAGACCGCGTCCAGGATCGCCTTGCGGCAGCCGTCGAGGTCGCGATTGGCATTGAGCTTTTCGTTCGGCAGCGAGTATTGCGCGCCGACGTTCTCGCAGCCGCCACCCTTGAGCGCGAGCCGCACGGAAATTTCCGGCGAGCGATGCTGATGAAAATGAAACGCCGGCGCGCCCGGCCCGACATTCGTGCCGTCGTTCTTCCCCGTGAGCGAATCCACGGAGTTCTGGCGCAGGAAGCCTTTCTTGGTCGCGAGCGTCACCGCCGCGCGCGCGGTGTCGGCGAAAGTGATCTGGTCGAAGCCGACCGGGCAATCCACATAAAATAAAATGCTCCCCGTGTCCTGGCAGATGGGTTGCGACTTGTTTTTTGCGAGCGCGATGTTCTGATCAATGATCTTCATCGCGTTCTCGGCAATCGTCCCTTTCTTTTCCTGTTCGAGAGAGTTTAAAATCGCCTGGTGGACGTCTTCAGGGATTTCCGTGGAAGTGCGGCGAATCAATTCCAGCAGAGAGACGGGTAGTTCAGTCATAAAGCGGGGCCAGCCTACGGTTTTAGCGGGGCAGCGTCAACGAACTGCGCGGCGAGGGGTGCGACTGGAAGTGGCGGTCCGTGTGGTAGAACGGCTCGCGCTGCGAGCCGTCGTGCCGCGCCCAGCGGCACGTCCGAGTCACCGCACGTTCCGCCCGCTCGGCGCGGGCGGAGTGTTCGCAGCGCGAACACTCCTACCACCCGGGTTGACCGCCACTTCTGGTCGCACTGCGCGGCGAGAACCGGTGCGGATTGGCTGCGCAAACAGGCGCTGCCGTTTCGTGACCCAAAGGTGTACGGCAGGAATAGTCGGGCCGGGTGGACTGCCATGCAATCGAGATTTACGCTCGGAACTTTTCTCCCCGGCCCATTTGGCTCGCTTGTCACCCCGGCCATTGGGATGTCCGCTGAATCAAACGATCGGTCGACAAAATAGCGATTGGGGAGTTAGCGAAGCAGCGTGGGGTGGTCTAGGAATCCGGCTTGACGCGGGCGGGGTCAATCGACGGCACCAGTCCGAACTGGTTTTCCGCAGTCTCTTGGCCAAACCCGTTTCAATCGAAACCTGGGCTGCCACTTAGTCCCGTGTCAAAAGTTCGCGATAGGCGCAGGTCAATTTTTCGACCAGCGGCGATTGCTTCAATGGCGCTCCATCAAGTTCCACCGCTGGCATCACGCCAAAGGTACTCAAGGTCACGAACACCCCTTCGACCTGGACCAATTCCGCCGGCGTCACTAGGGATTCCTGGACGGGCACCGCCAGTTCGCGGCAAAGTTCTAGCACCACGGCGCGCGTGACCCCTGCCAGCACCCCGCTGGTCATGGGCGGCGTGCAAACCGTACCCGCTTGAATCCAAAACAGATTGCTGCCCGCGCCTTCGACCACGAAACCATCCGTGTTCAACAGCAACGCCTCGTCGGCGCCGACCGCGTCGGCTTCCGCGCGGGCCAGGATTTGAGTCAGCTTGTTGGCCGTCTTGTATTGCGCGAGCGACTCGCCGGCGGGCAGTCGCCGGGAGCTGGTCTGCAACCGCCAGCCGCGCGGGAGCAACTCTGGGGACGGAAACGGGTGCAACGACATCACGAGTGTCGGATGATCGGCGCCCTTCGGCGAATAGCCCCGCACGCCCACGCCCCGCGACAAGGTCAATCGCAACAGCGCCTCCGGCAGCTGATTCAGGGTGATGAGTTCGGCGACGAATTTTCCCAGCGCCTCATCCGCAAAAGGCAGACGGAGCCCGAGAAATTCCGCCCCGCCGTGGAGTCGTTCCAGGTGTTGTGGCCAGCGGAACGGTTTGCCCCGGCAGATGAGCACGGTTTCAAACAGACCGTCGCCATAGAGAAAGCTGCGGTCGAACACGGATACCACCGCGCGATCTTCGGGCACGAACTGGCCGTTGAGAAAAACGAGCATGCGGATGGGTTAGGCGAAGGCGAGCGGCTCGGCGAGCAGAAAATGGTCCTGGCCTTTTTGGCTTGGATGAAAAGCGGAGTTGTCTCCGGCGCCAGAATGGCGCATCAATAGCCCATGCGTTTCTGGGTCGTGGTCTTCTTGTTGGCGTTGGCTGGCGGCCTATCGCCAGCGGCGACCAATGAGCCCGCTTTGGTTCACATGCTCGTGCCGGGGTTCACAGTGCGCGAACTGCCCGTCCATCTTCCCAACCTCAACAATCTCCGCTTCGCGCCCGACGGCCGGCTCTTTGCCCTCGGCTACGACGGCCGGATTCACGTGTTGCGGGACACGAACGGCGACGGACTGGAGGACACCGATGAAATTTTCTGGGAGCAACCGACCCTCACGGTGCCCGTCGGCATGGCGCTCGCGCCGGAGGGGGTTTACGTGTCATCGCATGGCAAGATTTCACTGCTGCGTGACACCGATGGCGATGGGAAGGCGGACCAGGAAGTAATCATCGTCAGTGGCTGGCCGCCTACGGATGTTGCCAGCGGTGGCGTGGACGCCACGGCCGTCACGCTCGACCCGGAGGGGAACCTTTATTTCGGTCTGCTCGTCGCGGACTACTCAAACGCCTATCGTCTCCGCAAACGAAAGGATTTGAAGCCGGAAGAGAAGGCTTGGTTGGTGGCGCACCATCAGCCCGGGGAAGGCGATCCCGAAGCGGAAGTCTCGCTTTACGACCTCAATTCAGTGCGCGGCACCATCCAGAAGTGGTCGCCCAAAACCATAAAGCTTGAAACCATCGCCACCGGCATCCGCGTACCGTACGCGCTCGCCTTCAATCGCAGCGGCGATTTGTTTGTCACCGATCAGGAAGGCGAGACGTGGTGTCCCAATGGCAATCCGCTCGATGAATTGAATCACATTATTCCCGGGCACAACTATGGTTTTCCCCCGCGGCAGGAAACGTGGCTGCCCAATTTGGTGAGCGATCCACCGGTGGTTGCCTTTGGGCCGCAGCATCAATCAACCTGCGGCCTGGTTTTCAACGAACCCAAGAAAGGTCAGGGTTTGTTCGGTCCCCAATGGTGGGACGGCGACGCGTTTGTGGCCGGTGAATCGCGGGGCAAAATCTGGCGCGTCAAGCTGGTCAAGACCCCTTACGGCTACGTCGGGAAAGAATACCTCATCGCCCGCCTGTCTATGCTGACCACCGATGTTGCGATTTCTCCGAAAGGTGATCTCTACGTATGCTGCCACAGCGGTCTGCCGGATTGGGGCACGGGACCAAAAGGCGAAGGGAAGATTTTCAAAATTACCTACACCGATCCTCAAGCACCGCAGCCCGTCATCGGCTGGGCGGCGGGGTTGAATGAAGTCCGCGTTGCGTTTGACAAACCCCTCGACGCGGCGGTGATAAATGCCGTGGTGAGCCAGGAGATTGAATTCGGTGAATTCGTCCGCGCGGCCGACCGCTACGAAGTGCTCAAGCCACCGTATGCGGCCGTGAAGCAACAGGAAGCCACTCCGCGCGGCCGGCTGAAGATTATCAGTGCGAAACTGGAGGATGACGGCCAAACCCTCGTGCTCGCGACCGAGCCGCATCCGCAAGCGGTGAACTACGCGCTGACGATTCCGGAGATGAAAGCCAGAGGCAGGAACGATCGCGGGGCGACCGTGGAGGTGGATTACGGATTCGAAGGGGCGACCGTGATGGCGACTCGCGACACGCCGGCGAAGAAACTGCCAGCACTACTCAAAGGCTGGGGACGCGGCATCGGGCTCAAACTGGATGATGTGGAAATTGTCATCAACCGCTGTCAACCCTCCCCCGACACCACAATTGCCAGAGCCTTTTTTGGCGGTGCGTCGGCTCGCATCCAAGCGATCAACCAAGACGACCAACGCCCGGTCAGCCAATATGTGGTCAAAGGGCTGCTGAACCTGCCGAGCAACGCGGCCCAATTAACGGCCCTGGCTGGCGCCCCGTTCAAGCTAACTTTGCGGGAAGATTTTGGAGCGAAACCGAATGTAGCGACGGTCCCGGCCGGAAAGCGTGCCGATGGGCTGTACGAAGCCGTGATTTCGCTCGCCACCTTCCCGCAATTCAGCCGCTTGCAAGTGAAGTTTACCGACCAACAGGCAACGGTCGCTCTCGGATATTCGCTGACCGGTGAGGCCACGGTGCATCCCCTCACCCCACAACACTTGCTGAACGCTTGGGCGCCGGCGAGTCGTGACACCACTGCCACCACCAACCTGCCAGCAGCATTTGTCCCTGGTGACTACGAAGGTGGGCGGGAATTATTTTTTGGCGACCAATTGAAGTGCGCCACCTGTCATCGCCTTCGCGGCGAAGGTGGGGCGGTTGGGCCGGACTTGAGCAACCTGGTTTCGCGTGATGCAGCCAGCGTGTTGCGCGACATCAAGGAACCCAGCGCTTCCATCAATCCGGACTACGTCGCCTACAATGTCGTGTTGCACAACGGGAGCGAGACGACCGGTTTCATCCGCACTCAGGACGCCGACGCGCTGCACTTCGTGGCGGCTGACGGAAAAGAAACGGCGGTCCGGGTGACGGACGTAAAAGAACTGCGCCCCAGCTCACTGTCGCTCATGCCCGCCGGGCTGTTGGACACTTTGAATGACGGACAAATCCGCGATCTGCTGACGTTTCTGCTCCACGAACCGCCGAAGCACACCCATGCCGAGGTCAAAAAGATTTTGGCCACCGAACCCGGAGCCAAGGCCTCCGCCTTCGACATCGTACTGGTGGCGGGGAAACAAGACCATGGACCGGGGCAGCATGATTATCCCGCGTGGCAGCAGCAATGGCACGCGTTGCTGGCACCCAAGGCCAAGGTTGGTGACGCGTGGGACTGGCCGTCATCGGAACAATTCCAACAGGCCGGAGTGGTGGTTTTTTATTTTTGGAATCATGACTGGAGTCCGGGGCGACTCGGCCAGTTGGACGCCTTTCTGGCCCGGGGTGGCGGCGTGGTTTTGTTGCACTCGGCGACCATTGGCAACGACCAGGCAGACTTGCTCGCCGAGCGGACCGGACTCGCCGCCTACGCCTCGCCGCGCACGAAGTACCGGCACATGCCCCTCGAACTGAATCTCGTCGCGCCGACCGGCAACGCCATCACCCGCGGGTTGCCCGCCACGCTCCGCTTGCTCGATGAGCCTTACTGGCCATTAACGGGAGATCCAAAAAAAGTTGAAGTGCTGGCGACCGCAAACGTTGACGGCGAAGCGCGCCCGCTGATGTGGACTTTTCAAAAAGGCAAAGGTCGCGTCTTTGCAAGTGTTCTGGGGCATTACACCTGGACGATGGACGATCCGCTCTTCCGCTTGCTGGTGTTACGTGGAATTGCATGGGCGGCCGGAGCCGACCCGGCGGCGCTGGAAGCTCTGGCGATTTCGGGAGCCGACTCGAAATGATCGTCCGCCCGGCGCCGGCCGGATGGCGCGGGACTCAAACTGGGCGCAACACGTTGCCAGGCTGTTCTTCCAACGCAAGTGCCGCCAGAAAGCCCGCGGCTTTGGCAAGGGTCTCTTCATATTCCGCCGCCGCGACGGAATCTGCCACGATCCCCGCGCCGACGTGGAAATAGGCCGTGTCGGCTTTGCGGATTGCCGTTCGGATGGCAATGCTCAAATGACTCTCGCGATTGAAACCGAGATAGCCGTGGCAACCCGTGTACGGGCCGCGCGCCAGCGGCTCCAGTTCATCGATGATCTCCATCGCGCGAAACTTCGGTGCGCCCGTGATGCTGCCGCCGGGAAAACACGACGCCAGCGCCGCGAAATGTGTCACGTCCGTTCGCAACCGGCCCTCGACCGTCGAGACGAGATGCTGCACCTGGGCGAAGCGTTCCAATTTGGCCAGCTCCGGCACTTGCACCGAACCGTATTCGCAGACTTTGCCGAGGTCGTTGCGCAGCAGGTCGGTGATCATGACCAGTTCGGCCAGTTCCTTCGGGCTGGTTTGGAGTTCGTACGCCAGCTGGGCATCGCGATTGGCATCGGACGAACGCGGGCGCGTGCCTTTGATGGGCCGGGTGGTGATGTGCGATCCGCTTAGGCGGAGAAACTGTTCCGGCGACGAAGAGGCGATTTGAAAATCGCCGCAATCCAAATACGCGGCGAAGGGCGCGGGTGAAACGGCGAGCAAACGCCCGAACAATTCCCAGCCGGAGGAGGCGCAAGGCGCGGCGAGGCGTTGCGAGAGGTTCACTTGGTAAATATCTCCGGCGCGAATATACCGCTGGGCGCGGGTGACGGCGGTCAGGAACGCGGAGCGGGAAAAGTTTGAGCTGACATCCCCCTCACCCCCCTCACCCCGGCCCTCTCCCCCTCGGCGGGGGCGAGGGAGGGGCACCCGCGCGGCGGCGCAACGGCGTGGGCCATTTGAATTCTCTCCGGCGGGCGATGCATTCTCCCTCTCCCTTTCGGAAAGGGAGAGGGCCGGGGTGAGGGTTTGCGTTTTGTCGTCGTTAAGCAGCGTTTGCCAAAACTCCACTTGCATCCGCGCCCGTGATTCACTCCGCGAACCGTCGACGCTCAAACCCGTCGCGACGACACAAGTTTTGCCCAGGCGATGATCGAACACCACGAGGCTGGCATAGAAGCCCACCTGGCAATCGGGCAGCTCGAGATCGTTGATCGCGCGGCGCGGGAGTTTCGGTTCGGTGAAATTTTTCAGGTCGTACCCCCAGAAACCAAAGCAGCCGCCGAGCGGGAACGGCAGATCAATTTCGTCCAGCAATTCGTAGCGGGCCATCAAGGCGTCCAGTAGATGCCAGGGGTTGCCAAATTGGAGATCGCGCCGCTCCCCGCCGCGAATCTCGCAGCGGGAGCCAAACGAACGAAACGTCAGGAACGGCTGGGCAGCTATGAAGGAATACCGCGCCTGTGCCGAATCAAAACCGGCGCTGCGCAGCAAAACGATCCCCTCCCGCCCGGCGAGTTGGGCGATGAACGACTCGGGTGAATGAGTTGTAGCGATCTGTTGAATGAGCGGTCGCATAGCCGGATTCAATTCCGTGCCGGAGTCGGGCGACCGGGGCAAACGGCGCCGAACGGCCGCGGGTGCTCCGCCAACCGATCTTCGGGGGGGCTTCTCATCTCGTTCCCTCTATGCCTGCGGCGCGCGTTTCGTCTGCGCCGTGTTCCAAAGCAGCCAGGTCAGCTCGTCGGCAAATTCCTGGCGGTTGGGGTAACCGCGCACCAAATCCGTGCCTTCGCACACATCGCGGGCGCCGCGATTCAGGAGGGCGCCGGGCGCGCGCTTGCCGATTTCACGCACCAGCCACACAAACTTTTCCACCATCGAATAATCGGGCCGGTCGAGCGCGTACTTGAAGGGAAATTCGTCGGCATTGACTTCGTAACGGGTCACGCCATCCACGAGCAGGATCTCCAAAATCAATTGCGGTCCGGCGGGCACCTTGCGAGCGGGATCGACGGTGCGTCTCGGCCACTGGCTGAAAAACGGCTGCGGCGCCGTCGTGGCATGCTCGCTCCGGGGATGGCTCGTTTCGTCGCGCCGCACTGCGCCCGCCGCGACCAAAGCCATCGCCCGCCACGCCACCGCGGTGGGCTGTCCGCGCAGATCATAAACCTCGAGCGCCACGTCGGTCAGGGTCAGCCGATGCAGCCGTTTACTTTCCGGCAGGAGTTGCAGCTCGCCCTCCGCCACGATGGCCGCCGCGACGCCCTCGGCCTGCAACGCGCGGTGAAACGCCCGGGCCGTATCCGCGCTGAGTTGGCGCTGGAGTATGCCTTGGGCGTTGGCGGCCAGGCGCACGGCATCCGCGTCGGTGAGATGACTGAAAGAACGGAACGCGCGCCGGATTTGCTCCGCCGTCGGGCGGGCGGCATCTCTTTGCAGAACGGCGTAAAGAGCGGAGACAGTCATGCCCAGGATGGTTAGGAAAACGCCATCGGTACGGTTGCGGGCGGGCCGACCCGCTGGAGATATTCGCGGATCACGGCCACGGCTTCATCCACCTCGTCGGTGAGCGTGAGCAGTTTCAAATCGTCCGGGCCGATGAAAGCGTGGCGCCCGCCCAACCCGGTTTTCATCCAGCGAAGCAGGCCCGACCAGTGGCGTTTGCCGAACAAAATCAGCGGAAATTTCGGAATTCGCTCCGTCTGCACCAGCGTCAGCACTTCAAATAATTCATCCAGCGTGCCGAAGCCGCCGGGCAGGAAAACGAACGCGATGCTGTACTTCACGAAACAAACCTTACGCGAGAAAAAATAGTGAAAATTAACCGGGAGGTTGGCGAAGCCGTTGCCCTTTTGTTCGTGCGGCAGTTCGATGTTGAGGCCCACCGACGTGCCCCGGCCCCGCGCCGCGCCTTGGTTCGCCGCCGCCATGATCCCCGGGCCCCCGCCGGTAATCACGGGCAGGCCGTATTTCGCGAGCTGTTCGCCGAGCCGCACGGCGGCCCGGTAATACGGGTCGCGCGGGGCCGTGCGGGCGGAGCCGAAGACGGTGACCGCCGGTTGGACGTGCGAGAGTGCTTCAAACGAAGTGACGAACTCGCCCATGATGCGCAGGATGCGCCAGGGATCCTCCTTGGTGAACGCCGGACCGTGATTGTTCATGCGCGGTGAGGCTAACGCTGCGGCGGCGACGAAACAAGCGTGACGCTTGCGATTCGGTCGCTTCTTCCCGCCTCGGTGCGGGAGTCCATCACCTTCAATCTCCAATGCGAAACCTCGGTTCGCCATTGGTCGGGTTCGCTCGATCAGCGGCTGGAGGCCAGCGGGGGCAAGCGGGTGAAGGTCCAACGATTCCTCCCGGGACGGTGATGGATCGTCGCGCGGCGTCCGGTTTACGGCTTCTTCCGAAACACAATGACGTGCTGCTGTGGCAGCGTGCCAATGGTTTCGACCCATTCAAGCGGATGCAAGTTCATCTCCTGACGCACCTGCGCCTCGGTCATTTTGTGGACAAGTTTGATGGGGACATTGGGATCTTCGCCCCGAAACTCGACAAAGACCATGCGGCCCCCCGGCTTCAACGCGCGGCACATGGCTGCGACCATTTCAAAGGGATGATCGAACTCGTGGTACACGTCGACCATCAAAATCAGATCCAGCGCCGCCGGCGGCAGTTTGGGATCGGTGATCGTACCAAGCACGGGCTGGACGTTGAAGATTTTTTCGGCCGCCAATTTGTTAGTGAGAATGTCCAGCATCTCTTGCTGAATTTCCACGGCATAGACGACGCCCCTCACCCCGTTCCTCTCCCCATCGGTTCGGGAGAGGGGGTCCGAAGGGCGGGAGAGGGGACCACCAACGGCCTTGGCCAGCCGGCGTGTGTAATAACCCGTCCCGGCGCCGATGTCCGCGACGGCATCGCCCGGGTGAAGTTTCAGCGCCGGGACGAGCAAATCGGGTCGCTCCTCCCGCTCACGTTCGGGCCGTTCCAGCCAATCGGCCGCCTGATGCCCCATGACGTGCGCAATCTCGCGGCCCTGGTAAAACGTACCGATCCCGTTCGGGTCATGTTCGGCCTTCGTTTCGTACCGCGGCGGTGACGCCGGCGAATTGGTCGGGCCGGTGTCAGCCAGGATGGTGATCGTCACGATGAGGAACGCGGCGATGAAAAGTGGTGGTTTCATTTTGTGACCGATAGATGTCTAGTGCCAGGGTCGCGCGTTGGCAAGCTCGGCCTTCCCTCCCGGCGGCGCTTCGCGCATCCTGTCCGCCTGATGCCGCTTCATGAAACGCATTTTAAAGGCTGGGCTAAACCCGGCCCGGTTGCGCCCGCACTCGGAGCGCCGGCCGCCGACCCGGCGCGAAGGGTGAGCGTTCCAGCTTCCGTGACTTCGGAACCTGCGCTGGTGGGTGAATTCCAACGCGCCGGATCGGTGATCGGCGCTCCGCTCGTGGTTGAACCGCACGAAACCCTCGATGCCATCAGCGGTCACTTTCGTTTGTTTCAACTGCGCGATGGTCACCGTTTTTCCACCGACGACATTTTGACTGGGTGGTATGGCACGAGTTGGTGTCCCACGGCGCGCACCGCCCTTGATCTCGGCAGCGGGATTGGAACGGTCGGGATGATTTGCGCGTGGCGCTTGCCAGGGGCGCGGTTCGTGACCATTGAGGCGCAGGGCGAAAGCGTCGCCCTCGCCCGGAAATCCGCCCGCTACAACGGACTCACCGACCGATATGAAATCCGCGCCGGCGACTTTCGTGATGCCGCGGTGCTCGGGGGCGAGGAACGTTTCGATCTGGTCACCGGCAGCCCGCCCTATTTCCGGCCGGACGCCGGAGTGAAGAGCGAACATCCCCAGAAACTCGCCTGTCGTTTCGAATTGCGCGGCACGGTGGCGGATTACTGCGTGGCGGCGGCCCAGCATCTTGCCCCCGGCGGTTTCTTCGCGTGTGTGTTCCCGACCGAAGCCGCGCAACTGGCGCGCGTGGAAGCGGGCGCGCAGGCGGCGGGGCTGGTGATCGTGCGACGCCGGCCCGTGATTTTCCGCGAAGGCGAACCCCCGTTGATCGCATTGTTCGGCTTGATGCGGGCGGACGATTTGCCGGCGTGGTTTCGCGATCGAACCTGGGTGGAGCCCGAACTCATTATTCGCAGCCGCACCGGCGAGATTCACCCGGAATATTCAGCGGTGAAACTAGCCATCGGCTTTCCACCGTGAGCGCGGGCCGGCGCGTTGGGGGATGAAAAATCGGTTGTCAAAATCGTTTTGCGCCGACGGGCCCAACCCCATAAACTCACGCATGTTCAAATTCATACGTGGAATCGCGTGCGGGATTTTTCTTCCCAGCTTGGTACTGGCGCTGACCGCTTCCGGGGCGGCATTACCCAAGGTGACGTTACGTGAGGTGTTCCCGGCGTTGGCGACGGAACGCCCGCTGTGGCTGGCGCAAGCGCCGGATGACTCGGATAGAATTTTTATCATGGAGCAGCGGGGGCGCATTCTCATCGTGCGCCCGGGCAGCGATGGCGCGGAGGCGAAAGAGTTTCTGAACATTGTGGAGCGCAAGCCCTTTGCGGAGAATGAAGAGGGCCTGCTCGGCATGACGTTTCATCCCGGATTCAAAACCAACGGCCTGTTCTACGTCTTTTACAGCCAGCAAAATCCCAAACGCAGCGTGGTCAGTGAATTCAAAGTGTCGGCGACGGACCCGAACCAAGCCGATCTCGCGTCCGAGCGCATTCTGTTGGAAGTGCCGCGGCCCTATTGGAATCACGACGGCGGGCAGGTGAGTTTTGGACCCGACGGGTTTCTTTATATTGCGCTTGGGGACGGCGGAATGTTCAACGATCCCCACAACAATGGTCAAAACACCGCGTCACTGCTGGCCAAGATGCTACGGATTGATGTCAACACGCGCTCGAAGTCCGGCGTTGGCGAAAACCGGAAAGAACTGGCGTACGGCATTCCGAAGGACAACCCGTTTGTTGGCGAGCCGGAAAAATATGGAGTGCGCAAAGAAATCTGGGCCCTGGGGCTGCGCAACGTGTGGCGCTTCAGTTGGGATCGGGCCACGGGCGAATTATGGGCGGGCGACGTGGGGCAGGACGACTGGGAAGAAATTGACCTGATCGTCAAGGGCGGCAATTACGGCTGGTGTGTTCGCGAGGGTGAGCATGCGTTCAAACCCGGTCCGGAGGGGGCCCGTTTTGTGGAGCCGATCCTGGAGTATCCGCATCGGCCGGAGCAGATGGCCCAGGCGCGTTTCCCGACCCACACCCCCGGCCTGAGTGTGACGGGCGGCTATGTTTATCGCGGGCAAAAATTTCCGGCCCTGAGGGGTGTTTATGTTTACGCTGACTTCGCTTTGGGCACGATCTGGGGTCTGCGCTATCAAGCGGGGAAGGTTAGCGAGCAAGGTACGTTGCTCTCGCAGCCAAAGAATGTTACCAGCTTTGCCGAGGACCGCGCGGGGGAACTCTACGCGCTGACATACGATGGGAAGATTTATCAAATCACCGTGCCGTGATGGCCGAACCGGTCTTTCCATTGGCGCGCGGATGAGTTCGCCGGTTTGAAATCGCTTTGCACCGGCTGGGCCTGAACCGTAAGCTCGCGGCATGTCAAAAATCTTGCGAGGGATCAGCGCTGGAATTTTCCTTCCCCTCCTGTTACTAAATCTACCCTGGGCCGGGGCGGCCTTGCCCCCAGTGACCTTGCGCGAGGTGTACCCGGCATTGACCGTGGCGCGACCGACGTGGATGACGGAAGCGCCGGACGGATCCGGCCGAATGTTTATCCTGGAGGAACAAGGGCGCGTCCTCATCGTTCGCCCAGGCAGCGAAGGGGCGGACGCCCAGGAGTTTTTCAATATCGTGGACCGCAAGCCTTACGACAGCAATGCCGAGGGCTTGCTTGGTCTTGCCTTTCACCCGCAGTTCTCGACCAACCGGTTGTTTTACGTCTATTACAACCAGCAGAATCCGCGGCGGGGCGTGATCAGCGAATTCAAAGTTATGGCGGGAGACTCCAACCGCGCGGACCTGGCTTCGGAACGCATTATTTTGCAAGTGCCGCTCCCGTCGACAAGCAACCACGGGGGCCAGGTGAGTTTTGGCCCGGACGGCTTTCTTTATCTGGCTCTGGGCGAAGGCAGTGGCGGCAACGATCCCCACAATAATGGCCAAAACACGGCGACGCTGCTCGCCAAGATTCTACGGCTGGATGTCAACACCCGGTCCGTTTCCGGGACCGGCGAGACGCGGAAGGAACTGCCCTACGGAATTCCAACGGACAACCCGTTCGTCGGCGAGCCCGAAAAATATGGGGTGCGCAAAGAAATCTGGGCGCTGGGGCTGCGCAACGTGTGGCGCTTTAGTTGGGACCGCGCGACGGGCGAGATGTGGGCGGGCGATGTGGGTCAGGACGACTGGGAAGAGATTGACCTGATCGTCAAGGGCGGCAATTACGGCTGGTGCGTGCGCGAAGGCAGGCATGCTTTCAAACCGGGGCCGGACGGCGCACGGTATCTTGAACCGATCCTCGAGTATCCGCATCGACCCGACCAACTGGCCAAGGCGCAATTCCCCACCCATACCCCGGGGCTGAGCGTCACGGGCGGCTACGTTTATCGGGGTCGACAATTTCCGAGCCTGGGCGGCGTTTATGTTTACGCCGACTACGCTTTGGGCACGATCTGGGGGTTGCGCTATCGCGACGGTAAAATCATTGAGCAAGGCACGCTGCTGTCCCAGCCGAAGAATGTCGTGAGCTTTGCCGAAGACCACCGCGGGGAGCTTTACGTCTTGATGATGGATGGAAAAATTTATCAGGTCACGGTGCCGTAGCGAGCGCGCCGAACTTCAGTTCCGCGCTCCGCTGCTCTCACCAACTGCATTGTTCATCGGCCTGCATTTTTTGTTCGGATTTTGGGCAAGGCCGGTACTCACACTTTTTGGGTGAAATAATCGCTTGAATCCACAGGCGTCGGACTGTTACAAAACGCCCCGTTAACAACCAAACCTCTATACTCTATAAACCAAACCGGAAAACTAAATGAAATCCAACGATTCCCCTACAAACCTACTCGTCTACAGCGTGCGTTTTGCGAGCATCCTGCTAATCGGGGCGACCATCGCCCAGGCGGCCGATTCCGCGCCCGCGGCGAAAAAAGGCTGGGAAACCACCGCGGCGGCGGGGTTGACCATCACCAGTGGGACCAAGGACACATTACTCATCACGGCAGGGCTTAATACCAGTCGCAAATGGGACCAGGACGAGGCAGCGTTCGGGATCAGCGGCGGCTACGGACAGGATAACAACAATGCCGCGAAACAGAACACGCCGAACGCCGAATTCCTCCAGGGTTTCGGCCAATACAACCGTTTGTTCACCGAGAAGTTTTACGGCGGGCTCCGGTTGGATGCGTCGTCGGATGGCATCGCGGATCTGGCTTATCGGGTGACGCTCACGCCCTTGGCTGGCTACTACTTAATCAAAAGTACGAACACCACCTTGGCAGTTGAAGCTGGTCCTTCTTTGGTGACCCAACAGTATAACGGCCAGGACAACGACACCTACTGTGGTGTCCGTTTTTCCGAACGATTCGAACATCAGCTCACCGATTCGAGCAAAATCTGGCAAAATGTATCCTACGTTCCCCAAGTGGACGACTGGCTGGGGAATTACAATGTCACGTTTGAAGCCGGCATCGACACCGCCATTACCAAAGACAAGAAATGGAAGTTACGCGTGGTGTTTCAGGACATTTACTCCAGTCAAGTGCCCGCTGGCATCGACAACAACGAGTTGCGCTTGGTCGCGGGCACGGGTTACACCTTCTAAACTGCCTCTCTGCCTCACTTGGAGGTGAGCAGCGTGGTAAGCAGCTCTGCTACGCGGGCGGTCGGCGATTCTTTTGGACGAGCGGTTCCCCGAGTCAGGCCGGGGTCGAAAGCGACCCCGGCCTGGTTTCTTTGTCACGGACGAATTGCGCGGCCCGCTTAGTAGCTTCGATGGGTTTGAATAGGGACGCTCCAATTCAGACTGTTGGCCAGCGCCAGCCCTGCACGCTATCGTCAGAAATCTTGCGCCCGAGCCAGTCTCCGCAGCCGACCACTCAGGCCAGATTTTTGATTCCCCTGGCGTTTCAACACATGAAAATGAAAAACCGGCAAGGTTGAATCCTTGCCGGTTGATAAAGTGCGGAATTAATTCGGTCAGCTCGCCAGGTCACGCTTGACGCTGGCTTCCAATTCCCCGCTGGCCTTGTCGTTCAGCCCGACGGAGGTCCAGGCGATCCGGTTTTTCTGCGCGTAGTAAATGGTGCGGCTCACGCCTTTTACGTTGTAGGCTTCGTCCCAATCCTTTTCCGCGGCCACCACAACTGGGAAAGTGATCCCGTTTTTGGCGGCGGCGGCTTTAATGGCAGCGGTGTCCTTGGAATCGATGATCTGGGCGAACACACCAAGTTTGTTCTGGCCGCTTTGCAGCGCCTGGAGTTTCTTGAGGTCAGCCCAGAAGGCGGCATCGTTCAAGTTGCCGAAGGCCACGATCTTGGCGGCCTTGGCGCTGTAAGCGCAAACCTGGCAGTATTCCTTGCCGGTTTCGACGTTTTTGATGGTGTAGGGCGTGAGGCTGTCACCCGGTTTCAGAGCGGCTTGGGCGATGCTCGCCAGCGCAACGGCGGCCAACAATAGAGCGGTTTTTTTCATAGTCATGATTAAGTTAATGGTGGTTAATTGACACCATGCGGAGATTTTAGTTCAACAATAGTTTCCGGCAAGGATTAGTTTTCCCAAATTCGAATGCGGATACCGCGGCGATGCTCGGTTTCGCTTTTTCGCTTCCCCCCATTGACGTTCGCGGTGCTGGCTTCCGCCTCCGAGATGGTAACGCGGAAAAAATTCCAGGCTTTGAGCGGGCCGAAATTATGTGAGGTGGAGCCTTCGCGACTCTCCCCCAAATGGAATCATTTGGCCGCCGGTTTCACCGCGACGTCCAGGCAAATCCCTTCCTTGTCGTTCCGGGCGTAAATGCGGCCTTGGCTCACCACCGGCATCGTCCAGCATTTGCCACCGTAAACCTCGGCCCGGGCGACTTCGTGATACGCCGCCGGCTGGGCGTCCACCAGCACCAGCGGACCGCGATCGCCCTGCACCAGCACCTGGTCGCCCACAAGAATGGTTCCACCTCCGGAACCGAACCCGGGCTTGGACCAAACCTCTTTGCCCGTGGCGATCTCGATGCACTTGAGCGGCGCGGTGGCAAACTCCTTAAATCCGTAAATCCCGTAGAGATAACCATCGCGGCAAACCGGCGTCGTCCAGTGGTTCATCAATTTGCCTGATTCCCGCCAGAGTTCCGTGGCCACGAATTTGTCGCCGGACTGCGTGATCCGGCAGGCGCCCGCTCCCACCCCGTAGCCCGCCGAGCAATAGACGATGTCGCCCGATACGATGGGCGAGGACGCGGTGGAAACTTGATACGGAAACGGGAACCGCCACAACTCGCGGCCCGTCTTGGTCTCCGCGGCTACCAATCCGGTTTGCGTAAAGAAGATTACCTGGCGCACGCCCAGGATCGTCGCCAGCACCGGCGAGGCATGGGTGGGCGCGTCCTCCCCGCCCTTCCAAACCAGTTTGCCATCCGCCTTATCGAAAGCCAGCAACGCCTGTCCCGCTCCGCCGCCGTTCACGAAGATCAAACTGCCTTCCAGGACCGGTGAGGCGGCGCTGTTCCACTTGATGACCTTGCCGCCGAATTCGCTGGCGAGATCGTGTTGCCAGATTTGCTTGCCGGTGGCCGCGTCAAGACACGTCAACACTTGATAGGCGCCAAGCAGATACACGCGGTCGCCATCCACCGTCGGGGTGGAGCGCGGGCCGTCACCGCCCTGCTTGTCCATCGTCGGCTTGCCCAACGGCACCGCCCACAATTCCCGGCCAGTATTCGCGTCCAGCGCCAGCACTACCTCCTTGTCTTCTCCGGCCACCGCTCGCTGGATGAAACAAAACGCCCGGCCGCTGCTGACCACAAACGAGCCGAAGCTTGGCCCCAGCGGCGCCTTCCAAACCACGCGCGGACCTTCGGTCGGCCAGGGCGCAAGGATTTTTTCCGGCGTGGAACCATCGTTGTTCGGCCCGCGATATTGTGGCCAGTCGGCCGCGGTCAAGTGGGTGGCCGTAGTGAGCAATAATCCGAACCAGCGAGCGAGGGATTGGGTTTTCATCATTTAATAATTGAGGATAGACGCGGCCATTTACCGGGAATTCAACCGTTCCAAGACTTCCTGCGCCAACACTTCGTACGCGGCCGCACCGGCGCTGTACTTATCGTAGTGGATGATCGGCCGACCGAAGCTGGGGGCTTCCGCGAGTTTCGTGCTGCGCGGGATCATCGTTTCAAACACGCGCTCCCCCAGCAGATTGCGCACTTCACTCACGACTTCGTTCGACAGCTTGGTCCGGGCATCGAACATGGTCATGACCACGCCAAAGATTTCCAACCGGGGATTCACGCCGGCGGCGCGCAGTTGCGTCAGCACGCGGTTCATCATCGAAATACCTTCGAGCGCGTAATATTCGCATTGCAACGGCACCAGCACGCCATCCGCGACCGCAAATGCGTTGAGCGTCAGGATGCCCAGCGACGGCGGGCAATCCACGAGCAGCAAATCAAACTGGCCGGACTCGCGCACCGGTTGCAAGGCGTCCGCGAGCCGCAACAGGTGATTCTCCGCCCGCGCCAGCTCCACGTCGGCGCCGCACAAATCGACTTCGCTGGGAATCAGGGACAGCCGTTCGAAGGCCGTGGGTTTGATCTTGTCGGCCAGCGCCCCTTCGCCGAACAGGGGGCGATAGGCACTCGCGCCCTCAATTTTTTCCACCCCGACGCCGCTCGTGGCGTTAGCCTGCGGGTCCAGGTCGAACAGCAGGATGCGCTGCCCCAACGCCGCGAGGCACGCGGCCAGATTCACCGCCGTGGTGGTTTTGCCGACGCCGCCCTTCTGGTTGGCGACCGCGATGACTTTGGTAGGCACGTGGGAGATTAAACGGAAAGCCCGGCGGGGATTCAAGCGTTGACCGCGGGTGGGCGGATAAACTTCACCGGGATCGTCTTCGGCGCGACGGGTTAAGTCGTGAGCGCCGATCGGATTCGGCACTGAATCCGGCCGCGGGCCGGGGTGAAGAACGGGGCGGGTTAAGCCTCGCTACCTCGGCCCCTCCGATGACTGCACGTGGTTTCCAACAAGATTCTAAACCTGGCGGCGGGCAAAGTTCGCCAGCTTTGATCCTCGGAAGGGCGACGGCCGTGGGCTTTCGCACGGGAGCGTAAAATTTCTCCACTGGATTTTGCTCTGCGCCGGCTGCATCATAGCGCTATGAAGCTGATTATTTCTTTGCACAACGTTACCCTGACCAAAGCGATTGAAGACCACATCCTCGCCCGGTTGGATAAGCTGGAGCATTTCGATCGCTGGGCCATTGATGCGCGGGTGACGCTCGAACATGACCACACCCGCGTGCCCGCCAAGGCCTTCTCCTGCTCGATGCGGCTCAGTGTGCGCGGCCCCGATCTGTTCGCGGAGGACCGCGAAGAAGACCTTTATGCGGCCATAGATCTGGTTTCAAAGAAAATCGAACAGCAGATCCGCAAACGACACAACAAAACCAAGGCGCGCAAACACAAAGTTGCCGCCCGGAACAAGCAAAGCCTCAAGGAACGTGGACTTTGATGGCTGGCTCGACGCCTCGCCTGCTGCGTGCCCGCGTGGTGCTGCCGATCTGGCGGCCGCCCATCGCCGATGGGGGCGTGGTGGTGGCCGGCCAGCGCCTCGTGGCCGTTGGCCGTTGGCGCTCCCTGCGGGGCCGATTTGCGGGCCCGGTTGACGATCTGGGCGACGTCGTGTTGTTGCCGGGGTTGGTCAATGCCCATTGTCACCTCGACTACACCCACATGGCCGGTTTGTTCCCGCGGCAAAAAAATTTCTGCGACTGGATCAAACTCATTACCACCGAGAAGGCGCACTGGACCTTCTCCGACTACGCCGAGGCATGGCTGGATGGCGCCCGAATGTTGCTCCGCTCGGGGACCACCACTGTCGCCGATATTGAAGCCGTACCGGAATTGTTGCCGGACGTTTGGACCGCCACTTCGCTGCGGGTGATTTCCTTTCTGGAAATGACCGGGGTTCGCAGCCGGCGCCATCCGGAATTGATTCTGCGCGAAGCGCTCGAAAAAATCGACTCCCTGCCCCCCCACCGCAGCGCCGCTGCGCTCTCGCCCCACGCCCCCTACTCCACCACGCCCTGCCTGCTGGAGCGCACCGCCGCGCTCGCCCGCACACGTAAACTCCGCGTCACGACCCATATTGCCGAGTCCGCGACAGAATTTGAAATGTTCCGGCATGCGCGCGGCGAGATGTTCGACTGGCTGCAACGCAATGAGCGCGCCATGGCCGACTGCGGCAAATATTCGCCCGTGCAACACGCCGCCCGGGCCGGCTTGCTGGGCCGCAACTTTCTCGCCGCCCATGTCAACTGGCTGGCCCCGGGCGACGCTGCCTTGCTCGCCCGCAAGCACACCAGCGTCGTTCACTGCCCACGCAGTCACGCTTATTTTCAGCACCAGAGGTTTCCCTACCGCGCCCTCGCCCAAGCCGGCGTGAACATCTGCCTCGGCACCGACAGTCTCGCGACGGTCCAGAAGGAGCCGCGCCAAAAGGTCGAGTTGGACATGTTTGTCGAAATGCGCGCCTTCGCCCAAACGCAGCCTGAGGTCGTGCCCGAAAAAATCGTCCGCCTGGCCACGATTAATGGTGCCCGGGCGCTCGGCCTCCGCGGTCAGGTCGGGGAACTGACGCGCAACGCCTTCGCCGATCTCATCGTCCTGCCGTTTACGGGTAGACCAAGGGACAGTTACGATGCCATCCTTGCTCACGTCGGCCCGATCGCAGCCGGAATGATCGATGGCGAATGGACCATGGCCCCGGGCGCGTAGTCGTGCGGTGACGTTCCTGGGAGCGCCGGCATCCCTGCCGGCGGCCCGCCACGGCAGAGCTTCACGCGAGACTTCCTTTCCATCCGTGTTCATCCGTGTTTATCTGTGGTTCAGTGAATTCACTCGATGCGGAACTTCATCGCCGCCTTGACGCCCTTCGCGCGCAGGGGTTGCATCGCGAATTGCGCCGCGTGGATTCGCCCCAAGGCCCGTGCCTCCAGATTGCTGGTCGCGAGTTGATTAATTTTTCCTCGAACGATTATCTCGGTCTGGCGAATCATCCGACGCTCAAGGCAGCCGCCGTTCGGGCGGTGGAACAATTCGGCGCGGGCGCGGGCGCTTCGCGGCTCGTGTGCGGCTCGCTCGCGCCGTTTCATGAACTGGAAGCCGCGCTCGCCGCCTTCAAAGCCACGGAAGCCGCGCTGACCTTTGCCACCGGCTATGCGACAACCCTCGGCACCATTACCGCGTTGCTCGGCAAGGATGATCTCATCATTACGGACAAACTCATTCACGCCAGTATGGTGGATGCGGCACGACTCTGCAGCGCGAAACTCCGCATCTTCGCCCACAACGATCTCAACGATCTCGAAGCGATTCTAAAATGGGCCACGCAAAGCCCTCGGCCCTTGGCTCTCGGTTTTCGCCAGATCCTGATTGTCACCGAGTCCGTCTTCTCCATGGACGGCGACCACGCGCCGCTCCGCGAAATCGTGGCGCTCAAGGAAAAATACGGGGCGTGGTTGATGGTGGACGAAGCCCACGCCACCGGGCTTTACGGCGCCAATCGGCGCGGTCTCGCCGAGGCACTCGGCGTGAGCGATCGCATTGAGATCCAGATGGGCACCCTGGGCAAAGCGCTCGGCGCGAGCGGCGGCTATGTTTGCGGCTCCCGGGCCTTGATTGATTTCCTCGTGAACCGCGCCCGCAGTTTCATCTTCAGCACCGCCCCCGTCCCCGCGGCCGCGGCCGCGGCCGCGGCCGGAGTTCAACTCGTGCAATCCCACGAAGGCAAATCGCGCTGCGAACAGCTGTGGCACTCGGTTAATATTGTAGGAGACGACGTGAGGAGTCTCAAATCTTCCTCAGTCGAAAACCAGAGACAGCTCACGTCGGCGGCAACGAATGATAAGAGCGCCATCATCCCATTAATTGTAGGCGATGAAAACCTGGCGGTGGCGACGGCGAGCGCGCTCCGGGAACGCAGATTCTTTGTTCCCGCGATCCGTTATCCCACCGTTGCGCGCGGTTCGGCCCGGTTGCGAATTACGCTCGCCGCCACTCACACCGCGAACCACATTGCAGAGCTGACGCGCGTCTTGCGGACTTTAGACTTGGGACTCAAAACTCTGGACTGATGAACCCGCTCGCCCAACTCGACCACGCCCATGTCTGGCATCCGTTCACCCAGATGCGGGACTGGCTCAAGCGCGAGCCGATCGTCATCACTTCCGGCAAAGGCGCGGTCCTGCGTGACACTCGGGGTCGGGAATATCTCGACGCCAACTCCTCCATTTGGACCAATCTGCACGGCCACAATCACCCGAAGATCAACGCGGCGATGGCCCGGCAGTTGAAGAAAATCGCGCACAGTTCCGCGCTGGGGCTGGCCAATGAACCGGCGAGTTTGCTGGCGGCGAAACTCGTCGAGGTCGCTAATCATCGTAGCCGCCGACGGGAGAAGGTGGATTCAACCAGTGCCGCCGCCTCCCGTCGGCGGCTGCAGAAAGTTTTCTTTAGCGACGACGGCTCAACGGCGATGGAAGTCGCGCTGAAGTTGGCCTACGAATTCACGCGCCGCACGCGCGGGCCCAAGACCAAGCCCCGTTTTCTCTCGCTCGCTGGCGCTTATCATGGCGACACCGTGGGGGCCGTGTCCCTGGGGCATATTGATCTGTTCCACAAGGCTTACGGGGGGTTGCTGTTCCCGACGGAGAAAGTGATGGCGCCCTATTGTTATCGTTGCCCTTTCAACCGCGCCTCGCCGGAGCGCGTGGACGCCCGTGACTATCGCAAATGCAATTGGGAGTGCGTCGGTCAGGCGGAACAAAAGTTTTCCGCCCAAAAGAAACGTGGAAACCCTTTTGCCGGATTTGTCTTCGAGCCGCTCCTGCAGGGCGCGGCGGGGATGATTCCACAGCCGCCGGGCTGGCTGCGCCGCGTCACGGACATTGCGCGCGGCCATGGTGCCTTGCTCATCGCCGATGAAGTGATGACCGGTTTCGGTAGGACAGGCGTCCCGCCTGTCTCAAATCAATCCGCCGCTCGAGCGGAACAGGAAGTTAGAGCCAGGCGCGACGCCTGTCCCACGCTCTTCGCCTCGCACCGTGAGGGAGTGCAGCCGGATTTTCTTTGTCTCGCCAAGGGACTCACCGGCGGTTACCTACCCATGGCCGCGACGCTTACGACGGGAAAAGTGTTCGACGCCTTCCTGGGTCGCTACGAGGAGTTCAAAACTTTTTTCCACGGTCACAGCTACACGGGCAATCAGCTCGGAGCGGCGGCGGCCTTGGCGAGCCTGGAGATTTTGCAGGGCGACGAATCCGGCCGTTCCCGGATCCTGGTCGAGCGGACGCTGGCCGCAGAACTGAAAAGTTTGTGGTCCCAGCCGAAGGTCGGCGACATCCGGCAAGTCGGGCTGGTCGTCGGGGTGGAACTAGTTCGCGACTGGCGCACCCGCGCGCCCTTCCCGCTGCAGGAACAGGCCGGGATCCGGGTTTGTGAAGCCATGGCGCGGCGCGGCGTGCTGACGCGGCCGATTGGTAACGTGATCGTGCTGATGCCGCCGTATTGCGCGACGCCGAAACAGTTGCGGCGGATGGTGGCCGTGCTGGCGGAGGCGATGGCCAAAATATTTGCCCGGCGCGCGGGCCGGTGAACCAGCGGGCGCATGGCGCCCCGATTTTGGCGCCCGGCCAACCGAGGCCTCAGTAAACCTTCCGCAGATTCGAGGGGAGAATGTTTAATTCCGAACGGTACTTCGCCACCGTGCGCCGGGCGATTACGATGCCTTCGTCCTTCAGCATCTTCACCACTTCCTGATCGGATAACGGCTTGCCGGTATTTTCGGCTTTGAAAATTTCCGCGATCATGTCCTTGACGCTCGTGTTCGAGACGCCCGCCCCGCTGTCGGTTTGCAGCCCGGCGGTGAAAAAGTATTTCATCTCGAAGATGCCCTGCGGCGTCTCCATATACTTGCCGGACACCGCACGGCTCACCGTCGTTTCATGCACGCCCACGACTTCCGCCACCTGCACCATCGTCAGCGGGCGCAGGTGCGCCACGCCCTTGTCCATAAATTCGCGCTGCCGTTTGACGATTTCCTTCGCAATGTTGCCAATGGTGCTTTGCCGCTGGTGCAGACTCTTGATGAGAAATTTTCCGGCACGGATTTTTTCGCGGATGTAATTCTTCACCTCCGCCGTGTTCTCGCCCTGCGACATCAGGTCCTTGTAGACGTTGCTGATGCGCAGGTGGGGAATATGTTCGTTGTTGGTCGTGACCGTGAAGTCGTCGCCACTGCGCTTCACGAACACCTCGGGGAGGACAAACTGGTCGAGCACGGTGAGAAAAGCCCGACCTGGGCGCGGCTCGAGTTGCGCAATGCGCTCGAGCGAATCCTGGACGTCATCCAACGTCGTGCCCGTGCCGCGGGCGATTTCCGGAATGCGGCGTTTGCCCAAGGCTTCCATGTGATCGCGCACGATTTGATATTCGAGCGATTCCTGCTGGCCTTTGCGTTCGAGTTGGAGCATCAGGCATTCGCGCAGATCGCGGGCGCCCACGCCAGGAGGATCAAACGTTTGGATTACCTTGAGCACTTCGAGAATGGCTTCGCCGGGCAGGTTGCCGAGCGCCGCGATTTCCTCCACCGAGGCCTTGAGGTAACCGTAATCGTCAATATTGCCGATGATCAGTTCGGTCACGGGCCGTTGGACTTCGGGCACGCCTGAATCCCGCACCTGCTCGAGCAACGCCTCCGCCAGCGACGTGCCGGCCACCAGCGAGTCGAACATGAACTGCCGCTTCTCCTCCTCCTCCGCCGAAGCGCGCGTGGGCAGATTGGTCTGCGCGAAATGATCCCGCCATTCCTGATCCATCTGCACCAGCTTTTCGAACTCCACCTGGAAATCATCCGCCGGCGCGCCCTCGGCGACATCCGGGTTCATATCGGCCGGCGGTTCGGACGGATCCGCCGCATCGGCGGGACTGTCGCCATCGGCCGCCTTCTCCGACAGATCCGCGTCGGGACTCGCGATCTCCTCGAGGACCGGGTTTTGCTGCAATTCCGCCTCGACCAACGCCTTGAGTTCCAGGGTCGGGGCATGCAACAACGCCAGCGATTGCTGGAGTTGGGGGGCCAACACCGTTGACAGGTTGAGCCGTTGCGAAAGATGTAAGCCTTGCGCCATGCGCTACGAAGTCTAGCGGCCCCCTGCCGTTGCACAAGGCCGAACTTGGTCCGCCGTGTGCGGCGCGCCGAAAAATATGCGCGCAAAACTTGACTTGGCGGCCCATTTTCCCAACATCGCCCCGTGCCGCTGTTCAGCATTCAAAACGAGTTCCGTTACGAAGTCGTACGGAAAATCTTCGAGGGCGGCATGGGGATCGTCTACGAAGCCGAGCAACGCGGCGCCCGCGAATTTGTGAAACGCGTGGCCATCAAGGTCGTGCGCGCCAACTACGCCAGCCAGAAAACCTTTATCGATAATTTCATCGGCGAAGCGAAGCTGGTCGCGGACTTGATCCATACTAATATCGTTCAGACCTACCAGCTGGGCGAAGCCAATGGTGTCTTCTTCATCGCCATGGAACTCATCCGCGGTGTGAACCTCGAACAATTCGGCCAGCAACTGAGCGACCGGCGCCGCCAGTTGCCGCTCGAGCTCGGGGTGTTCATCTCCAGTCGGATCGCCCGTGGGCTCGCCTATGCCCATGCCAAGGCCGGCGCCGATGGCAAACCACTGGGCATCGTCCATCGCGATGTGAGTTTTAAAAACATCATGATCGCGTTCGAGGGCGACGTGAAACTGACGGATTTCGGCATCGCGAAAGCGCGCGGCTACCTGACCGATCAGGAGGGGGAGGTGGTGGCCGGCAAGGCGGATTACATGAGCCCGGAACAGGCGGATTTTCAGATCACGGACAAACGTTCGGATCTTTTCTCCGTCGGCGTGGTGCTCGCCCACTTGCTGCTCAGCTATAACATTTTCAAGGGCGCGACCGCCGAGGAATCCCGCCAGCGGATTTTGAAGTCTGCCATCCCGGATTTCCGCACCCTCGATAACCGGATTGACGAGCCGCTCAACCACATTTTGCAACGCTGCTTGACGCGGGACCTGAGCAAGCGTTTCGCCAGCGCCGATGAGTTGATGTATGAGCTGGAGTATTACATTTACCATGGCGGCTACGGCCCGACGAATGAGACCCTGGGCAAGTTCATTCGCGAGTTGTTCGCGCCGGCGGCGCCCCCCATCGCCCCCAATCCGGCGCAGGGCAACTCGGAGCTGCTTGAATCCGCCGCCCGCCTGCGGGCCCGGACCTGACGTCCCATGAAGCGCGTTTCTGCCGGTGCGATCGTGAAGCTCGCCTTGCTCCAATCGGCGTGCACCCCTCAGCCCGCGGCCAACCTCCGGCACACGCTCGCGCTCGCCGAACGCGCCGCCCGGCAAGGCGCGCAAATCATCTGCACGCAGGAGTTGTTTGGCTGCCAATATTTTTGCCAGAGCGAAGACCACCGCAATTTTCAGCTGGCCGAGCCGATTCCCGGCCCGAGCACGGCGGCGTTTCAAAAACTCGCCCGCCAACACCGGGTCGTGATCATCGCCTCGCTTTTCGAGCGGCGCGCCGCCGGTGTGTATCACAATACCGCCGCCATCATTGATGCCGACGGTGCGTTGCTCGGCACGTATCGCAAGATGCACATCCCGGATGACCCGCTGTTCTACGAAAAGTTTTATTTCACCCCCGGCGACCTCGGCTTCCGTACCTGGGCCACGCGCTATGGCCGGATCGGCGTGTTGATTTGCTGGGATCAATGGTATCCGGAAGCGGCGCGGCTCACCGCGATGCAGGGCGCGCAAGTTTTGTTTTACCCCACCGCCATCGGCTGGCATCCGGGCGAGAAAAAGCAGAGCGGGGCCCAACAACACGACGCGTGGGAACTGATCCAACGCAGTCACGCCGTGGCCAACGGCTGCTATGTGGCCGCGGTGAATCGGATCGGCCACGAAGTCCTCCGCGGCGTCGGCGGCGATGGCCTGGAGTTCTGGGGGCAAAGTTTCGTGGCCGGCACTTCGGGAGAAATCCTCGCCAAGGCCAGCGTCAACCAGGAGGAAATTCTCATCGTCCCGGTCAACCTGGAACAGGTGGACACCACGCGCACCCATTGGCCGTTCCTGCGCGACCGCCGCATTGATGCCTACGCGGGCTTGACCAAGCGGTTGATTGATTGACAGTTTACCTGGCTCGAGTGCGTCGTACCGGTCGCGGTCAGGGCCGATTGTCCGAACCGAAGCCCGGGCCGCCGATCAAACGTAGAGCGCCGCCTTCAAGTCCCGCACCAGCACACTCAAGTAGAGATAGCGCTTGTCCGGTTCCCGTTCGATACACTTGAGGATCGCCCGCTCCAGCGCGACCGGCACGTCGGGATTCAGCTGGCGCGGCGTTTGGAATTCGGCCCGCTCCGTCTGGGCGCGGAGAATTTCCGCGGATGATTCGCCGGGAAAGGGCTTTTGGTTCGTCAGTAACTCGTAGGCGGCCACGCCGAAAGCGAACACGTCCACGCGCTGATCAATCGGCTGGCCGGATAATTGTTCCGGCGCCATGTACGCGGGCGTGCCGGGATTCTTGCTGATCTTTTTGGCCTTCTCGGTGATCGGTTGCGCGAGATCGAAATCCACGACGCGCACGGCGGCATTGCGCGAGACGAGCACGTTCTCCGGTTTCACATCCAGATGCATGAAGCCGCATTCGTGGATGTGTTCCAGGGCCGCCGCCACATCAATCAGGATCTGCGCGACGTTTTCCAGCAGCACCGGATCGTGCCGGGCGTAAAGTTCCTTCAAGTTCGCGCCTTCGACGTATTCCATGGCGAGATATTGCTGGCCGTCAATCTTGCCATGTTCGAGGTAGCCGATGACCCCCTCGTGGCCCTGACATTTCTCGAGCACTTCACAACCCTGGAGGAATCGTTTGCGGGCCGTGCTGTCGCTCTGCAAATCCGGAAGCAGCCGGCGGACCGCGTAGGACTTGCCTTTGCCGTCCGTGGCGAGCCAGATGTCGGCCATGCCGCCGTTGGCGATTAGTTCGTGCAACTGATATTTGCCGAACGGTCCGGGGCCCGATGCCTTCGGGACGTTTGATTTTCTGAACAAACCTAACACGCCGCTTTATTACCATGCGGCGCCGCGCTTCGCCACTTTTTTGGCGCAGCGTATTCCCGCCGCGCTTCACTTCCGGCTTGGCGCGCTCCGCCTCAATTCCTATGGTCCCACCACGATGACCGTCCCTTTGGCCCGCACGCTTCAGGCGGGACTCGCGTTGCTCTATCCGGAGGTCTGCCAACTCTGCGGCGAACAGCGGGCGGCGCCCGCCGAAGGTTTCGTCTGTGTGCATTGCTGGAGCCAGGTGCGGTTCATTAAGCCGCCTTTCTGCGCGCGCTGCGGCGTGCCGGTCGCCGGCGAAATCAACACGGCCTTCGAGTGTACCAACTGTCGGGATCTGGAGCTGCATTTCTGTTCCGCACGTTCGGCGGTCACCGCGCGCGGCGTGGTCCTGGAAGCCGTCCATCGTTACAAATATTCCCGGGCGCTCTGGTTTGAGCCCTTCCTCGTCGATCTCTTCCTGCGGGCCGCGCTGCCCGCGTTGCGTGAGGAAACCTGGGACTTGGTCGTGCCCGTCCCGTTACACCCGCTCAAGGAACGCGAACGTGAATTCAACCAGGCCGAGCGTTTCGCCGCTCCGCTCGCCCGGGCGCTCGCCCTCCCGCTGAACCCGCAACTGCTGCGCCGCGTCCAGCCGACCCGTACGCAGACCCTGCTCACCAAGGCCCAGCGCGCCGCCAACGTCCGCCGCGCCTTTGCCCGGCGGGCGGACCGCCGTTTGCAGGGCGAGCGGGTGATTCTGGTGGACGACGTTTTCACCACCGGCGCCACCACGAGCGCCTGCGCCCGGGTGTTGCGCGCCGCCGGTGCCGGCGAAGTTTGCGTCTGGACAGTGGCCCGGGGACTTTGAATACTCGGGACGACTTGTTGGTGGTTTGCCGATTTTGAAAAAAACCGTGAAGCTAGCGACGACGAAATGAATCTTTCGCCCCGAACCTCCAGTCCAAGCCAGATTTTGACCATGTCCACCACCTCGTTCACCAAGAAGGGCCTCGGCGCTGACTCGATCGAACCCGCCCTCACCCCGCCGCCCGCCAGCGACAACCCCACGCCCTTCGTCAAACGCAAACTCAAACTCGGGGGGACCAAATCCAAGAAACGCGAGATTCCGGAAGGTCTCTGGCAGAAATGCCCCAAGTGCGAGACCATGATCTTCGACAAGGAACTGGATGTGAATCTCAAGGTTTGCGCGAAGTGCGAGTATCATTTTTCCATCGGCGCCCGTGAACGCATCCATTCCCTGGTGGAGACCTGCACGTTTGAGGAAATGAACGCCCAGATGGTGAGCGTCGACGTGCTCCAGTTTACCGGCGCTTCCTCCTACCGCGACAAGCTCGCCGCCAACTGGAAGAAGACCAATCTGACGGATGCCGTCATCACCGGCGTGGGCCGCATTGGCGAACATCGCGTCGCCCTCGGCGTCATGGACTTTAGCTTCCTCGGCGGTTCGATGGGCGCGGTGGTGGGCGAGAAACTCACGCGCCTCATTGAGGCCGGCACCGAGAAAGGGCTGCCCGTCATCATCATTTCCACCAGCGGCGGCGCGCGCATGTACGAAGGTATGTTCAGCCTCATGCAAATGGCCAAAACCTGCGCTGCTCTCGGCTATCTCGCCAAAGCCCGGCTGCCCTATATCAGCATCCTTACCAATCCGGATTACGCCGGCGTGATGGCCAGTTACGCAAGCGTGGGGGATCTCATCCTCGCCGAGCCCGGCGCCATGATTGGTTTCGCCGGCCCGCGTGTCATCAAGGACACGACGCAGGCCGAACTGCCGCCGGGGTTTCAAACCGCCGAGTTCCTGCTCGATCACGGCCTCATCGACGCGATCGTTCCGCGCAAAGAAATGAAGGAACGCCTGATGGAGTATCTTGCCTTCATGATGGCGGGACGGAAAAACCGCGCGGCCACCGCGACGGCATAACCGCTGGCCCGGGCGGGCTTCCCCGTTGGACTGGCCCGGGCGCGCGACCCAGCCAGAGCGAGCGCACAATTCTCCGTCACTCCGGGGGGGCGAGCCGGCGTACGGGACCAAGGACTCCAATCGGCTCCGGAAAATATTTACCCCGCCGCGCGGCCACCGTAAACGGCAGCGGCCGCAAAAATCCATTCCATGCGTGCCCAGTGAATTCCTCCTTGGCCGCGCACCATCCGCGGTGAATACTCCGTCGCGTGCCATCACTCCTTGAAATTCTTGCCGCCGAATTGGAACGCCCCCGCGAATTGCCCGCGCAGGTCATCGCTCATCTCAGTGGCACTTACGGTCTCGACCGCGATGCGATCGGAGCCTTCCTGGTGAAGGAACTGCCCCAGCTGGAAGATTACGAAATTGACCTGGCCCTCTCGCCCGTCTTCACCCCCACGCTGGCCGATCAAGCCGTCTTTGCCGACCGATTGGGTGCGGATTCCGTGCCGGCGACCGATTGGCCCGGATTGATTCAACAACTCCTCACCCGCCCGACGCGCGCGCAACTGGTGACGGAGGACGGACAACAACAGGCCGTGCCCTTGCGCGCGGTGACGCTCGAGCGCTACGTCCATCGCCTGCGCTTGGACGCCACGATTCCCGGGCCGCTGTTTGAATTGCTGGTCCACTTCGCTCCGGCCAACGACCGCCCCTTGCTCCAGGCCGTCGCCCGGCGCGCCGTCTGGGAGAACGAGCCCCGCCGGGGGATCCTGATGCGTTACCTCACAGCAGTCGCCGGTGGCGCCACTTATCATCTCGCCGACGTGCGGGAATTACTAAAACTGGCCGAAACGTACCAGCCCGCGGATGTGGCCGGTCTGCTCGCCCAAATCCCCCATTGGTTGCAGGTGCTGGCTCAGGAAATCAATTCGGGGGGTGGCGGGAAACCCTTCTTCAACGAACGCGTCGAAGAACTGCATGGCGGCGGCCGCGACCAACGCCGGCAGAATAATTCTCGCGTCGCCGCGAAAGTAAATGAACGGGCGTCGCTCGAACGGTTGCAGCGATTGTTGGCGGAGTAGTTCCTGACCACCGGCGGCTCCGCCAATGCTCGCTCGCCTTGCGAAGGGTCGCGCCAGGCATCAAGCCGCGGGCCTTGATTTCGGCGAGTGGCACCATCCGGTGCGATTTTGATTGCACCCCGACCCGATGGACGCGCAATTTCCGAGTGCGCGCCGCTGGGTAGTTGGCACAATCAACACGGACTAGGCGACCCGCGTAGTAACGTCATGCCTCGTGAAACCGCCCAAGCCCTAGCCACTCGTACCCGGGACATTACCGCCGGCTTGCGGGCCGCCTATCCCAATGCCCATTGCGAACTGAACTTCGCCAACCCGCTTCAACTCCTGATCGCCACGATCCTGTCCGCCCAATGCACTGACAAACGCGTCAATCTGGTGACGGCGGAGTTGTTCGCGAAGTATCGGAGCGCGCAAGATTTTGCAGACGTCGATCTCGCTGAACTCGAACGAGCCGTGAAAACCACCGGCTTTTTCCGCAACAAAGCGAAAAACATCCAGGCCTGTTGCCGCACACTCGTGGCGAAACATGGCGGCGCGGTCCCGCGTACCATGGATGAACTTACCGCCCTCGACGGGGTGGGCCGCAAGACGGCCAATGTCGTTCTCGGCAATGCGTTCGGCATCAACGTCGGCATTGTGGTGGACACCCATGTCACCCGGCTGGCCCATCGGCTCGGTCTCACGCGGCTGACGGACGCGGTCAAGATCGAGCACGCGTTGCTGCCGCTCGTGCCCCGCGCCGACTGGACCCGGTTCAGCCATTGGCTCATCTGGCACGGTCGACGTCGATGCGGTGCGCGCAAGCCGGATTGCGACGGGTGCGAGATTGCAAAGCTATGTCCCTCCGCGGGCAAAGCGTTCCAAGCGGGCCGATGAGAAAGTGGTCAAGGAAGCGGCAACCCTTCGGGGGTCTGCTCCCGTTTTCTCCCTTTCACACGTTCTCCCCCGCCGTGATACTCCGCGCGTGAGTTTTTCAAAATTCAACGAGTGGCTGCTCCTGCATTCCGGTCCCGGCAATGCGGCGTTTAACATGGCATTGGACGAGGCGTTGCTCGAAGCCCTGCCGCGCCTCGGCCAACCGGTGCTGCGCTTCTACGGTTGGACGGAACCGGCGGCCACCTTTGGTTATTTCCAGAAGTTCGCCGAAGTCGAACGCACCACTTTGCTGCGTCCGCTGGTTCGTCGTCCAACCGGCGGTGGGGTCGTGCCGCACGATGCCGATTGGACTTACTGCCTGGTGTTTCCTGCCGGGCACGAGTGGCATTCACTTCGCGCGGAGGAAAGCTATCGCCGCGCGCACGCCTGGATTCAGTCCGCGTTTGCGACCTTGGGAACCGAATCAGAACTTGCGACCAGCTGCAAGAAAACCGCCCCGGGCCAGTGCTTCGTCGGCCACGAGAAATTTGATCTTCTGTGGCACGGGCTGAAAATAGCGGGGGCGGCCCAACGACGTAATCGGCTGGGCCTGTTGATTCAGGGTTCGGTGCGACCGCCGCCCCTCCCGTTGGCGCGCGCCGATTGGGAGCGGGCGATGATCGCTACGATGGGATCGACGTCCACGTGGACGGAGTTTAATGCCGACGGCCCGCTGCTCGACCGGGCGGCGGAGCTGGTAGCGCAGAAGTATTCGCAACGAACTTACAACCAGAAACGGTGAGCGAACTACACGCCGGGTGGCTTTTGCTCGGGTTCGGAATCCTGATCTTGCTCTCCGCCTTCGTTTCCAACCGGCGCCATTCCTAACGCGAATAAGAGTAAGAAAAAGATTAAGACCGGAAAGCCGGCCTGCCGCTGCGTTGACACGCCGCCCCGCCTCGGCTAACTCTGGCGGTATGAAAACCGTATTTCAGGTTGCAATGATTGGCTTGCTGGCGATGACGCTCCCGACCCGCGCCGCGGATTGGCCCTGTTTTCGCGGGCCTGACCATGACGGTATCTCGAAAGAAACCGGCTGGTCGGTCACCTGGCCGGCGGAAGGGCCGAAGAAACTTTGGAAGGCAAAAGTCGGCATCGGCTTCGCCTCCTTGGCCGTTCGCGCCGGGCGCGTTTACACCACCGGCAATCTGAAAGACAACGACGTCGTTTTCTGTTTCGACGCGAACACCGGCGTGGAGGTGTGGCAATATTCCTACCCGGCCAAACTCGACCCCAAATATTACGAAGGCGGCCCCAGCGCCACCCCCACCGTGGACGGCGACCGCGTTTTCACCTTCAGCAAGCGGGGCGTAATTCACTGCCTCGACGCCGCCAAAGGGACCGTGATCTGGTCGAAGAATTTGATGGACGAGCTGAAGGCGAAAATGCCGACCTGGGGATTTGCCGGCTCCGTCCTGATCGAAGGCGATTTAGCCATCGTTAACCTCGGCACCGCCGGGGCGGCGCTCAACAAGAACACGGGCAAAGTCGTGTGGTCGTCCGGTGACGAAGAAGCGGGGTACGCGACCGCCGTGCCCTGCGCGGTGGGCGGTCAACGCGCCGTGGCGCTCGTCATCCGTCAGGACGTCGTCGCGCTGGGGGTGAAAGACGGCAAGGAGCTTTGGCGATTCCCCTGGAAAACCGAGTACGATGTCAACGCCGCCGATCCGATTCTCGCGGGCAGCAAGGTATTTATTTCGTCCGGCTACAACCACGGCGGCGGCGTGTTTGAGGTGAGCACGCAACCGGCAACTAAACTTTGGGAAAACAAGAACATGCGCAACCATTTCAATAGTTGTGTCCTCTGGCAGGGCCACCTGTATGGCGTGGACGACAACCAGCTTCGTTGCCTCGACTTCAACACGGGCGAAGTGAAGTGGACGGAGAAATCCGTGGGCAAAGGTTCGTTAATCCTGGCGGACGGCAAGTTGATCGTCCTGAGCGAAAAGGGTGAACTCATGGTGGCCGACGCCAGCCCCACCGCGTTCAAGCCCATGGCCCGGGCGCAAGTGCTCGGCGGCAAATGCTGGACCACGCCCGTGCTGGCGAACGGGAAAATCTATTGTCGCAACGCCGCCGGCGACGTGGTGGGTGTGGATGTGAGCGGGAAATAAGCTCCCGGCCGCTAGTCGATGTCATCCCGCTTGAATAGAACCAAATGCGAAATTGGGTCGTACCCGAGCGACTCTCGCACCCAGTCGTAAGAATTCTTATTAGTGAACACAACCTGGTAAAACTGCGGGTTTGTTCCGAGATCTTCCGGCCTCCACCAATTGGGGGCAAGCTGTGAGTTGGCTCCCGTGGTCAGCAAGTTCATTTGATTTGTACCAGCCGGCGACAACCCTCTATCAAGAATCCGTTGAAAAGTCTTGTCATCGGTTTTAAATCGCAAGTAGCAGCCGCCGGATTGTCCAACCAAAAACCTTTTAGTTTTCAGTCCCCTGACATCCCGAGGCGGAGGGAAACCGAAAGCCGACTTGAATACATCCGCCGGGCGGCTGGAGATTAGTAAAAGCAGGACCAGGAGAAATGCAAATGCTGGGATAGAGAGCCATTTGGCCTTTCCCCTCTTCACGCCGCACAGGCGAAAACCGAACCGCCAAAGAAAGTGAAAGACCGCGAAAGCTAGCGCTGTCGCCGGGAGATACCAAATCATGTTAACAATGTCCGGCATGATTCTCAGTCTTATCGGCGCGCATCAGCAACGTTCAGAGGTGGCAAAGGTTCAGACTCCAAAAACCTCATCATGTTATCGCCGTGCTTCATGACTTTGGCCTCGCGCCACCACTGGGGGATTTCCAGCGTGTCGCGGCGGGCATGTCCCAGCACGAGGCGTCCGCCCGGCGCCAGCAACTTGGCCAGATCGGGTTCGTCCACGAGCTGTTGCGCGAGCGAAGTCGAGCGGCGGCCGACATTTTTGTCGCCGTAAGGTGGGTCGGCCAGAATCAGATCAAACTTGCGCCCGGCAGCGACGAGTTGGGGCAGCGCGGCAAACACATCCTGCGCGCGGACTTCGAACGCGTGGGGCGGAAACTCGGGCAACGCGGCGTTGCGCCGGATAAACGCCGCGTGTTTGGGCGATAATTCCACACACAACGCCGCGGCGGCGCCGCGACTCAGACATTCGAGACTTAAAGCGCCACTGCCAGCGAACAGCTCCAACACGGTCGCGCCGACGACCCGGGCGCCCAGCGAGTTGAACACGGCCTGTTTGACCAGATCGGGCGTGGGTCGCACCGCCAGTCCTTTCGGGACTTTCAAAATCCGTCCGCCCGCTTGTCCACCCGTGATGCGCATGAAGAGTAATGATTGTAACCCCCCGCCCTCACCCCGGCCCTACTCGCAAACTGTCCGCCCACAGCGCAGGTCGGCATTGTGCGCTAGGCTCGACGGTCGGTCGGCTGGGCGTGGGACGGGAAACTTTGAAGCTCATGGTGACGAATGAGCTAAAGGTGGCAATGGCGTAAAAATTCCCGATTGCGCCGCGCAAATTCCTGGGGCGCGCCCATGCCGGGCAAAACATCCTGTTCCACGACAATCCAACCCGGGTAACCATCCCGTTGCAGCTCGGCAGCAAACGCCTTGAAGTCGATGTCGCCTCGGCCGAGTTCGCAAAAGATGCCGTGCTTCAGGGAGGCAAAATAATCCCACTCGTTGCGGCGCGATTGTTCATCCACCTGTGGGCTGCAGTCCTTGAAGTGGACGTGCCAGATGCGTTCTTTGAACTGCCGGTACGCGCGGAGCGGATCGCCGCCCCCGCCGAAACGAAAGTGGCCCGTGTCGAAACAAAGCCCGACGAGCTTGGGGTCGGTCAATTTCATGAGCTGCTCGATTTCCCAGGGCGTCTCGACAAACCCAGCGCAATGATGGTGGAACACGCTCCGCAACCCGGTCTGGCGGCGGACCGCCTCCGCGACCCGATCCACTCCTTTGCTGAAGGTTTCCCATTTCTGTTTGGACAGGCGGTGCTCCGAACGGATGCGGCCAGCGAGTTTCGTTCGCGTCGCGTCCTGGCCGTTATCATCGGCCAGCACAATGAACGGGAGCGGGCCCATGGCCTCGGCCATCAAGCGCGCCGTCTTGACGGCCCGGGCTTCCCCGTCGGCATGGGCGGACTCGCGCGCGAAAGCCACGGGGACGAAAGCGCCGAGCAATGCCAGTTCCCGAGTTTGCAGTTCACGTCGCAAAACTTTTGGATCGGTGGGCATGAACCCCCAGTCGCCTAATTCCGTGCCGGTGTAGCCGGTCGCTTTGATTTCATCCAGCACCTGGGCGTACCCGAGCGCCTTGCCCGGCAAATCAAATTCGAGCACGCCCCAGGAACAGGGCGCGTTGGCGACGGGAATCGAACGGGCGGGCTTGACGACTGGTTTCATCGCGTGCGGTTGATTCTTGCGGCCTGGGTTCTGGTTTGAGGTTCAAGTTTCAGGTCGTCACAGATAATAACGCTCCCGGGTTTTGGCGCGCTCATAGTTCTTCCGCGCCTTTTTGACGGCGGCGCTGGTGGAGATTTCTGCGATGGGCACGTCCCACCAGGATTCGTACCCGGGCACGCGTTGCTCCAGACTGGTCTCGATCACAATGACGGTCGTCTGCGTTTGCCGGCGGGCTTCGGTCAGCGCCGATTTCAGTTCCGGAACATCCCGGGCCGTGATGACATGGGCGCCGAGGCTGCGCGCGTTGGCCGCGTAGTCCACCGCCACGGGTGCGCCGTCGAGCTGCGCCGTTTTTGTATTGCGCAAGCGGTAGCGCGTGCCGAAGCCGCCGCTCCCGATCGCGCGCGACAGGCCGCCGATGCTTTGAAAACCATGGTTGTTGAGCAACAAGACCGTCAGCTTGTATCCCTCTTGGATGGCGGTGACCAGCTCGGACGACATCATCAGCCAGGACCCGTCCCCAATCAGCACATAAACTTCCCGGTCCGGCGCGGCCATCTTCACCCCCAGCCCGCCGGCGATTTCGTAGCCCATACACGAGTAGCCGTATTCCATGTGGTATCCCTTCGGATCACGCGTGCGCCAGAGTTTGTGCAAATCCCCCGGCAGACTGCCCGCCGCGCCCATCACCACGTCCTGCGGTCGCGCAAAGTCATTCACCGCGCCGACCACGGCGCCTTGGTTAACCGGCGTGCCCGTGTCCAAGTGGTAAAGGCGTTCGACTTCCTTATCCCAAGCGCGGTTGAATTTCTGTCCCTGCTGGCGATAGGCGCGGCTGACCTGCCAGCCGCGGAGCGACTTGCCCAGCGCTTCCAACGCCGCCCGCGCGTCCGCCACCAGTGGCAGCGCGGAGCGTTTGCACGCGTCGAACTCCGCAACGTTGATGTTGAGGAAGCGAACCTTCGGGTTTTGAAACGCGGTGTTCGAAGCGGTGGTAAAGTCGCTGTACCGGGTGCCGATGCCGAGGACCAGATCGGCCTCGCGCGCCGTGATGTTGGCGCCGGGCGTGCCGGTGGCGCCGATGGCGCCGAGCGATTGGGGATGGTCATAGCGCAAAGCGCCTTTGCCGGCCTGTGTTTCTGCCACGGGAATGCCGGTTTGTTCGGCGAACAGCGCCAGGGCGGCCTGGGCTTCGCTGTAAAGCACCCCGCCACCCGCGATGATGATGGGTTTTTTGCTCGCGCGAATCCATTCGACCGCCCGCTTTAACAGCGTGGCTTCGGGTACCGGGCGCGGGATATACCACACCCGGTCCGCGAACAGTTCGGTCGGGTAGTCGAAGCCCTCCGTTTGCACATCCTGCGGCAACGCGAGCGTCACGGCGCCGGTCTCGGCGGGAGAGGTCAACACACGCATGACTTCCGGCAGCGCGTTCATGAGCTGATCCGCGCGGTTGAGGCGGTCCCAGTATTTGGAAACCGGCCGGAAGCAATCGTTGACCGATACGTCCTGCGACGACGGATGTTCGAGTTGTTGCAACACGGGGCCGACGTTGCGGCGCGCGAAGATGTCGCCGGGCAAAAGCAGCACCGGGAGACGGTTGATGGTGGCCAGCGCCGCACCGGTCACCATATTGGTCGCGCCGGGGCCGATCGAGCTGACGCAGGCAAAGGTGCGGAGCCGATTGTTCATCTTCGCGAAGGCGGCGGCGATGTGCACCGAACCCTGCTCGTTTTTTGTCTGGTAATAACGAAACGCTGGATACTGCTGCAGCGCTTGGCCGATGCCGGCGATACAACCATGGCCGAAAATGCCGAGGCAGCCGGCGAAGAACGGCTGGCGCCGGCCGTCGCGTTCCACGTGCTGGTGCAGCAGAAATTGAATGATCGCTTGCGCAGTCGTCAGTCGTTTCGTCTTCATGGGAATTGATGTATCAAAAGCCGCCGCGTTCTTCGATGAATTTTAATGCCTCCGCCTCATAGGCCATGAAATTGGCGCAGCCGTGGCGCGTAACCACGATGGCGCCGCCGGCGTTGCCCATGCGCGCGGCCCGGTACCAGTCCCAACCTTTCACGAGACCGTAGATGAAACCGGAGGCGAAGGCGTCGCCCGCGCCGAGGACGTTATAGACCTCCACCGGAAAGCCGGGCACATCGGTCGGCTGGCCAGCCGTTGGAAACAGCGTGGCCCCTTTCTCGCCGCGCTTCACGACAATCAGTTTGGGGCCGTGGCGTTGCAGGGCATGGACGGCATGCTCCAGATCACCGGCGACGCGCGCCCCGGAAATTTGGGAGTGGCTGACGTTGACCTGCGTGGGGTCGGTGAGATTGGCGGCTTTGCATTCGTCCTCGGTGCCGAGGACGATGTCCACCAACGGCAAAGCCGCGCGCACCGTGACGCCGAAGGCGCGGGCGTCGTGCCACTGGTTCGGGCGAAAATCCAGGTCGAGCACCACGGTGGCGCCGGCGGCCTTGGCCTGCTCGGCGGCAAAAAGATTGGCGCTGCGACTCGGCTCCCGGCTGAGGCCGGTACCGGAAAACTCGAAGATGCGTCCGTCGGCGATGGGGGTCTTGAGCACATCATCAATCGAAAGCTGATTGTCCGCGCAATTATCGCGGTAATACACGAGCGGGAACTTGTCCGGTGGCTCAATGCCCAAAATCACTGCGCTGGTCCGGCTGTCGGGTTTGCGCGGGATAAATTTGGTTTCCACTCCTTCCTGCTTGAGAAAATTCAGAATGAAATCGCCGACCGGATCTTCGCCCACCGCCGTGAGCACGGCCGTCCGCAATCCCAGCCGCTGCGCGCCCACCGCGATGTTCGTCGGCGAGCCGCCGACGTACGCGGCGAAGGATTTGATTTGCGGGAACGGCGCGCCTACTTCATTCGCGTAAAGATCAATGGACGAGCGTCCCATCGTGATGAGATCGAAAGTGGGAGGTGGCTTGGTCATAGTTTAGCGGTAACAGTTCAGTCGGATGGACCCCTCACCCTGACCCTCTCCCCATCCGATGGAGCGAGGGAACAGCGAAGTTCGCGTCACGACACTTCCAGCCGTGCTGGTTTCACCTACAGGCTGACGAGAATTCTCCCTCTCCCTTTCCGAAAGGGAGAGGGCCGGGGTGAGGGTTTGGCTCGATTGCATTACGACACCTAGTTTTTTGTCCCGTCGGTGGCCTTCTCCATCGCCATCGTCACCATCGGCACGCGCGGATCCAGTGTCGTCCACGTTCCCTTGATCCAGGCGTGGTCAGGGTCGTCGATGTTGGCCAGCGACTGCGCGCTGCCGGCAAGAAAATTCAAATAGTAAGTCGGGTAACCGTGCGCCGCCGCCACCGGATGATAGCCCTCCGGCACGAGCACCACGTCGTTGTTGCGTGCTACCAATACTTCATTGAGACGCAAGTCAGAGGTGTAAACTCGTTGGATGGCGTAACCCTCCGGGCGATCGAATTTGTAGAAGTACGTTTCCTCCAGATCGGCCTCAATCAGTTTGCCCGCGGCATCCACGCGATGCACGTCATGTTTGTGCGGCGGATACGAACTCCAACTCCCGGCCGGCGTGTACACCTCGACCGCCACCAACCGATGACAGTCGAAGCCGGGAGGGAGCAGCGAATTGATCTGCCGCGTGGCGTTGCCGCCACCCCGAATTTCCACCGCGACTTGTTCCGGCGTCACCAGTCGGGGTGGATGGTTTCCCTCCGACCGACACCAACCGCAGGCGAGGTCCACGCCTTCAGCAAGTGCGGTCACGGTGAATTCCGTTTCCCGCGGCAAATAAAGCGCGTAGGGCATCCCGTGAAAAACATCCGGTCGCCGGCCGATCTTCGGCCACGCGCCGCGTGAAGATTCGACCGAGCAACTGCCGCCCAAGACCACGAAGCCGTACTCATACGGGCCCGTGTTGCCGTGCCAGGTTTCGCCCCGGCTCAGGGTGCGCGCCGCAAAACTCAAGTGCTCCCAGCCAGCGGTCTCGGGCGTGACGCGAACATATTCGCCCGGCGTTGACTTCGGGCGGACGAGCAAGGGCGATTCAGTTGACGGCTTCATTATTCAGGAAGTTTTTAGCCCGCACTCCGCAGTTGGCAGGGTCATCGCGCTGCGATGACCCCGCGCTGTATCAGGCGCGGAACACATCTCGACTTTTGAGCCGGCGCGCCGAAGTAAACGGTTCACTCTCACCCTTACCCTCTCCCGCTGGGAGAGGAGGCCAGGCGCGGGATCGAAGCATGGAGCGCGACGATTTGCCGACCGGCGCCGAAACGGATTCCCTCTCCCAGCGGGAGAGGGTAAGGGTGAGGGAGAACGCCACCTAATCCTGCACGCCAACTCATGCTCAAACAGTCGCCCAAGCAAACCGCCCTCGCCTGCAAGCTGCGCCACGCCGACACCTAGGCCGAGCAACTCCTCTGGCGCTGGCTGCGCGACCGCCGTTTCTCCGCCTATAAGTTTCGCCGCCAACAGCCGCTCGGCCCGCACACTTTGGATTTCTTCTGCCCCGAAGCAAAACTGAACATCGAACTGGACGGCTCGCAACATGGCCACCCGGAACAGGCTCGAGCGGACGCGGAGCGCGACCGTTGGCTGGAGGAGCGCGGCATCAAGGTGCTGCGCTACTGGAATGGACGACTGCGCCGGGAGAAACAGGTGGTGCGCGACGCCATCTGGCAGGCGTTGCAGGAACGCGCGCCGAAGCCGCTGCCGGATTATTGTCGTCCGGGAGTGGTGTCCCCAAAAGCTCAGGGTCAAAGGACGCCGCTTGCATAACTCATGCTCCTCCCTCACCCCGGCCCTCTCCCGCTGGGAGAGGGAGAATCGCAGTCCGCAGACGGTCGTCGCCGGAGTCTGAGGCGGCAGCAGGCGCATTGGCAAAATCCGCGCCGACGAAGGCTGTTCCCTCTCCCAGCGGGAGAGGGTCAGGGTGAGGGTGAATGGTGGCGTTAAATTTGACGCGCTCACTTTTTGAAATGCTCCCTGGGCGCGGCATGAGTAATTAAGCTCACCGGCGCAATTCCCTTCGCCCGCTCTGCGCGGGCGTGGTCATCGCAGCGCGATGACCCTACCTCCTCGGTCTGACCGGCGGCACCGAGCGTCGTGCACCTGGCCGCCACGAACGCGGCGAACTCGGCCACGTAGGTTTTCCCGGGTTGCATGAAATCGAACTCCTTCGGGGATTGCTGAAAGAACTCGCGGTGGACACGCGTCCAGATCAACCGGCCATCGGTACCAATGTTGACCTTGGTGATGCCCGAGGCGATCGCGCGCGGCAGTTCACTCTCGGCCACCCCGCTGGCGGTTGCGTCCAGTTTACCACCCGCCGCGTTGATCCGTTCGACTTCCCGGACCGGCACGGCCGAGCCACCGTGCAGTACCAACGGAAAACCCGGCAGCCGTTTCTGGATTTCCGCGAGGCGATCAAAGTGCAATCCCTGTTTGCCAGAAAACTTGTACGCCCCATGACTGGTGCCGATGGCCACCGCGAGACTGTCACAACCGGTGCGTTGGACAAATTCCTCCGCCTGCGCCGGGTCGGTCAGGATCGCTTCCTTCGCGTCCACGCTCATTTCGTCCTCGATGCCCCGCAACAAACCCAGTTCGGCTTCCACGGCGATGCCGCGGGCGTGCGCCTGCTCCACGACCCGCTTCGTGGTCGCCACGTTTTCTGCAAATGGATGATGCGAGGCATCAATCATCACGGAGTGGTAATCGCCTGATGCGATCGCCTCCGCGCAACTCGCCTCATCGCCGTGGTCGTGATGACAGGCAAAGACCACGCTGGGATAAATTTCCGCCGCCGCCTCCAACATCGCCGCCAGCATCCGGGGATGCGCATAACTCCGCATCACGCGGGTGAACTGGACGATAACTGGCGCATGGGCCTGCTCCGCTCCGCGAAATAAACCGTGGACTTGTTCCATGTTGGACACATTGAAAGCGCCCAGCGCATAGCGGCCATAGGCGGCTTGCAGCAGGTCAAGGGTGGCGGAGCGCATTCGGTCTTCCGAGGTTCACGTTAATGAAATTAGTCTGCGGACACCGTGCTCAGGTGACAAGACCATTCAGCAAAACTGAAACGGGATGCGCGGCATTGATGAAATCCGGACGGCCATTGCCGGGCAAGCGTTGCCTTCACAGAGCCGTGTGCCTAATCTCCGCCGGATGAATTTTAACTGGCGTCGCCGGGAATTCGCGTTTGCGGGCATCGTGGCTCTGGCATTTCTGACCGGCCTCTTTTTGCGGGTGTATCTGCTGAGCGATCTGGTGTTGATGGATGATGAATGGCACGGTCTGCATTACACCATTGGCAAATCTCCCGTCTGGCTCCTCACGCATTTTTCGATTCCGGGCGCGACGTGCATTCCGCTGAATTTCTACACCTGGGCCTTGGCGGCCACGGTTGGGTGGTCGGAAACGCTGCTCCGGTTGCCGTCGGTGCTCAGCGGATTATTGTGCATCATCGTCGGTCCGTGGCTGGCCCGGGAACTCGTTGGCTTCCGCCGGGCCGCGCTCCTCGCGCTGCTGTTGGCCATTTCCCCGATGCTGATTTTCTACAGTCGCATTTGTCGGCCCTACAGCTTTGTCGCCCTGTTGAGCTTCGCCACCATTCTGTTGGCCGCCCGCTGGCGACAGTCGGGCGATCGCCGCCACGCACTACTGTTTGTCGCAACGGGAACTCTGGCGGTCTACTTCCATTTATTCGCAGTCATCGCGGTCGCCGCCCCTTTTCTAATTACTGTGGGAGCCTGCCTGCACGCGCGTTGGCGGAAGCTGCCGCTCACGGCGGTCGCGGGTCCGCCGTTGCGCCAATGGTTCGCGGCGGCGGCGGCGATGGCGGGCCTGATCGCGATCCTGGTGCTGCCGGCTTTCATCGGCTCGCTCCGGAGCACTTTTTTCAAGGTGGCACTGACGGGCACGCTCCATTGGAGTTCCGTTCCGGAAGTGGCAATGCTCTTTGCCGGCACCGGGCAACCGATACTGGGCGGGTTGTTTTGGGCCGCGGTCGTCGGGGGCGCCGTTATGCTTTTTCGGCGGCAGCCTTGGTTTGGGGTCGTTCTCATCGCGCTCTATCCGCTGCATGTCGGCGCCCTGCTGCTTTCCCGGCCAGACGCCGCGCAGAGCGCGATTGTGTTGGCCCGCTATTGTCTGCCCTTGCTGCCGGTCAGTCTGCTGCTCGCCGCGTGTGGTTTTTTTTCGGCGCTGGAGGTTATCGGCGCCCGGGTGGCCCTGCGGCCGGCGGTGGTGGCGGCCGTCGGCCTGGCCGGGGTCGCCGCTCTGGCCCTCACCGGGCCGCTGCCGCAATGTTATGTGGCCCCCAACAATTTCACCAGCCACGGGGCCTATCAGCACCGCTATGGCCTCATCGACTGGCGCCGCTCCTTCTACAGCCAGCTGACCCCGCCGGACTTTCCGCTGGTCACAACCATTCGCGTGGACGAGGTGTCGCCGTTCTATCGTCAGCTCAACGAAACTCCGGGGGCCGCTCCCATTGTCGAGTATCCGATGCCGATCGGGGATCATTTCAATCCGCTCTATTACTATCAGCATTTCCATCATCGACCGGTCCTGGTTGGGTACACGACGACGCGGACGAATTCGGCCGCCTTGCCCGAGGGTAACATTTTTGGCAACACCTACATCGACCAGGTTTTGAGCCGGGTGCGTGACCCGGTTCAAATCCGGTTTCGCAATGCCGTCGGCATGGAGGACTTGGTTGCGATGCGCGTTCGGGGTGTTCAATTTATTCTGCTGCACAAACGCTTCGAGGCGCAGCTCGCCGGCGTGTTGGCGCCGCTGGCAGAACTGGAACGCTTGGGAAAACTGTATCGCGAGAAACTGGGCCGCCCCATCTATGAAGATTCCTTCATCGAGGTGTTCCAACTTTGACCGGACACTTCGATAGATTGGTAGGGCACCACCCCTGGCTTTTCAGATTACCGCCCGGCGCCGGCGCCCAACTGGCTGGCCAAAGCGGCGTATTCGGATTGAATGGCATCCCGCTCCTGCTGAACTTCGGGTGGCAGCGGTCGACCACGGAAGGCAAGGGTGAGGTATTCGGCGAATTGAGCCCGGGCGCCTTCGGCGTAAGTCATCCGTTGCGGAAGCGCGATATCGGTTTTACCCAGTTTGCGATAAAGCCGCGCCAGATTGAGCTTGGTGGAATCGAAACGCGGGTGGATCTGGTCGGCCGTAAGCAGACTCGTCAATGCCGCGTTGAGATCACCATTGACCTCCTGCAGGATCGCCCTCAGGAAGAATAAAAAATACGTTGCGGAGGGCGGAGGTTGTTTGCGGTCGCTCCAAAATTCGGCGATCCCGCCATCGACCACAATCGCCATCTTGCCCAGCAAGACGTCGGCGTGCGCGGGATCGGTTTGGGCCGCCGCATAGCAGTATGCAGCCAGGTTTCCGAAGGCGGTCGGGCTGGGCGATGGCAGTCCGATGTGGTACCGCCAGAGCGTTTCGGCGTTGCGCCACGCGGTTTGATACGAAAGTTTTTGAAAGAGATTCAGGCCGAGGAAAATCAGACATGCCGCCAGGACTACCATCCGCCGGGCCGGCTGGGGATGCCGTAATGCGTGGCCGGCGGCGGCCGAGGCCAGGGCCAGCAGGCAGAAGGCGGAAAAATAGGCGTAGCGATCCGCCACGATAATTCCCATGAAGATCAGATTCAAAAACGGAATCATCAACGCGAGGAAGGCGCCATAATAAAAGAACAGATCCTTGCGGAAACGGAACAGCCAGATCCCCGTCCCGAGGAGCGCGGCCAGGGTGGCCAGGGAAGCAATGATCTGCCACACCGGATAGGCGGCCGCCACCAGTGGCCAGGTGTAAAGCACCGTGTTGTGGGTCGGCAAAAAAATCTGTTTCAGGTAGACCCAGAAGGCCGGGGGATTGAACATCATCAAATTCCAGAGATGTGCCAGACCGTGCGCCTGATAACCACGGTCAAAGATTCCCATCTGGGCCAGGGTGCGCTGATACCAGACGTAAACCAGGCCGCTGACGATGAGGCTGGGTATCAGCAGCCAGCCTTCCCGGACGAGCCGGCGCCAATCGGCTAAAGGCGCTTCGGGCGAACGGTCACCCTGCAGGTATGGCAGGCAGGCGGCGTGGAGGAACAGCACCAGGGGGAAAGTCAGGGCACTGATCTTGGAGAGCAGGGCCACGACGAAACACAACCACGTCGTGGCGAACCAACTGCATTGCGCCGCGAGGGACGGCGTCGCCAACCTGCGGGTTTGGGCGCAGAGCGCCAGGAGCATGAACAGGGTCGAGAGAATGTCCTTGCGTCCCATGATCCAGGCCACCGGCTCGGTATGCACGGCCAGCGCCAGATAAGCCACGGTGGTGCCGAGCGCAAAGCCGTAGCGACGGGTCGTCCCCAGCAGGAAGGCGAACATCGCGGCCACCACCAGGCCGTGCAGGATGACGTTGCCCAGGTGATACCCAAACGGATTGCCAAAGCCAAAGAGCTGGCTGTCGATGGCCCAGGTGACGTCCCGCACCAGGAGCGGTTCTTCGCGTGGGAAACCGGTTACAAATATTGCCTTCAGGTTTTCCGTCAACTGCGGCTGGCCGTACAGTTCCGGATGATCCCGCAAAATCCGCACGTCATCGAAGTACACAAATCCGTACCACACCGACGGCAGATGGAGCAGCCACGCCGCGACGGCCAGCAAGACACCGGTGAGCAAGCTGCGATAACGGTTCGCCCAGCCAAGTTCTTTGACGACGGGGGCCGGTCCAGTCGGTTGTGGCGGGATGGGCATCATCGAATGGCGGCGATCAACATTTGTTTGGCCATGGGCTTCCACGGACTCATCAAATAAAGCCGGATGAGCAGCGGATGCACCGGTAGAAATCCTGCCAGCGTCAGCGGCAGAAAACGCGGCACGCAACGGGCAATTCGGAAACCATTGGCCGCCAGCAAATCACTCAAACCGCGGGCCGTGTAGATGGCCACGTGGGTGTAGTCATCAAAATACTCGCGGGCGCAGTATTTAAAATTTGGTTGCACGATGGTGAGTTGAGCGCCGGGTTTCATTTTTAGCCGCAGTTGCGCGAGGCAAAGCACCAGGTCAGCTTGCGTCAGGTGCTCGAAACAGTTGCTGCTGAAAACATAGTCCACGGAATCATCCGCCACCGTCTCCAACCGGGTGACGCTCGTAACCAGGCCTTCCACGCCGCGGTCCAGATGGGCGACCATGCCCGCCCAGGTGTCCACGGCCAGTCGGCGTTTGGCTTTCACGGCGTTGATGAAATCCCCGTAACCCGCCCCCAATTCCAACACCACGGCATCGGGCGGAATCTGCTTTTGAAACACGTGCCTCACCAACGTTTGCCAGCATACTTTGCGGCGGGGATCCGGCACGAAGCGGGTCTGGTGGTAGTTGGGGTCAGTCACGGGCGAATCCCTTCCAATCCACGAAGATGCCGAGCAACATCCGCAGGCCCAACCGGGTGGCGACCCGGTTGTTCAAGTTGCCGCCTTTGCTGGTGCCGACCCGGGGATGGAACGTGATCGGGCATTCGAGGATGCGCAGCCCCAGCTTGAGCGCGGTGTCGAGAAAGTAGGCGTTGAATTCGAGGTTGATCCGGGGGTCCAGGTTTTGCAGAAGCCGGCGCAGCGACTCATTGCGGCACACTTTGTAAGTCGTGCCCACATCCGTGAGCGAAACCATCCCCAGATGCTTTAATTCAAGAACTTTCCCGGCGAACAGATTTCCGTAATGCATGAACAGGGATAATTGCGTGCGCCGGTCCTGAAGTTGTTCGACGATCCGACTGCCGTTCACCACATCGGCGTGGGGAATATAGGCGAGGAACTTGTCGAGGTCGTTCGCGCGAAACGTCAGGTCCCCTTCGCACAAAACCGTTAATTCGGTGTCCTCAAACCGGAGCGCCTGCTGCAACGCCCGGTGAACACACGCGCCGTACCCTTGGCGTGGTTCATTAAAAACGAGGGCGCCGGCTTCCTCGGCGACCGCCATGGTTCGGTCCGTACTATTATTGCTGATCACGATCACGCGCCGAACCAGCGGATGCGCCCGAAAATCCTGCACGGCGGGGCCGATGCTGCGTTCGTCGTTGTACGCGGTGAGGGCGACGGTGAAGAAACGATTCGCCGGCGGGTCATTGCGGATGGATTTAGCGTGGCGCAGCCGCACCACATTGCGGAACAAATCCCAGCCGATTAACACCGCGCCGATCACCAACGGGATGCCGCTGTACCAGACGAGCGCTTCATTGAAGCGCCGAAATAGGGGCGGATCCCAGAACAGCCAGCGCAGCGGGCCAAGCGCAACCCCGGCGACATAAGCGGTCAACGCAAGCGAGACGAAAAGAAAACCATAGAGCGCTCGCCAAGTTGTCATCGTGTCCGGCCAGTGGATGGAAAGATGTCCGGGAGGCTCTGCTGGGGAGTAATTTGTTCGCCAACGCTCACCAATTCATGCTAGCCGCAGGGTTCGACCTGTCAACAGTTGACTCCCGCGCGCGCGGACGTGCGGCCCGCCCGGTCAATTCGCTTCAATGCGCAGGAACTGGGTGTTGGGCGCCGTCCCGAGTTCAACTTTATTCAGGCAGGCCGGCAGCAGGCAAAAATCCCCGGCGCGCAAAACCGGTGAATCGCTCCCGCTCACCCGCGCCTCCCCCGCGACCACGCCGACGATCTGCATCCGTCGTGCCGGTAAAGGAATGACGCCCTTTTCCGCTGCACGAAATAATTCCACGGTAAAGAGCGGATCGCGGACCAACCGGCGGATGCGACAGTTCACCCCGGTGGTTTCTTCGCCGCCGACCAGCCCGGGTTCGAAGTCGTCGAAGTCAATGCTGGCGAGTGATTGCGCCACGTGCAGCGCGCGCGGCTGCCCGTCGAGCCCGACGCGGTTCCAGTCGAAGACGCGATAGGTGGTGTCCGAGTTTTGTTGGATTTCAAAGATCACCAGCCCCGCGCCGATGGCATGAACGCGGCCGCTCGGCAAGAACATGGCGTCGCCTGCGCGTACGGGTACTCGGTGAAAACATTCCGCCACGCTGCCGTCCCGGAGTCCCCGCTCGAAGTCGGCGCGCGTAACTCCCCGCTTGAGTCCAACGTAAAGTTCCGCGCCTGGCGCGGCTTCGGCGATGAACCACATTTCGGTCTTGGGCTCGCCCTGCAGTTCGGCGGCTTTGGCTGCGGGCGGATGCACCTGGAGGGAGAGCTTATCCTGCGCATCGAGCAGCTTGAGTAGCAGTGGAAAACGTCCCTCGGCCAGGCGCGCATCCCCGAGCAAATCGGCGCGGTGGTTTTCCACCAGCCAATGCAAATCTTTCCCCGCCAGCGGCCCGTGGTCGATGACGTTGGCGGCGTCGGGGCGGTCGCTGATCTCCCAGGATTCGCCGATGGGCCCACGCTCCGGGAGTTGCTTGCCGTAAAAGCGAGCCAAGCTGCGTCCACCCCAGACGCGCGGTTGGAAGATTGGTTTAAAGCTCAGCGGATAAAGCATGGTCAGTAGGATTGGCGATTTGATCCAACCGGTCAGGTACGGTGCGGTGCGTACGAAGTGACTCCGGCCGCGAACCCGTTGATAGGAGGGACGAGTTACACGAGTCCCCGACCTTTCGGCCCCGTCGAAACCCTTGGGGCTCGGCTAACTCCTCCCGCCATGGTCTGGAGGCCGGCTCGGCGGGACGTGCTCGATCCGCGAAATTCAATGCGTGTCCATTCCGGGTTGAAATTATCGGTTGGTGATTCGCGGCTTCCCCTCAGGCCGCGGGTGCGGCGTGCGCGGCGCGGCGGAGAGTTTTCTTGCCGGCGCTTTTTTCTTCCGGTGTGGCCGCCTGTTCCAGGAAATGCCCGTGCGCGCGGAATTTTTCGTAGCGTTTCTTGAGTCGCTCCGGGCCGGGTAGCGCCAGGAGTTCGCCGAGATGGCGGAGGAGCGCGGATTTCAACGCGGCGGCCGTGACGGCGGGGTCGGTGTGCGCCCCGCCCAGCGGTTCGGGGACAATTTCATCCACCAGCTTGAATTGCAGAAGTTCGTTCGCGGTGATTTTCAAGGCGGCCGCCGCCTTGGCGGAGGCCGCCCGGTCTTTCCACAAAATGGCGGCGCAACCCTCGGGACTGATCACGGAGTAATAGGCATTCTCCAAAATCAAAACGCGATCCGCCACGCCGATGCCGAGCGCACCGCCGGAACCGCCTTCGCCGATGACAATGGCGATGACCGGCACATCCAGCAGCGTCATCTCGCGCAGGTTCACCGCGATGGCTTCCGCGATATGGCGTTCTTCGGCTCCGACCCCCGGATAGGCACCGGCCGTGTCAATAAGCGTGATGATCGGCAGGCCGAATTTCTCAGCGAGGCGCATCAGCCGCAGCGCCTTGCGATAGCCTTCGGGATGAGCGGAGCCGAAATTGCGGAGAATATTTTCCTTGGTGTCGCGCCCCTTCTGCGTGCCGATAACGACGACGCGGTGTTCGCCGAGCCGGGCGAAACCGCCGACCATGGCGCGGTCCTCGGCGAAGAGGCGGTCGCCGTGCAATTCCCGGAAATCGGTGAAGGCGGCGTTAAGATAGTCGAGCGTGTAGGGTCGTTTCGGATGGCGGGCGAGCTGAATGCGCTGCCAGGGGGTGAGATTGGCGTAAACCTGTCGGCGCGTTTCCTCGAGTTTGACTTCGATCTGCTGGATTTCCTCTTCCATGCTGATCCCCATGGCATGCATCTCGGGGTGCTGGCGGAGGTCCTCCAGCTTTTGTTGCAGTTCGAAGATCGGTTTCTCGAAATCGAGCTGATGTTTCATGACTGCCAAGCTTAAGTGACCCGGTAGCGACAGGCAACGGCGAATTCCCGGGGCGCCGCTTGAGGCCCACGCTTGTCCTTTCCTTGCGGAGCGCCGCTCTCCGATCCGGCGCGTCTTCGTGCGATTCATTTTCCTGCCGGGTCGGAGACCGGCCCTGCGGGGCCGGCCTCCAACTGCGCCCGAATTGCAGTACGCCTCCGCGAATTGCTTGAAAAGCCTTTCATTGGCGCGGGTTCCGGTGTAAACGAAATCCCCTGCATGAACCCATGGTCCCGCCTCGCCATCGCCTTATTGTCGCTCACCTTGCCATTGTTTCCGGCGCGCGCCGCGGAAGATCCGTTTGCTGAAAATATTCGTACGACCGAGCCGCTCCCGCCGGACCAGGAACAGAAACAATTTCAGCTGCCGCCGGGGTTTGAAATTCAGCTCGTCGCCGCTGAGCCGGACATTGCCAAGCCCATGAACCTGGCCTTCGATGCCCAAGGTCGGCTCTGGGTAACCGAATCGCGTGAGTATCCGTTCGCCGCCGCCGCCAACCAGCCGGGCCGTGATCGCATCCAGGTGCTCAGCGACTTTGGCCCGGATGGGCGGGCACGCAAAATCACCACGTTCGCGGAAGGCCTGAACATCCCGATCGGTTTGCTGCCGTATCGCGAGGGTGTTATCGCGTTCAGCATCCCCGACATTTATTATTTCGCCGACACAAACGCCGATGGCCACGCCGACACGAAGGAGCGGTTGCTGGGGCAGGTGGGGGCGCGCGACACGCACGGTTTAACCAGCGCCTTCCGCCGCGGCTACGACGGCTGGATCTACGCCGACCACGGCTACAACAATGACTCCGCCCTGATCGCCCAGGACGGCAGCCGGATCAACTTGAACTCCGGGAACACCTATCGCTTCCGGCCGGACGGCGCGCACGTCGAGCAATTCACCTGGGGGCAGGTCAATCCCTTCGGCTTGATGTTTGATCCACTCGGCGATTTGTGGTCGGCCGATTGTCATAGTTCGCCCGTCTACCAACTGTTGCGCGGCGCTTATTATCCAAGCTTTGGCAAGCCTCACGATGGCCTTGGTTTCGCCCCAAATATTTGTGATCACGCGCACGGATCGACCGCCATCGCGGGGATCGTGTTTTATGCCGCCACCAATTTTCCGCCGTCGTTTCGTGGCAATACCTTCATCGGCAACGTCATGACCTGCCGGATCAACCGCGACACGTACGTCGAACATGGCTCGACCCGGATCGCCCAGGAAGCGCCGGATTTTCTGCGCAGCAATGACCCGTGGTTTCGGCCGGTGGACTTGCAACTCGGCCCGGACGGCGCGCTTTACATCGCCGATTTTTACAATCGCATCATCGGCCACTACGAAGTGCCGCTCGATCATCCGGGGCGCGACCGGGAGCGTGGGCGCATCTGGCGTATTGTTTATCGTGGTGACGGCCTGGTCCCGCCTTCGCCCCAGACTTTTGATTTTGCCAAAGCCGCGACCGCCGAGCTGCTCAACCAACTGGCCAATCCGAACCTGACTTGTCGAATGTTGGCTCTGAACCAAATCGTGGATCGCATCGGCCAGCCCGCGATCGGCCCGGTCGGTAAAATGTTGCGGGACAAAAAATCCACGGCGGAGCAAAAATCACTGGGCCTTTGGATTCTCCATCGTCTCGGAGCTTTGAAAGGGGAAACCCTGGCGGCGGCGGGTGACCCGGACCGCTTGGTTCGCGTCCACGCCATGCGTGTGTTGTCCGAACTGCCTTCCGTCAACGGATCGCTACCACCGCCGTATCGGTCGCTGGTCTTTGCCGGTTTGCTGGACCGCGACGCCTACGTCCAACGAGCGGCGGCCGACGCGCTGGGTCAGCACGGGTCCAACCGCGAACCCGTTGACTCCGAAGCGATCCAGCGCCTGCTCAAGTTGCGCGTGCGGATTCCCGCGGACGATGTCCAGTTGCTGCATGTTTGCCGGATGGCGCTACGCAACCAGCTGCGTTCGCCCGGCGCGTTCCTGTACCTGGAAACCCAAAATCTGAGCGCGCCCGATGCGAAAGCGATCGCGGAAGTCGTGCTCGGCCTTCCCGGCGAAGCGCCGGCTTCGTTCTTATTAAAACAGCTCCAAAGCACCTCCGAAAACCGGGACCAGCTACTGGCGGATCTGCGCCACGTCGCACGCTATGCGCCGGTATCCGAATTGGATGCGATTCCCACGCTGGCTCAAACGAATTTCCCCACTGACTTGGAGACCCAGTTCGCGTTGTTCAAGGTGTTACAGGAGGGCCTCGCTCAGCGGGGTGGAAAACTTAGCCCCCGGTTGCGCGATTGGGCTGGCACCTTGGCCGAACAACTATTGGCGTCCGCCAGTGACACAAACACACCTTGGGTCAGCGTGGCGCTGGCCGAGGCGCCCACCGTGAGCCCGTGGTTTTTGCAAACCCGGAAATCGGTCGATGGCGATGAAGCTTCAACTTTTCTTTGCAGTCTGCCGCCCGACGGGGAGAAACTCACGGGGACGTTGCGCTCGCGAGCTTTTCCCATCCCGGCCAAACTTGGTTTTTATCTCGCCGGCCACGACGGTTTTCCGGATCAACCTCCGGGGCACAAGAATCTCATCCGCCTGCTGGCCGCCGACACGTCCGAAGTGTTGGCCAGCGCCGCACCGCCGCGCAATGACCTCGCGCAACCGGTGACCTGGGACTTGAGCGCGTTTGCCGGCCGACTCGGTCGGTTGGAGATCGTGGACGGCGACACCGGCACCGCTTACGCGTGGCTGGCCGTCGGGCGATTTGATCCGTTGGTCATCCCGCTGCCGTCTACCAACCCGAATCGGCAGGGCCAACGATTACTCAACGCCGCCGAGCTCACGCGCACAGTTCCTTTGCCACAATTCGCCGCGCGCTTCGCCGAGCTCTTTAACGCGAGTGAAACCCCCGAAGAATGGCGCGCGGCCGCCGCCCGAACGCTCCTCGCCCTCGACGCGCCGGTTTACCTTGGCGTGGTGGCCGGGAGCCTGGAGAACACCAACTCGCCGGCCGCCCTGCGCGAGCCGCTGGCCCTGCTGCTGGCCGAACAAAACTCACCGGTCGCGCGCTCAGCGGTATTCGCCGCGCTCCGGACGGCGCCCCACCGCTTGCAAATCAAGCTGGCGTTGTTGGTGGCCGGTAACCCGGCGGGCGCGGACGCGCTGCTCACGCTCGCCGAACAACAACGGCTTTCGCCCCAAGTCTTGCTGGATCGCGGTGTAAGCGAGCGTCTGGCGGCCGCCAAGCTACCCCGATTGGACGAACGGCTTGCTGCGTTGACCAAGGGGCTGGCCCCCGCCAGTGACGACTTGCAGAAGTTGATGGACGAGCGGCGGCGCGGCTACGTCGCTGCCCGCGCTTCACCCGAACGCGGCCGGGCCGTGTTCGAGAAATCGTGCGCGGTGTGCCACCAACTCGATGGCCGGGGCGCTGTGGTGGGACCGCAACTCGATGGAGTCGGCAATCGCGGTCTGGAGCGGATTATCGAAGATGTCCTCGACCCCAGCCGAAACCTGGATCCAGCCTTTCGCCCGAGCCTGATCACGCTCAAGGACGACACGTCCTTCACCGGCCTGCCCCGCCGTGAGACCGGCGAAGTGCTCGTGTTCGTGGATTCGGCGGGCAAGGAAATCACCGTCCCGAAGCCGGAGATTGTCGAACGCCGCGAATCCCAACTCTCCCTCATGCCTGCGAATTTCGGGGAGGCGCTGCCTGTGCCCGAATTTTACGATTTGCTGGCGTTCCTGCTCGCCCATGGCGCGAAGTGAAGCCCGTCGCGGGAGTTCGATCGCCGTGAAAACAGTGGGTTGGCCGGTATCATTGAGGAGGGAGTGAACGGCGATGGTGAAAGTAGCGTCGCGCGTCTCGCCGCCCGGAAAGGATACGCGAGTTTTTGTGGCTCACGAAAATTTCGGAGCGTCGCCACCGCCTGCCGTTTTTTCCGCCGGGCGGGACGCGCCGGCTCTACGGCCGGCGAGACGCCCGCCGCCACACCCGTTTTGCCGGGACCACCCTTTCCAGTCGCACCGGGCGCGGCGTTGGCTGGCCCGTAGCCCGGCGATGCAGATGCGATCCAGGCTTGCAAACTTTCGCCGGGTCGCTTTACTCGGCCCGGTATTACCAACTTTATGACCCTTCAAATTGGAAAAATAGTTTGCGCGCTCGCTGCGTTGTCCGTCGTCACCACTCACGCCGCACAGACGAACAAATTTCCCACCCAAACCTTCGTTCTCCCCGACGGTTTTGAAATTGAATTGGTGGCCGGCACCAATCTCATCCAACGCCCAGTCAGCGCCAGCTTCGATAATCAGGGCCGGCTCTATGTGACCGACTCGTCTGGTTCGAACGACAAGCCGGCGGAACAACTCAAGAATCCGACCGCGCGCATCCTCCGGCTCGAAGACACCGACGGCGACGGGCATTTCGACAAGTCGGTCGTGTTCGCCGAACAAGTGATGTTCCCACAAGGTTGCTTGTGGCATAACGGCTGGGTTTACGTCGCGGCCCCGCCGAGCATCTGGCGTTTCAAAGTCCCCAATGGCGACGGCGCGGCGACCGTGCGCGAGGAGTGGTGGAAAGGCGACACGCTCACGGGGTGTGCCAACGACGTCCACGGTCCGTACCTCGGACCGGAGGGTTACATTTATTGGACGAAAGGCGCGTTTGCCGAGCAGACCCACAAACTCGGTAATGGGCGCACCCTGAATGACAAGGCGGCGCACATTTATCGTGCCCGTCCCGACGGTTCAGACTTGGGCGTCATCATGTCGGGGGGCATGGATAACCCGGTGGAAGTCGCCTTCACACCCGAGGGCGAGGCCGTCTTCACGAGCACGTTCATTGATTTCAGCCAGCCGGGGTTCCGCGACGGCATTGGGCACGCGGCTTACGGGGTGGTATTCGGCAAGATTCACGACGTCATCGAAGATGGTCGAGTCAAGCGGGCCAGCCCTGACGTCATGCATCCCTTTTATCAGGCCGGCCCCGCCGCGGAGTGCGCACTCTGCCGTTACGAAAGCGATGGCTTCGGCGCCGGCTATCGCGACAATCTCTTCGCCACGACCTTCAACCTGCACAAGGTCACCCGGCACGTTCAGAAGCTAAAGGGTGCGACGTACGCGAGTACCGACAGCGATTTTCTGGTGTCGGATGGCGTGGATTTTCATCCGACGGATGTGTTGCCCGATGCCGATGGCAGCCTGCTCGTGGTGGACACCGGCGGGTGGTACAAGCTGTGTTGTCCCAGCTCGCAACTCGCCAAGCCGGATGTGCTCGGAGCGATTTATCGGGTGCGGAAAACGGGGGCGCCAAAATTGACTGGCTCAGCGCGTCAGGCCGCGTATTCCCACCTGGTCCAGACGCCCGGTTTGGACGAAAAAAAGATCGACATCACTTCGCTGAAACTGGCCGCGCTGGCGCCGCAACCAAAGTTTCAGTCCACGTTCGTGAAGGCCCTGGCGACCTATCGGGCCACGCCGAAGGACGAGAGCGCCGCCGCGGCGCGGAATGCCGCTGAGGGGTTGGGCCGGCTGGCCGACAAAAAAGCCGTGCCGATGATTTTGGAAACCCTCGGTCCCGCCAGCCCGGACTTGGTCCTCGAGCAATCCTTGATTCGGGCCTTGATTGATATTCAAGCCGCCGGCCCGACGCGGGAGGGCCTCAAATCGGAAAGCGCCGCCATTCGGCGGGGCGCCCTCATCGCGCTCGACCAAATGGACGGCAGCGACTTGAAGCCAACCGACGTGGTTCCCTTCTTGAGCGCGACCGACGAGCGCTTGCGCACCGCGGCGAATTGGATTCTCAGTCGTCACGCGGATTGGGGCGGGGAACTCGCCGGTTGGTTTCGCCAACGGCTCACGGCCGCCGATCTCGCCGAGGCCGAGCGCGCGGCGTTGGACAGTCAACTGCACATCCTCACGCGCGCCGAAGCCGGCCAGCAATTGCTCGCTGATGCGATTACGCAAACCGGATTCCACGGCGAATCGCGCGTCGCCGCGTTGAACGCCATGGCGGGCGCGGGTTTGAAACAACCCCCGGCGAGCTGGCCGGCGGCCGTGTTGTCGGTGCTGGAAGCGAAGCCGGCCGGTTCGTTGCCGGCTGCCATTCGCGCCGCCCGCACCATGAACAGCGAAGCAAAAATCAGTGCTGCCCTGCGGGCACTCGGGGGCGATGCCAGCCAACCGGCGGCGCTGCGACTCGATGCGCTGGCCGCGTTACCGGCGGGCACGACGCTTGACGCCGCGGAGTTCGATTTCCTCCGCGCCAATTTGGCGGCGGACAACGCGCCGCTCACGCGCAATGCCGCGGCCGGGGTGCTGGCCCAAGCGAAGCTTTCCGCGCCTCAACTCACGACGCTGACGGATAACTTGAAGACCGCCGGGCCGCTGGAATTGAACAAACTCTGCGGGGCGTTCGATGGCGGCGGCGACGATGCCCTGGGGGCCACGCTGCTCGCCGCGTTGCGCGAATCCAAGAGCGCGAAGGCTTTGCCGCCGAGCCAGCTCAAACCGCATTTCGCCAAATTTCCGGAAGCCACCCAGAAGAGCGCCGACGAATTTTTGGCGTCGCTCAACGTGGATGCCGCCAAGCAAGCCGCCAATCTCGAAGCCATGTTGACGGAGATCACCGCCCTCCACGGCGACATCCGGCGCGGACAATTGGTCTTCACGAGTTCGAAATCGGCGTGTGTCACTTGTCACGAGATCGGCTACGTGGGCGGCCACCTTGGCCCGAGTCTTTCCGGCGTCGGTAAAATTCGCACCGAACGGGATCTGCTCGAAGCCGTGGTGTATCCCAGCGCCAGCTTCGTGCGCAGTTACGAACCAATGGTGGTGGTCAACAAGGCCGGCGAGGATTTCAGCGGCGTGCTGCGCAAAGACACCGCCGACGAAGTCGTGCTGGGCACCGGCCCGGAAACCGAGGTGCGGATCGCGCGGGCCGACATCGCCGAAATGCGGCCGGGGATGATCTCCGTGATGCCGCAGGGTTTGGACACGCAATTGAGCAAACAAGAACTGGCCGACCTCGTCACGTTTTTGAAGTCGATGAAATAAGTGGGTGGACGGGCGGGTTCAACGAATGTAGCGGCGGACGTCCTCGCCTGCCGTAGAGCCGGTACATCTTGCCCGGCGGAAAAACCACGCACACATCCTGCGGTCAATTGTTCTTGTGTTGTGGGTTGGCGACAATTTGGGAGCCAATTCCGGGCGGCGGGACGAGCGCCCTCCACGGCAGGCGAGTCGCGGTCAACACGCTCTACATCCGCCGAACGTAGTCTTCCGGCCGACGCCATGCCACTCGCAATTCGCTTTCAAACCCGGCAAAGCCCGGCTATAGAGCCTTCGTTCAATTCAAACGCCGAAGTCACATCCTTCACGAACCTGGTAGGGTCATCGCGCTGCGATGACCAGCGCGGCGCAAAGCGGCGCAATGGCTTGTTGCCGGATGCGCATCGCAACGCAAGCGTTCCGGCCCTGCACGGGCCGGTGGTCGGCGCAGCGCGCCGACCCTACCTTTTCCCGAATTCGTGACGCTGCGGTTTTAACCGATTGCCCGTCGCCGCTTTCAGATCGCGCTTTTGGTAGCTCAACGCAGTGGAGAAGCGAGGTTGGTGCGGTACGGCGGTATGGCCCCGTGACATCTTCCGGCTTCCCAATTCGTCACCCATCCAGTAAGGGAACCGATCTATGCGCGCTGATCGCTGGCAACCCACCACCAAATCGGAGCGAATCGGGTTTGTAATTGGCCTACCGTTATTTCTGGCGCTGGTCTGGGCGAGCCAGCCGGGCTTTGTATTTTTGCTGGATCACGCCAACCTGCTTTTTCATGAAGCCGGGCATCCGATCATCGGTTTATTTAGCCAGCGACTGGAGACCTACGGTGGGACCATCGGGCAGCTGGTATTTCCAATTGTGTTGGCGGTTTCCTTCTGGCGCAAAGGTCAGGCGCTGCCATTCGCCGCGGCGCTGATCTGGTTTTTTGAGAACTGGCTGAACATCGCGCATTACATGGCGGATGCGCGGGCGCTGGAACTGCCGCTGGTGGGCGGCGGGGATCACGATTGGAACACGATCTTTTCCCGGTGGCGGCTGCTGGCGTACGACACCCGAATCGCGGGGGGAGTGAAAATCATCGGCTGGATCGGGATTGTCGCTGCGAGTAGTTGGGGTGCGTGGCGTAGCTGGCGCGATCGCAACGTTCCCGAAGTGGCGGGCGAGTTTCCCAAGTGGGAATAGCAGAGGAATTTTGTTTCTTGCTCGTAACAACCGGAGAAAGCTTGCCTGGGAGCGCCGGCATCCTTGCCGGCGAGTTGCTCATGAACCTAGCGGAGATC
>JANXWY010000375.1 GCA_025350905.1 Verrucomicrobiota bacterium
CTCCACGGCATCTGCTACGCGTTCTTTTTTGCGACGGTATACATTTTCGTGGATGCCTATTTTCCGAAAGATGCCCGAGCCAGCGCCCAGGGTTTGTTCAACGTCATGATCCTCGGCATCGGAGCCTTGCTCGCGAATTCCATCTGCCCCTACCTCAGCCAGAAGGTTTTCACCCATAATGGCCTGGTGGATTTCCACGGCCTGTTTCTCGTGCCGATGATCGCGGCCATTTCCGCCGCCGTGGCGCTCGCGTTGTTCTTTCATCCGCCGAAGGCGCAGCCAGCGGCGGGCGGTAATCCACCGGCCCATTGAACCGGCACTGGGCCGGGGTTGCGCGTAAGAATTCCAAGCTACGAATCCAATGCCATCTGCCATGAACCTCAAACTGAACCGGCGTTCGTTTCTGAAGCAAACCGCTTTGGCGACCGGCGCCCTGTCCGCCGCTCCTTTTAACATCCTGAGCGCCGCCAACGCGGGCGACAAAGTCCGGTGTGTGCAGATCGGGTGCGGCGGTCGCGGCATGAGCCATCTCAACGCTACTCTCGACGAGAACCTGGTGGCCATCGTGGACGTCGATGACAAGCGCCTGGACGTCGTGAAACGATTGTTGACCGACAAACAGCGAGACGCGGAAAAAGTCCAAGTCTTCACCGATTACCGCAGGATGTTCGACCAGATCGGCAAGCAGATTGACGCGGTGTTCATCGCGACCCCCAACCATCAGCACGCATTGGCGGCCATGATCGCCATGCAGTTGGGAAAAAATGTCTATTGCGAAAAACCCGTATGCCATGCCATCGCCGAGGCCCGCCAGTTGCGGACCATGGCCGCCAAAACGAAAGTCGCCACCCAAATGGGCAACCAGGGTCATTGCGAGGAAGGCTACCGCAAGTTATGTGAATACCTCTGGGCCGGCATCATTGGCCACGTCACGGAAACGCATAGCTGGACCAATCGCGCCAATGGCGGTGAAGGGCCGCGGCCGGTCGTGGAGCCGGTCCCCGCTGGCTTGCATTGGCAGGAGTGGATCGGGCCGGCAACCTATCGGGATTTTCATAGCGACATTCATCCGCACGAATGGCATGGCTGGTATGATTTTGGGAACGGCTCAATCGGGAACATGGGTTGCCACGTACTGGATGGCGTTTATTGGGCGCTCAAGGTGGAGCACCCCACCAGCATCGAGGTCGAACAAATGCGCGGCGGCAGCCGCGAACGTTATCCAACCGGGAGCCGGGTTCGTTGGGATGTGCCGGCGCGCGGTGACCTGCCCCCGCTGAAGGTTTATTGGTACGAGGGGCTCAAGCAAGATGCCCAAGGCCAGCCGGACGGCAAATTGCGGGCGGTCAAAGGGGCGGATCGAAATTTTCCGCCGCTGCTCCTCGATTTGGTCAAACAATTCCCCGACGAAGAATTGGACAGTGGCGACAGCGGCACGCTCTACGTCGGCGAGAAGGGCGTCATCTTCACCGGCACCTACGGAGACAAAATGCACATCCTGCCGTGGCAAAAAATGAAGGAAACGCCGGCGCCACCGCAGACGCTGCTGCGGCCGAAGAGCATCTTCGTTGATTTCCTCGAGGCCGTGCGGGCAGGCAAAACCGAGACGTCCGTGAGTTTTGATTACGGCACTCGGCTGACGGAATTCGCCATCTTGGGCAACCTGGCCATGCGCGCTGGCGTGGGGCAGAAAGTGATGTGGGACGGCGCGAACATGAAGGTCACCAATTTGCCCGAGTTGAATGCGTGGGTAACACCTGAGTATCGGAAGGGCTGGCAGGCTTAGCTGTAGCCATGCAGTAGGACAGGCGTCGCGCCTGTCTCTAATCTCGCCGGGAAGTGCTTTCCTTCAAGCTTCTCGCGCGAGAATCAACACTTGCCAATCAGTGTGGCCGGGGGGTGAAGATGGAGACAGGCGCGACGCCTGTCCTACGCGACCCGCAGAGTCCTCGCCGCCATTTCCGGTTGCATCAATATGGCTTAGGCCAGGCGCACGAGTATCTCTGCGGTTTCGAGCGCCCCGAGCAGCTCGGCGACGGTCATCGACTGTCCGGGCAAAACCAGATCCGGCGCGATTTCACTGAGCGGTTGCAACACAAAGCGACGCCCGTGCGCCCGGGGATGGGGCAAGGTCAACTCCCGTGTGTTCCGCGTCTCCCGGCCGAAGGCAATCAAATCGAGGTCGAGCGGTCGCGGAGCATTGAGAACTTTTTTGGGTGGCCGGCCGAATTCCTTTTCCATCGCCTGCAATTTCGCGAGGATCGACTCCGGCGTTTCGGCTGCAGCCGGCACGAGCGCGACCACCGCATTCACAAACGGGGGTGAATCGGGCGGACAATCCACCGGCGAAGTTTGCCAGAGCGAGGATTTAAGCAGGGGTTGATCGGAGAATTTTTGCAAACGGCCCATCGCGCGCAAAATATTTTCACGGGCCTCACCGAGATTGGAACCGAGGGCGATGACCGTGATTGGAGCCGCGGGAGTAAGGAGGCTCATTCGATTCCCAAGATATTTAGTTCGAGCCTCCTCACGTCGGCTGCTACGGGCTATTGGAGACCCAACACATCCTGCATGTCGTAGAGGCCGGGCTTTTGCCGCACCACCCATTGCGCCGCACGCAATGCCCCATTGGCGAAAGTGTCGCGGCTGGAAGCTTTGTGCGTGAGCTCAACCCGTTCCCCGTTCGCGGCGAAGATTACCGTATGATCGCCGACCACATCGCCGCCGCGCATCGAATGGATGCCAATTTCCTCGGCCGTACGCTGGCCGACAATGCCTTCGCGTCCGTGCCGTGCCACTTTTGCGAGCTGCTGCTGACGGACGGCCGCGAGAATTTCGGCGAGCGATCTGGCGGTGCCGCTCGGGGCATCTTTCTTCAAGCGATGGTGCATCTCTATTATTTCCCGGTCATAGCCGGGGCCAAGAATCTCCGCCGCTTTGCGCGTGAGCCAGAAAAGCGTGTTCACGCCCGTGGAATAGTTGGACGACCACACCATGGGGATGCGGGTCGCGTGCTGCGTGATGCGTGATTTTTCGGCATCTTCGTGACCGGTAGTTCCCACCACCAACGCTTTGGCGTGGCGGGCGCAAAGATCCGCAATGGCCAGCGTCGCCGTGTGGGAGCTAAAATCAACCACCGCGTCGCAGCGGGCAATGATGGCGGCGAGGTCGTCGCCCTGATCCACCTGGCCGACGACTGCCAGTTCCGAATGTTGCGGCGCGCAGGCGGACAGCGCCAGGCCCATGCGACCCTTGGAGCCAGTAATGATGACGCGCGTCATTTCAAAATTCCGCAAGCTTTCAATGTCTTCCGCAATTTCTCCCGGCTCGCGGCGCTGATCGGCACCAGTGGCAGGCGGAAGTCCTCGGCCATCATTTCCATCATGGCCAGTGCGGCTTTGACGGGGCAGGGGTTGGTTTCGATGAACAAATCCTTGAATAGCGGATAAAACTTGTCGTGCAGCTTGAGCGCGAGCGAAGTGTTGCCGGTCGCGTAGGCTCGGACCATGTGGGCGACTTCGCGCGGGATGACGTTGGACGCCACGCTGATGACCCCGTGCGCGCCCACCGCCATGAACGGCAGCGTCAGCGAATCGTCGCCGGAGAGAATGGTAAACTTCGGCCCCAGCACCGCGCGTAGGTGCGACACGCGATCCGGGTTGCCGCCGGCCTCCTTGATGCCGACGATGTTCACGCTGTCGTGCGCGAGGCGATCCACGGTGTTCACAGCGATCTCGATGCCGCAGCGTCCCGGGATGCTGTAAAGGAGCAGGGGCAGCTTGGTGCTGCGCGCGATGGCGTGGAAATGCTGGAACAAACCGTCCTGGGTCGGTTTGTTGTAGTATGGCGCCACTTGAAGCGACGCATCCGCGCCCGCTTTCTCCGCTTCTTGCGTCAGGTAAATGGCTTCCTTGGTCGAGTTGCCGCCCGTGCCGGCGATAACCTTGATCTTGCCCACCGCGAATTTTACGGAGAGGGCAATCAGCCGGATGTGCTCCTCGTAATCCACCGTGGCGGATTCACCGGTCGTGCCGACCGGCACGATGCCGTCGACGCCACCCTTGATCTGTAGTTTGATGAGACGCTCAAACGCGGGTTCGTCAATCTGGCCGTGCTGGAACGGCGTCACTAGCGCGGTGTAAGTGCCGGTAAATTTCATGCGTCAACTTTCAAAGCGCGAGATGCTCAGTGAAATTGGCCCGTTTGGCGAGTCAGATCTTCCCGAAAATGCGCGGTGAGGCGCACTACCCTTTTGGGAACGGCGCGGGTTTGGAATTGAAATCCGCGCCGCCGCCAGCCACATTCACCGCATGACGAAATCCGTTTTCACCGGGCCGGTTTACGTGGTGCGCGACAACATCGACACGGACCAGATCATCTCCGCGCAACACCTCAACCTCGTGCCCACCATTGCCGACGAATACGAGAAGCTCGGCAGCTACGCGCTTGATGGCCTGCCCAAATCGCTCTACCCCGTGCGCTACGTGCAGGACGGGCAGCTCGACAGCGAATATCCCATCGTCGTGGGCGGACGCAATTTCGGCTGCGGCAGTTCGCGCGAACACGCGCCCATCGCCCTAGGGTCCGCCAATTGTGAAATCGTTCTGGCGGAAAGCTTCGCCCGCATCTTTTTTCGCAACTGTGTTGCCACCGGCGAACTTTATCCCTGTGAAATGACGGAACGTCTCTGTGATGTGCTCCAGACCGGCGAAGTGGTGACGGTTGATCTCGACGCCGCCACCGTGACCGCCGCCGCCACGGGCAAAGTGTTTCACTTCAAACCGCTGGGGGATGTGCGTCCCGTCGTCGATGCCGGGGGGTTGTTCAACTACGCTCGCAATAGCGGGATGATTGCCAAGTGAATTGCCGCTAACGGACGACAGCGGTCACGGCGATTTCTGACGGGCGTGCCAACGTTTGCTTTGCCCGCAGCCGCCGAGACCATCGGTTCCCAGAAAAGAAGCGCAGTGCTTGGTCGGGAATCAGTCTGGCTTCCGCAAAGGTTGCTCCCGGTGCGGAAGCAGACTTCGGCTCGTGAGCGCACTCTGAGGGTCGACCGCGTTCTCGCTCGGCTAAGTTCCAGACCGACAATTCAATTGTCGCGTACAAACTCCAGAGCACCGCTCCGCTCAACCTGACCCACCCCGCGTCAGATTGCCGACGATGTCACGTCGCGGGGAAGCAAGTTGCACCAGCAAACTCTCAATTAGGCCGCCGGCTAGAACGCAGGGACCAGCTCCACCCGTTTGCCGGGCGTGATGACCATATCTTCACCCTTCGCCCATACGCTGTCATTGATGAGCAGTTTGAATTGGAGTTTGTCCTTGGCCGGAACGGTCAAACGCCAGGTTTGCGAGTCCACACACTCGAGGGGAGTGCCACGATCCCACGAGAGTCCCGCACCTTGGCCGCGCAGGAACAGCCGGTTACCGAAACCCACATCAATCTTGGCTTCGATGGTGATGGGAGCGGTTGCCGTCGGGATTGCCGTTGGGGCGGGCGCTGCGGACACGGCTTTCTTGACGGGTGGAGCTTTCGGCGGTGTCCGGACCGCAGCGGGAGCTGCGGGAATGGTGGTGGTAGCGATGACTTTCTTGATGGTTTTTTTCATGCGGTTCACAAGGTTCAGGTTCATTATCAGTTTATTAATTTCCACGCTGGCAAATACACGACAACGGTTTGGTTCGAATCAAAGGGAAACCGCTCATCAGCCCGGAAAAGCTATGGCCGTGCCAAGGACGGTTTACCAACGGGGGTTCGCCGTCGCAGGAAGCGCGACTGCCTAACCATCCAACGATCCTAAACTAAACGCGTGCTGTCAACCCAATCCCGAGGCGTAGAAGTTTTTGGACTTCGGCCTCGCCGGCCGTTTCCGCGTAGATGCGCAGGATCGGTTCGGTCCCCGAGCCGCGCAGCATGAGCCAGGAGCCATTTTGCGCCACGAATTTGACGCCATCGAAGCTCTTCACCGCAACCAAAGGCGAGCGGAGCAGTTTTTCCGGCGGACAGCGCTTCAGATAATCCATGAGGGCGCCCCGTTTTTCCAACGGAAAATGCGTGTCCAGCCTTCCATAACGATGCGGACCGAACTCCCTTTCCAGGTCGGCGATCAACCGGTTGAGCGGTTTGCGCTCGACGGCGAGCATTTCTAGCAGCATTAACCCTGCGGCGATGCCGTCCCGTTCCGGGATGTGACCCGGGAACCCAATGCCGCCACTTTCCTCAGCGCCCAGCAACACGTCGCCTTGGAGCATCTCGGCGCAGATGTATTTGAAGCCAACACCGGTCTCGACCAGCTCGATCCCGTACGCCGTGCACATCTTGTCCAACATCGACGTCGTCGTCAGCGCTTTGATCATGCGTCCCCGTAACTGTCGATTACGGTAGAGATGCCGGAGCAAGAGGCAGATGAGAATATGGGTGGTAAGATAATTGCCCCGACCATCCATACCACCCACCCGGTCGGCGTCGCCATCGGTGACGAGACAAAGATCGTGCGGGTGCAGCCGCAGGTACGCCTGACTGGGGCCGTAATTTTTCTCGATGGGTTCGGGATTGATGCCGCCGAATAATGGATCGTGTGCGCCGTTCAGTGTGGTGACTTTGCACGTCGTGCCGGCCAGCAATTGCTCAAAGCAACCCGCGCCCACGCCAAACAAGGCGTCGTGCGCAAAACGCAATTTCGACTTCGCGATCCGCTTGAAATCCACCAACCGTTTCAACGCAGCGTAGTGTGCCGGACGAACGTCCCGCACGAGAATCTGTTTTGTTTTACGGGCGTCGGCGAGGGCCCGGCTGCGGATAGGGCTTTTATCCAGCCAGCCTTCAATGGCCTGGCAAGTTTCGGAATCACTCGACCCGCCGTAGTGCGACTTGAGTTTGAAGCCGTTGAACGTCGGCGGATTGTGGCTGGCCGTAATCATGACGCCACCAACGGCGTGAAGTTGCTTCACCGCGAAGGAAACGGCCGGCGTCGGCGTGGGCGTCGGCGTGAGCACAACGGCAAAGCCATTGCCGGCCAATACCTCCGCCGTGCACCGGGCAAATTCATTCGAAAGAAAACGCCGATCATAGCCCACGACAACTTTTTGCGTGGTGCCGGGCACCGGATTCGCCTGCCAGTAGTCCGCAGTGGCTTGCGCCACCCGCGCCACGTTCGCGAAGGTGAAATCGTCCGCGATGATGGCGCGCCAGCCGTCAGTGCCGAATTTAATATTCATGGGTGAAACTCTTGCACCACGATTCAATTTTTTGGATACGCGAGTGTTGGCTGGTTGGCTGCGGCGCATTTTGCCAGCTTGGCCACGGCGGCTTTCATGTTGCGTTGGCCGAACAGCGCGGTGCCGGCCACAAACGTGTCCGCGCCCGCCCGCGCACACTCCGCGACCGTCTGATTATTAATGCCGCCGTCCACTTCGACCCGGTAGCGGAGCCGTTTTTCCCGCCGCCACGCGCTGGCTTGCTGGATTTTGGGCAGACACTCGTAAATGAACGACTGGCCGCCGAAGCCAGGATTCACCGTCATCACCAACAGCAGATCAATCTGATCGAGATAGGGTTGCACGAGGGCGATGTTGGTCGGCGGGTTGACGGCTAGGCCGACCTTTTTCCCGAGGGCCCGGATTTTCCAGATCAACGGCCCGACCGCGTCGCCGAGTTCGACGTGGAGGATGATTTGATCCGCGCCTGCCCGGGCGAAAGGTTCCAGGAGAATTTCCGGCTTGGAACACATCAGATGCACATCAAAGAACATTTTGGACAAGGGGCGCAAGGTTTTTACGACGTGCGGGCCAAACGAAATGTTCGGCACGAAATGGCCGTCCATGATGTCGAGGTGCAGCCATTGGGCCCCCGATTTAGAGGCGCGAAGCGCATCCTTGGCGAGTTGCCCGAAATCGGCGGCCAGCAGCGACGGCGCAATGATCATTCGCGAAAGCTACGCCAGGCCGGGCGTTGAGGAAAGATTGAAGATTTAGCCCGCCGGCGCGGGCGCCGGGGTCCCCAGTCCCGGCAGCGTGGGCGGGGACGATCGAGGCGGAGCTTCCGGCAGCGGGGTGCCAGCGGGGGCACCCATGGGCGGATCCATTTGTGGCGGCGGCTTCGGGGGCGGATTGAACGTGCCAGAGCGGACAATGTCGGCGACTTGCAGGCCGTCGAGCGTTTCATATTCGAGCAGGGCCTTGGCGATCATCTCGAGCTTGTCGCGATGCGACTCGATGATTTCCTTCGCCGTGCGATAGGCTTCGTCAATGATGCGCTTCACTTCATCGTCAATATTGCGCGCCGTCTGCTCGCTATAGTCCTTGGAACGCATCATGTCGCGACCCAGGAAAACATACTCCTGACTCTCCCCGTACAGCACGTTGCCCAGCTTCTCGCTCATACCCCAGTGCATGATCATGGCCCGGGCCATGCCGGTGGCCTGCTGGATATCGCTGGCCGCGCCACTGGAAATATCATCGATGACGCATTCCTCGGCGATGCGACCCGCCATCGTCATGATGATGGTGTCAATCGCCTGCTTCTTGCGCATGTTCAACACGTCCTCCTTAGGCAACGACATCGTTACCCCGAGGGCGCGACCGCGGGGAATGATCGTGACCTTGTGCAAGGGATGCGTGTGTTTGAGGATCACGTTGACGAGCGCATGGCCGGCTTCGTGCCAGGCGGTGGCGCGCTTGTCTTCGTCGGACATCGCCATGCTGCGCCGTTCGCGACCCCAGCGGACTTTGTCCCGTGCCTCTTCCAACTCCAGCATGCCGACGCCCTTTCGATTGGTTCGGGCGGCGAGCAACGCCGCTTCGTTCAACAGGTTGGCCAGCTCCGCACCGGAATAACCCGGCGTGCCGCGCGCGATGATGGATAAATCAACTTCGGGCGAGAGCTTCACGTTCTTGGCGTGAACTTTCAAAATGCCCTCGCGGCCGCGCACATCCGGCAAATTCACCGTGACCTGGCGGTCGAAGCGCCCCGGCCTCAGCAAGGCGGGATCGAGCACGTCCGGCCGATTCGTTGCGGCAATGATGATGATGCCCTCCTGCGTGTCAAAGCCGTCCATCTCCACGAGCAAGGCATTCAAGGTTTGTTCGCGTTCATCGTTGCCGCCACCCAACCCGTGACCGCGCGAGCGGCCCACGGCGTCGATTTCGTCAATGAAGACCAGACAGGGCGTGGCTTTGCGCGCCTGCTCGAACATGTCCCGCACCCGGCTCGCGCCGACGCCGACAAACATTTCCACGAAGTCCGAGCCGCTGATGCTGAAGAAGGCGGCGTCCGCTTCACCGGCGATGGCCTTGGCCAAAAGCGTCTTGCCGGTGCCGGGCGCCCCGATCATCAGCACGCCTTTGGGAATCCGCCCCCCGAGGCGCTGAAACTTTTTCGGGTCTTTCAAAAACTCGACCAGCTCGGAGACCTCTTCGATGGCTTCATCCACACCAGCCACGTCCTTGAACGTGGTTTTGTTGCGCTCCTTGGCCAGCAACCGCGCTTTGCTCTTGCCGAAACTCAAGGCCCCCTTGCCCGCCATGCGAATTTGGCGGATGAAGAAAAACCAGAGGAACAACCCGATGATGGCGAGGAAAAGAAGTTGGATTCCCAAACTGTACAGAATGGCGCTGACTTCGTGAGGCTCAATTTTTTCAACCGCCAGGAGCTTGTTCTCCAGCGCTTCGGTCAACCGCGCCTTGGTGCGGAACGGGATTTCCTCCGCTTTGCCCCCCTCTTTGATTATTTTGTTCCCGTCCGGGTTGGTCCGATAGTAACTGCCAACGATTTCGGTCAGGGCCGACTGGGCACCGTAATTGATGCTGGCACTGGCAACGAGGTTGGAATCCACCTTTTGGAAAAACTCGTATTGCGAGAGGGGGGCGCGCGGCACGTCCAGTCGTTCGCGCATCGTGACCAATAAAATGATGCCGCCAATGATGATAACCCAAACCAGCCAGGTGCGCGGTTGCAGGCGGAACTCTCCGCTTTTCTTACCGCTTTTTTCGTTGTCTTGATTTTTGTTCTCGTCAGCCATGATATCTTAAGCGCGGCCAAGCTAGCATGCGGCGCGGAGACCCGCAATAAGGGAGTTTTGTCGGTCCCGCTGTTCTCATTTTGAGAGCCGGGCAAGGAGCCGGGCGTGGGTGAGCAAGTCAGGAGAGGGCAAAGCGGGGCGGAGAACGACGGAGTCCGGGACTGTGGAATGAGACTCGGGCAAAACGTAGCCTACGCGCTTGGGGGCGTGTTTTCTTCTGGAACTGCCGGTGAACAGCCTGTGACCGTGAGCCTTCCCACTTTTTTTATCAACTCACCCCCGCTTCCCTCGCCCCAATCCCAAGTCAAAATGAGAACTGCTGCTTTTCCGGCTTGCGTGCTTGCGCGGCGCTCCGAATCTCTTAAAATCGTCCAATGATTACGCTCTTGGTTGGAACAAATCGTCCCGGCAGCAACACGCGCAAGGTCGCCGCCCAAATAGAAAGTATTTATGGCGGACTAAAATCACCGGTTCGCGTACTGGACCTCGCCCAACTCCCTGCGGAGATATTTGCGCCAGCCAGCTACGGGGAAAAGCCGAAGGCCTTTCAACCTTTCGCCGACGCGATCTTGCAGGCGAGCGGGCTGCACGTGGTCACGCCCGAATACAACGGCGGTATTCCCGGCGTGCTCAAATATTTCATCGACATGCTCCCGTTCCCGGAGAGTTTTGAGCACCGGCCGGTTTGCTTCACGGGTGTGGCGGCCGGGATTTGGGGCGCGCTGCGGCCAGTCGAGCAACTGCAGGCCATCTTCGGCTACCGCAATGCCTACCTTTATCCCGAGCGCGTCTTCCTGCCGGGAATTGGCAAACTGCTCGACGCCAACGGCCGTTTAACTGACCCCGATCTGCTGGAACGATTGAAGAACCAGGCGGATGGTTTCGTCACGTTCACCGAGCGACTTCAAGGCGTGAAGTTGCGCGGCGAAAAATAAATCAAAATTCAAACGAACATGAAAACCAATCTTCATTCCCTGCTGTTGCTGGGCTTGTGCGGGCTGTGGTTCGGCGCTGTGAATGCCCGGGCGCAGGAACCGAAAAAGCTCGTCGTCGGTGAAGTCGCCCCGCCGGTGGTGGGGCAGGACCAGGACAGGAAGGTGTGGAAGCTCGCGGATGCCGCCGGCAAAAAAGTGGTGCTGCTCTACTTTTATCCCAAGGACGAAACGCCCGGTTGCACCAAGGAGGCCTGCGGTTTGCGGGATCGCCTGGGTGATTTGAAAAAGGCGAATGTCGAAGTGGTGGGCGTGAGTTTTGACAGCGCCGAGAGCCATCAGAAGTTCATCGCCCACCATGGTCTCGGTTTCACCTTGCTGGCGGATACGGACGGAAAGATTGCGGATGCGTACGGCGTGCGCATGGCGGGCAAGAGTATGGCCCGGCGGGTCAGCTTCCTCATTGGGAAGAGCGGGAAAATTCTGCACGTCACTGATTCGCCCAAGGCGGACGATCATTTGACCGAGATGACGGAGGCGGTGGCGAAATTGGAAAAGAACTGAACCTTCGAGGCTTTGTGACTTTAATGCACTGGCGCATTGTTCGTGTCCCAGTGATGACTTAAGGCGGCAAAACCCATTCTTGCCGGGCGAAGATTTTCTTGTAATATCTGCTTCCGGGCTGTCGCGGAACACCAGCCTGCAAATAAAAACCGCATGACCTCTGACCTTTCATCCTTTGCCGCACGCTTGCGCGAGTTCATCGCTGCTTCCGTCCCGGTAGCAGCCGACGCGAGGAGGCTCGATTCAAAGGCAGAAGATGGGGCGCATTTCGATCAGGCAAAGAATGAGCCTCCTCACGTCGGCGGCTACGCTGAAAAGTTCAACCGCCTCGCGCTCGAACTTTTCAACCTCCAATTCGCAAACAACTCCGCTTATCGAATCATCTGCGAGGCCCGGCGACTGACGCCGTTGACCGTGTCGCACTGGTCGCAGATTCCAGCGGTGCCAACGGCGGCCTTCAAGGAACTGGAACTCACCAGTTTGGCACCGGTGGAGCGGACGCGCGTCTTTCATTCGAGCGGCACGACGGCGCAACGGCCCAGTCGGCATTTTCACCACGCGGAATCCCTGGCGGTCTATGAGGCGTCGCTCTGGCCGTGGTTCGCCGCCCATGTAGCAGCCGACGTAAGGAGGCTCAATTCGAGCGCCGCTGGGCTAGCGAGCGGGGTGGAAGTGGATCCGGGCCTCCTTACGTCGGCGGCTACGTATCGAACCGTCGTGCTGACTCCGTCGCCAGCACAAGCTCCGAATTCTTCGCTGGTACACATGTTTGATTTCGTGCGACAAGAGCTGCGGGCGGACGCTGGTGCCTTTGTTGGCCGGCTTGGCGCCGTAGGAGAATGGGCGTTGGATTTCGATGCCACACTGGCGGCGTTGACGCCGAACGGTTCTCGACCGCTGCTGGTTTTGGGCACGGCATTCTCGTTTGTGAATTTGCTGGATGAAATGTCCGCGCAAAGCATCCGGCTCGAACTCCCAACTAATTCCCGCGTGCTCGAAACCGGCGGCTACAAGGGTCGTTCCCGGGAGTTGCCGAAAGCAGAGCTCCACGCGCTGATCACGGAGCGGTTCGGCGTCCCGGCCTCCCACATCATCTGTGAATACGGAATGAGTGAGCTGAGCTCGCAGGCATATGACGCTGCAAGTCTGAAGTCTGAAGGCCAAAGTTTAAAGTCCGGGCGCGCCTTCCGTTTCCCGCCGTGGGCGCGCGTTCAAATCATCTCGCCTGAAACCGGGCGGGAAGTTGGGGAAGGCGAAACGGGTTTGGTGCGTGTGTTCGATCTGGCCAATGTGTTTTCCGTGCTGGCCATTCAGACCGAAGACTTGGCGGTACGGTATGGCGATGGCTTTGAGTTGATCGGTCGCGCGCCCTATGCCGAGCCCCGTGGGTGTTCGCTGATGGCTGTTGGATCGAGCCGCGCATGAGTGCCACCGCGAATCACAAGACGCGCTCGCTCTGGCTCGTGGGCGCGTTGCACGCCTTCACCCACGTCTATCATGTCGCCCTGATGCCGCTGTACCTCCTGATGCAGCGGGATTTCAAATTCGCGAGCGTGGGGCAGGCCACCGCGTTGGTCACGGTGCAGATGGTCGCCTATTTCCTGCCCAGTTACGCCATGGGAGTGCTCGCCGACCGCGTGAGCCGGAAAAAACTCCTCGGCTTCGGTCTGTTGATCAACGCCCTGGGTTACGTGGCCCTGGCGTTTGCACCCAACTATGCGTGCGCCCTCGCCGCGGTGATCGTCGCGGGCATTGGTGGAAGTTTCTATCACCCGGCGGCGACCGCAATGGTGGCGCGACTGTATCCGGTTGGGACCGGCCGGGCGCTCGGGCTGGCCGGGATCGGCGCCAGCGTCGGTTTCTTCGTCGGACCCATTTACTCGGGCTGGCGGGCCACCCTGTTGGAGCCGGTGCGCGGCGCGGCAGCCTGGAGGGAACCGGTTCTGGAATTGGGCGTGCTGGGCGTCGTGGCCACGATTTTGTTTGGCTGGCTGGCGGATGACGAAAAACCGGCACCGGCGCCACCAAGCGCAGCACACACCGCGGAAAAATTATTTCCGACCCCGCTGCTCTGGTTTTTATTCCTGGCCGGCTCGCTGGCGTTCAGTTTGCGCGATTTCGCCGGCTCCGCCATGGGGAGTCTGGGGTCCTTGTTCCTGCAATCAGCGCATGGCTACGATGCCCGCCATGCCGGTCTGGCGTTGAGCGGAATTTTTCTGGCCAGTGCCGTGAGCAATCCGCTGTTCGGCCATCTGAGCGATCGCGGACGCAAACGCTGGACGGCCTCGGTGCTGTTGATTGCCGTCGGGCTCGTGGCGGTATTTCCGCATGTGCCGTCGGGTTGGGCGGTCCCGCTTTTCCTTACCTATGGCTTTTTCTTCATGTCGAGCTACCCAATGGTCGAGGCCGCGCTGATGCAATCGGTGCCGGATGCGGTGCGCGGGCGGGTGTTTGGGTTGTTCATTACGGTGGGCGGACTGCTCGGCAATCTTTCGCATTGGATCGTCGGCGAGGCGGTGCGGCGCATGGGGAATGCGGCCCACCAACCGGCCAGTTACTTCGGTCTCTATGGCCTTTTGGCGTTGATGATTTTACTGTCGCTCCTTGGATTGCCGTGCCTGCATGCGATTCGTAGGCGGGAGCATCTGGACGCCGTCGCCGGCCCGACCCTCGAATGAATCTGCCCAATTACTTTCTCGCGGATCTGCCCTCGGAGGCAACGCTCTCGCCAACGATGCTCGCCGAGGCCTGCGGGACGTTGAAGCGCAATCGCGAACAATACCTCGCGCCGCGGACCACGGAGCACATGGTGAAGTTCATCGCGAATTTGGCGGAGGGCTGGCTGCAAGCCGACCACCCGTTCCGTGCGCTCGCGCTTGCTCAGGGGCCGGGCAAAACGGGCTTTGGCCGCCCAACGCTGGAGCGCGGGTTGGATCAGTTTTTCGGCCAGCTCACGCGGGAAAACCTGCGGGCCCTCCTCGTTCAGGAACTAGGAGATGTGAAGCGGTTGGATGCCTTGGTCGCCCCGCCCGGTGAAGCCAAGTTTTCGCGGGCGGCCATCGCGACCGGGCCGGAGTTTCTTGTCCACATTGCGGCCGGAAATATTCCGAACCCGACTTGGATGAGCCTCGTGCTGGGGTTGTTCACGCGCTCGGCACAGTTTGTAAAGTGTGGGCGTGGGGCGTCGTTTCTGCCGCGGTTGTTCGCCCACTCCATTTACGAAGCGGATCACAAGCTCGGCGCTTGTCTGGAGATCGCCGAGTGGCGCGGCGGCCACGCGGCCTTGGAAGCGGAGTTGTTCGCGGCCGCGGATTGCGTCACCGCTACCGGCAGCGACGAAACGCTGGCCGCCATCCGTTCGAAGCTGCCGGTGCGAACGCGTTTTCTCGCCCACGGCCATCGCGTGAGCTTTGGCTACGTGACGGCGGAAGCATTGGTTGGTCAGGCGGCGAAGAAGATCGTAGCGGCCGCGGCGGACGACGTGGGGGCGTGGAACCAACTCGGCTGTCTGTCGCCGCATGTCATTTACGTGCAGCGGGGCGGGGAATTCGCGCCGGAACATTTCGCCCAATTGCTCGCCGAGGAACTGGAGCGTCGTGAGGCCCGCGAACCGCGGGGCGACGTGCCGCCCGAGGTGGCTGCGAGCATTACGTCGCGCCGGGGAATTTATGAAGTCCGGGCCGCGCACTCGCCGGACACGCGGATGTGGCACAGCCAGAAATCAACCGCCTGGACGGTGGTTTATGAGGCGGACGCGCACTTTGCGATGTCGTGTCTCCACCGTTTCATCTACGTGAAGGCGGTGGCCGATTTGTCGGTCGCGTTACAGGCCGCCGATGCCGTGCGGGGACAGGTTTCCACAGTCGGTCTCGCTGCCGCGGAGGAGGAGGCGCAGGTCATCACCGAGACGCTGGCGCGCTGGGGCGTGGCGCGGGTCTGCCCGCTGGGCCAGATGCAGAATCCGCCGTTGACGTGGCGGCACGATGGCCGGCCTGCGCTCGGGGATTTGGTGACCTGGACGGATTGGGAAAAATGAAGAAGTCAGTATTCAGTGTTCAGGGGCGCTCGGCTATCGCCAGACTTTCGAACAACGAATACTGAAAACTGAAAACTGGATACTTTTTATAAAATGAAGATGGGACTCCGAAAATCATTTCAGTTCGAGGCGGCGCATCTGTTGCCGCGGCTGCCAAGGACTCACAAGTGTCGCCGGCTGCACGGGCACAGCTTCATGGTGGAGATCGTAGTGGCGGGCGACTGTGATCCGAAGCTCGGCTGGCTGATGGATTACGCGGACCTCACCGCCGCGTTCAAACCGCTCTGGGAAAAGCTGGATCACCGTTACCTGAACGAGGTGGCCGGGCTCGAAAATCCCACCAGCGAAGAAATCGCGGCGTGGATCTGGCGGAAGCTCAAACCAAAATTGCCTTTGCTCACGGAAGTGGTCGTAGCGGAAACCTGCACGGCGCGGGCGGTGTATCGCGGCGAGTAGCGGTTCGCGACGAGAATCGTAATCTTGGATCAGTTCTCTCGTCGCCCGCCAAACCTTCGCGCTGGCTTCCGGTGCGCCTCACGGTCAAACTATGCCGCGATGAAACCTGATGCAGATCGAAGCTCCGGTTTGGAAACTCCCATCTCGGTCGTAGCCGCCGACGTGAGGAGGCTCAAATTTCCTGGTTTTTGCCGACCGCTACGGTCAAGCGTCAGAGCCTCCTTACGTCGGCTGCTGCCTTTGAGTCGGGGGTGCAGGACAGTGTTCGGTCACTTCGGCGTCCTCACCTTGTTGGGCGTGATGACCTGGCTGTCCGGCTGTTGTTCGACGCCGCTGACGCAGAGCTTGCAGCGTTTCGAGTTCAAGCAGCCGCACATGGGCACGTTGTTCACCATTACGCTGTACGCGCCGGATGAAGTGCGGGCCCGGAACGGCGCTGATGCCGCGTTCGCAAAAATCGCCGCGCTGGACCGCATGATGACGGATTACGATCCGGAGAGTGAACTAATGCAGTTGAGTCGGAAGCCCGTCGGGGATCCGGTGACTGTGAGCGATGAGTTGTTCGATATCCTCCAGCAGTCGCAACGCGTCGCGGAACTCTCGGACGGCGCCTTTGATGTGACGATCGGACCGGTGGTGCGGCAATGGCGGCGAACGCGGCGCACGGGAATTTTGCCGGCGCCGGAAGCGCTTGCCCGGCTGCGGTCGGCGGTCGGCTGGCAAAAACTCAAACTCGACCCGCGCAATAAAACGGTGACCCTCACCGTGCCCGAGATGCAATTGGACCTGGGTGGCATCGCGAAAGGTTACGCTGCCGACCAAGCGCTCGCGGTTCTCAAAGGGCAGGGGTTGCCGCGCGCGCTGGTGGCCGCGAGCGGCGACATTGCGGTGGGCGAGCCGCCGCCGGGCAAACGGAACTGGCGCGTCGCGGTGGGGAAGTTGGACGGCAAAGACGGCCAACCCGCGAGGATTTTGTTTCTGAACCACGCCGCCGTTTCGACCTCGGGCGATGCCGAACAATTTGTCGAGATTGGTGGCCAGCGCTACTCGCACATCATTGATCCCCGCACGGGGGTGGGTTTGACCGAGCGGTTGCAGGTCACCGTGATTGGCCGGCGCGCGACCGACACCGATGCTTTTGCCACGGCCACCAGTGTGCTGGGGGTGGAACGCGGGGTCGCGCTGCTGGAATCCCAGCCGGATCTGGCAGGCATTTTCGTCCGGAAAAACGGAGGCGACAGCAAGATCTTTCGCACGAAACGCTCGTATTAGACGCTCCGAATAGTCCGGCGGGAATCCGCGGACGCAATTAACCTAAAACAGGACTTGCCACGGATTCGCAGCCTGGCTAGTCTCTGCGCTCCTTTTTGGAAAGTGGTGGAAGGGTTAGCCAACGCAAACTTTTCGACCGCGACGGAAAGCAAATAATAATTTATGTCAGTTAAAATCCGCATGAAGCGCATCGGGGCGAAAAACGCTCCGGTGTTTCGTATTGTCGTAGCCGATGGCCGTAGCCCGCGGGACGGCAAGTTCATTGAAGAAATTGGCACGTATCATCCGCGCCAGAAGGGCAACAACGTAAAAGTGGACCTGGAACGCGTGAAGTACTGGGTCAGCCAGGGCGCGCAACCGAGCGATACCGTCGCCAGCTTTATCAAGAAAGCCAGCAAGGCGGTCCCAGCGGTCTAACGGTTGAGCTCATGCAGGCCTTTCTCGAATACGTCGTCAAAGGGCTCGTGCAGAACACGGAGGCGGTGACCGTTACGCCGGTGACGCACGAGGGCGCGACGCTTTACGAATTGCGACTGGATCCGCAGGACGTGGGTAAGATCATTGGCCGCCAGGGTCAAACAATCAATGCGATCCGGTCCCTTTTGCTGGCAGGCAGTGCCAAGCAAGGATTGCGGTGCTCCGTGGAAATTGTTGAGGACCGGAAATAAGTTGGCTTCCGCCTCCGCCGACGCTCGGTGGTCGAAACCCGGGGCCGCGGCCGAGGTCGAGGGCAGCACGACGCGTGAAAATTGACGTGCTCACTTTGTTCCCCGCGATGTTTGCCGGGCCGCTGGATGAGAGTATCATTAAACGCGCCCGGTCGGCGGGGTTGCTGGATTTGGCGTTGCACCAGTTGCGCGATTGGACGCACGACCGGCACAAGACGGTGGATGACCGGCCGTTTGGGGGCGGACCGGGGATGCTACTGAAGCCGGAGCCGATCTTTGAAGCGGTGGAGAGTCTGGCGCGGGAAAATACGCGAGTGATCCTGCTCTCGCCGTCGGGGCGGAAATTCGAGCAGAGCATTGCCCGCGAGCTCGCGCAGCAGGAACACCTATTGTTCGTCACGGGCCATTACGAGGGTTTCGATGAGCGCATTCGGGAAATGCTGGCGCACGATGAATTGTCCATCGGCGACTATGTGCTGACGAACGGGGCGCTCCCGGCGATGGTGATCATCGACGCGGTGACGCGCTTGTTGCCCGGGGTGCTGGGGGACGAGGCGAGCGTCGTCGACGAATCGTTCAGTCAGGGATTGCTGGAGTATCCGCAATACACGCGCCCGGCGGAATTTCGGGGCCGGAAAGTTCCGGAGACATTGGTGTCCGGCAACCACGCGGAGATAGCCCGCTGGCGGTTGGCGCAGGCCAAGGTGCGGACGCAAGCACGGCGGCCAGATTTGATTTAACAGAATACAATTATGAACCAGGCATTATTGGATAAAATTCAATCGGAACAGTATCGCAAGGACGACCCCAAGTTTGGCGTTGGGGACAACGTGCGCGTGCACACCAAAGTCGTCGAAGGCGACAAGGAGCGGATTCAGATTTTCTCCGGCGTCGTCATCGGCAAGCGCGGCCGCGGTCTGAACGAGACCTTTACCGTCCGGCGCATCAGCTATGGCGAAGGTGTGGAGCGCATTTTCCCGCTGCACTCCCCGCGCGTGGACAAGGTTGAGGTGGAGCGCCAGGGCTCGGTGCGCCGCGCCAAACTCACCTATTTGCGCAAACGCCTGGGCAAGGGAGCGACACTCGTCAAGGAGAAGGAAGCCAAAGTCGTGGCGCCAACGAAGTAATCGGGACCGGGGACTTAACCTTTATCGGCGAGGCTTCGGCCTCGCCTTTTTCCTTGATTGCGCGGTGCGGCGGGGTCTCGGTCAGCAGGGCGTTCCGTCCGGGGTGGTGTTTGCGATTTATTGCTGAAGACCAAGCGATGGGCGGTGACCTACCGAACCGTCCCCCGAGGGGGGAGGTGCTTACGCAAGCGCTTCGCTGCTGAGCTTCATCGTCAGGGTCGCTGCTTCGTCGGGTGCGAGCGTGATTTGATTCGTCGCCACGTTCCCGGATTCCACGCAAACCATGCGCTGATACTCTTCGTTACCGAAGTCGGTCATGGCTTTTGCCTTGGCGATCCACGGATTCCAAACCACCGTCGAAACGCCGCCGGTTTTCTCCACCCGGATCCGCCGGCGCCAGGCGGGATCGTGAATTTCAACCCGATGACGCGTGTTGATAAAGGTTCGGTCCACTTCGCCGGTGAAGCGGATGGCATCGTTCACCTCGGTCTTGCGCTGGTGTCCCTCCAAACTGTCGAGATAGTCTACGCCTTGCAAGCCCACGACCTGCAATGTGGATATGTCGCCGACCGCGAAATAAGTGTGCAGGCAATTTTCAAAGTCAAACGTGTCCGTCGAGTGGTTGGTTACTTTCAACTCGGCGGTCAAGGTCTGGCCAACACTGACTAGGAAATCGACCACGATTCGGCCCTCGCCGAGTTCCGGAGCCGGCGGCAACCGAAAGCGCGCGTAGATGGTTCCGGGCTCCGGGGTCGTGATTTCCTGCAAGGCCCACGAACGATTGCGAGCAAACCCGTGTTGTCCGGACCTGCCCACGGGTTTTCCAAACCAAGGGAAGATGATAGGAATGCCACCGCGAATCGGCGCGTCCGGCTGGAATCGGCTTTGCGCGCTCAAAAACAACAACGGCGGTTCACCGTGCTTCTGGAACTGCGTCACGTGGGCGCCGTGGAGATAAATTTCGGCGGCGCTCCACTCCGTGGTGATTTGGAGCTTCGGCAACCCGCCGTTCCCGGTGACGAACGCGACTCGCGTCATGCGTTTTCCGCGGCCAGAAAGCGCTCGACCTCGATGGCCGCCGCGCACCCCATGCCGGCCGCCGTGATGGCCTGCCGATAGACGTGATCGGAGCAATCCCCGGCCACGAATACGCCCGACACATTGGTCGCCGCACCTTCGGTACGAAGGATGTAACCGTTCTCGTCCGTTTTGATAAAGGGCTTGAAAACCTGGGTGCTGGGCACATGGCCGATGGCGATGAACACGCCCGCGCAATCCAGGACTTGCTCCGCGTTGGTCTTGAGGTTTTTCACCTTAACGCCGGTCACTTTTTCCTGCTTCACGTCCATGATCTCCGTGATGGCCGAATCCCAGATCATTTTGATCTTGGGGTGGGCGATTGTGCGATCGGCCATGATCTTCGACGCGCGGAGCGAGTCGCGGCGATGAATGAGATAAACCACCGACGCGAAGCGCGTCAGGAAGGTTGCCTCTTCGCAGGCGGAATCGCCGCCGCCCACGACGACGAGCGGCTGGTTGCGAAACATCGGCAGCGCACCGTCGCACGTCGCGCAATACGTCACGCCTTTCTTCTCCAGCAAATCTTCACTCTCCAGACCGAGATGCCGATGGCTGGCGCCGGTGGCGATAATGACGGTCTGGGTTTCGAGGCGTTCGCCATCCACGGTCAAGACAAACGGGCGCTTCGAGAAATCCACCGCCTGCACGAGACTGCCGAGTTTGATGCGCGTCCCGAAACGTTCCGCCTGTTGCTGCATCCGCGTCATGAGCTCATAACCATCCACGCCCTCCGGAAAGCCGGGAAAATTTTCGACGCTGCTCGTGGTGGTGAGCAACCCGCCGGGCTGTTCGCCGGTGATAAGCAGAGGTTTGAGATTTGCCCGCGCCGTATACAACGCTGCCGTCCAACCCGCGCAACCTGACCCAATGATTATTACATTTTCCATAATGCCGAAGAGGTTAGGTTGGGTGGCGCTCCCAAGCAAGCCGCAAGTGGATGCCGCAAGTGGACGCCTGTCGTGTATCAAACAACGTTAGAAAAGCGTGTGCGAGCAAAACTGGAATGGTTTCAGATCGCTGGACAATGGCGCAGGACGATGGGTTTGGCTTTTGGGTCGGGCGCATGGCCGAGGTGCCGGCAGGTGCGGAACCGAAAAGTGAAGGAGGCGCGGGTGCAAGGCGTGGAGACGGCGCGGGCGATCCTGGAGTCCACGCCGCAAGGCAAGTCGGCTCATGCTCAGTTCGTGAAGTGGCTCATGGAACGCCGGTCGAACCGTCACGCTCGCGCCCCGCTCTTCCTTCCGCCCGCTCCGCACCCTTCCCACTCCCAACATAATGCGAACGGCTGGGGAAAGACCGGTTTACCGGAGGCGGCGACGGCGAGGGCGGAGACAATGAGTGTGTTCATCCGGGCAGTCCTCCGATCTGCCGGCGATGTTGTCTTGGGTAATGCTGGTCGGCGCGCAGGATGAGCGAGACGGCGACACGAGGAAGTGTCTTCGAGTTCAACCGCCGCGCGGTGCGAAAAAACCAGGATGGCTGCAATGCTGGTGAGTTGCCACCTGACGATATTGGGCGCAGGACTCCGGTCACACATGGTCATCCCCGCATAAAAACACGACCTCAACGCGTGAGGCTGCGCATTATCCGTGTTAGATTTCGCGGCGCAACATTGACTCCAGCCGCCATGCTTTCCAGTCCTCTCCCGTTTTCGCCTGCACCCACCCAACGCCGCGTTCCAATAAAATTACAATTGCTGGTTTCTAGATAGAGATTGCATCTCATTGACGTGGTCAACCATACTCTGCAGCGAACGGCGGCGGGTTGGCGCGGTTGCAGTCGGCGCGTCTCGTGGTTGCCGTTGCTGAGTTTTGTTCGTTCGGCGAAAAATTTCCACGGTCCCTTGCCTTGGAAAAGAAAGGCTCTGCTCACATGAAAATCCACCTACTCAGCTTGGCATTTTTCGCTGGTCTGGTGACCGGCTGCGTCTCACCGGCATCGGGC
>JANXWY010000441.1 GCA_025350905.1 Verrucomicrobiota bacterium
GTGTATCCATCAAAGCGCGTGTCGCCGTCCTCCAGCCGCAAACCTTCTTGTGCAAACTCAATCACGAAATTGCTCATCGTCACGCTCCCATCCACCAGTCGCACGCCAAACCAGTTGCCGGGAGATTTGGGTCCATCCGAGGTGAAAACGATTGGCGCTCCGCTTGTGCCCGAGGCGTTGAGAGTTCCACCAGCAAGGATTATTTCTATTCGCCCACTATCAACGCCAACATTCCGATCGTCAGAAGATGGCGCGCATCGAACGGTTGTTCCAGGTTGGATGGTCAATGTGCCGCCCGGCAAAACCCTTACATCACCAAACAACTGAACTTCGCCGGACCACGTAACGGATCCAGTAATGTCGCCAAGAGAATCATTGTCCGCTATGCTGACGGCGGCGGAGCTCAGAGTCCCGACCGTGTAAGCGCCGTTGGCGGACAATGTGAAAATGATCGTTTCGTCCGGTTCACCAAGAACGTCATCAATCGGTGTGACCGTGACATCGACGGAATTTGCTCCCGTCGGAATTAACACGGCACCACTCAGCAAGAGATAATCGACGCCATTCTGGGCGGAGCCGCCAAGCGTGTAGTTCACCGTCAACGCTGCCTGTGTCCCTCCCGTACGCGTAATCGTGAATCGTCCAGCGCTATTGCCTTGTTCCGCTGCGTTTGGCAAGGAAGCTACCACTGACAGCGTGGAGTTTTCGCAAGAAATAGCTGCCGTCGGTATCTTCTTCATCCAGTTTTGAGCAGACCAGCCTACGACACAATCATTCCATTGCACTTCCCAGAAAGTATAACTAACCCCGCTGATCGTGCATGGCTGCGGTCCTGCGATCACTCTGCCTTGAGCGCCATCGAAATGATTCGCGCCAATCAACGGCGCATCGCAGGGGTTTGGTGAGCGCGCGCGCAAGCCGGACGTTCCGGTGCTAAACACTTGGACGAAGTCTCCGATTGCTGTAGGTGCTGGTGGCACATTTATTGTGACTGAAACATTAGCCTTGTCCGAGGAATCCGAAGTGTCGCTCTGATTGGCTTCGTTGTTCACATCAATCGTTACCCAAACATAGTATGTTCCCGATGCTGCGACTGCCGGAATCGTCACAGTCTGGCTGATAGGAAATGATTCATTTGGATCCAATCGAGGCACGTCTATGCCGATTACAAGTGGCGGATCGTCGACGTTCACGCCGGTTATGAAGGAATTAAGACGGATATTTGCTGAGGACCGATAGGCCACGCCAAGGCCAGCATTTCGAATCGTGAATCCAACCGAGGCCGCAGAACCCGGCTCTCGGCTATTTGGAGTAGCAGTGAGATTTTCAATCACCAAATTGGACTGTGGCTGAGTCGTCGCTTTGACATTGATTGGCTTGGGAAGATAGTCATAGCGGACATGTCCAGCTTTATCCGTAGCTTTTATTTGAACGTACCAAGTGCCGACATCAGCATTGCTGGGCGTCCAACTAAACGTGGTTGCCGCGCTGATTGTACTACTTGGTGCGTTATTCGAACTGCTTCCAATCTGTTTGTAGCAAATGTTTCCGTCGTCGTTGAACGGATTGGTGTCGTTATCCAGTGAGAAAACAACGTCTAGGTAGCTGTTGGCGTCCTGGTAGAAATAAGTCAGTTCAATCGGTGAGTTCGCCAAACAATTGTAGTTTACCAAAGGTTTAAAAGTCGCATTAGGCCAGGCGGGTGTTACTACTGGCACTTTGACTCTACTGTGAGCTTGAGATCCAAATAATTGATAATGCAATCCTTGGAATGGTGCAGGGCCGCGATTTTGCTCCGACGATGTAGCCCACCGGTCTCCTTTTCCGGTTCGGCTAAAGTAGTATCCGGTTTTGCTACGATCCGGAAAGTTGGCGTCATACCAGTCCTGTTGAATGAGAACATTCTCCGCACAGTATCCGCCAGAAATTGTTGTCCCGTGGTAATAGGTGTGAATTTGCTCGTGAGCCAAGCCGTTTCCAAAGAATGAACCATTGCAACTATAACCACCTCCATCGACTCGCTCTGTTAGGTTAATATTATAGGCGCCGCTAACGGCGTACCCATACGGCAAGCGCATCTGATAATAATTATCAGCAAAAAGGACATTGTCAGCCACATCGAGAAGCGCATCGCTACAAATAGGTCTTGGGTCCAACGTTGTCAGCTGATCAACCCAGATTCCAGCGGCTGCGAGGCGGTGCGACAATTGAGACATAACGCATCCACCTCTACTGTGACCAATAAGATGGATCGGCACCTTGAGCAAGCTCGCATGAGCATCCAGATAATCAAAAATGCGATCGCCAATGATAGAGGTCGGTACCGTCGTATCTGGTGAAATAAAGCAATCTCCAGCAGCTGCATCCGACCAATCAATCATGATGATCGCAGCGCCACTTGTCATAATGATATCGGGGTTCTGTGGGGCTAGTATTGCCCCGTTAGACCCGCTTTTCGCAATCTTAATAGTGTTCGTGAGAACATTCCCGCCAACTCTGTTGCTGATCGCCACAGCCAGCTCGTTGACCCAGCCGGTTGTACTCCCCAGAAAACCATGTGTAATTAATGTTAGCCCAAGCGATTGCTGAGGTGCAACCATCGTGCACTCACCGCAATATGCACAGAAATTGAATCCCCAGAAAAGGAGGAGAGAAAAAATTAAGGCCCACGTCCGCGTCTCCGATCTACATCTCCATAGCAGAATGGATTGAATCGCTGGCTCGCTGCTTCCTTGAAAATGCTTCAAACACCTGCTAACATTGGCCGTCCAAGGGCTTGAGATGGATGTCTTTGTCTTCATTTTTGTTCCCTCACGGTATTTCCTTTTGAGCTGTTAGCCAATTAATGCAGAAGCCGGGACCACGGGTCATTGATTTGTGAGTTCGAATTGTTGCTCGCATCGTAACATTTGTTCTATCGCCGTTGCCGGCGATTTCTTGCACGCAAACTTTTGAGTGCTGACGATTGCCAAGAACGAAGCCCGAAGGGAGGTAGGATGAGCGGGCGAAAAGTTCTGCATTTTCGCACGTTTTAGTCGAAAATACTCCTGATCGTCGTTTTTCAGCAGTATTCACCAACTTCGCGTGCTAGGAATTGGGCTGGCTGGCGATAGAATGGATACATGGAATCATTGCCGCATCCGCGCGTATCGCCGGACGAGGAATTGCTACCGACGCGGCCGAGCCTGCTCGCGCGCTTGCGCAACCGCGATGATAGCAAATCGTGGCACCAAGGGTGGGAGGAGTTTTATTTGCGCTATCACCCGGTCATCTATCGCCATGCGCTCAAGCACGGTCTGCCCGAGGCAGAGGCCGAGGATGTGGTTCAGGAAATTGTCATTGGCTTGGCTCGCAGTCTGCCACAATTCAAATACGACCCGGCTGTGTGCAGTTTCAAGACCTGGCTTTTTCGCGTGGCCAGAAACAAGATCGCGAGCCATCGACGCGATCGAGGTCGTCAGTGCCGCGGTCCGGCGAATGGTCTGGCCGACGAGCACGACCCCGAGCTCCTGGCTGAAGTGGCGGATGACAACGTCCTGAGCCCGGACAAGGAATGGGATTTAATGTGGGAGGCGAATCTGCGGCGGGCGGGGTTGGAGCATGTACAAAACCGGGTCAAGCCGATGACCATGCGGCTTTACCTTTATCACGTGGTAGATGGAAACAGCGTGGAAGCGACCGTTCGTTGCTTCAGAGATTCCCAAGTGACCCCGGAAGCAGTGCATCTTGCAAAACATCGCGTCCAGAAAATGGTGGATAATGCGCTTGGGCGTCTTCGGGAGGGGAAATCGCTGCCATGAACCTAGACGTCGGTTGGTTTGGGTTCCCCGATTCAGGTTTCGAACATCAACTGAGATGAAAAATCTTTTTCGAAGAACTATTGGGCTCGGCGGCAAACCGGCGACCGAAATCGAGACCGCGGCAAGTGCCCCGGTTCTTCCTACTCAGCCTGAACCGACAATCGCGGAAGCAATTCCGTTGGATATTCAAAAGCGCATGTTGCACAACATCCGGCGGAACCTGCATAGTAAACCCGTACATCACCCGAGTTGAGCGTCGTCTGGAAAGGACCGCGCAGTTTCATGTCCATCCAATCTGGCGCTGGGGTGTTGTTCATGGATGTCCAAATCTGACGAAATCAGGAATCCTTCCGAATACCGCGATGCGGCGCCGCCGAGTATCCCGGATCACCGACTGTTGCGACGCATCGGGAGGGGCAGCTATGGAGAAGTCTGGCTGGCTCTCAACGCGATGAACAAGTGGACGGCGGTCAAGATCGTCCGTCGCGGAGCGGGTGACGCCGGCCGCGCCTACGAACAAGAATTTCGCGGCCTCCGTCGTTACGACAACCTCTCCGGCAGTGATGGCAGCCTGATGCCGATTAAGAACGTCGGTGAAAACACCGTGGCCGGGTTCTTCTTCTATGCCATGGAATTGGCGGACGATGCCCGCACGCGCCAGCCATTACCTCGCCCTCCCAGTGGCGTCGAGGACGTGGCGGCCGTGGAACATCTGGCCGCAAATTATCACCCCTGGACCCTCAGTGAGGAACTCAGGCGGCACGGCCGACTGACAGTGCAATCCTGCATTGAGCATGGACTTGCGCTGGCGCAATCGCTCGAAGCCCTGCATCAAGGCGGCTTGGTTCATCGGGATGTAAAGCCATCGAATATTATTTTCGTGAACGGCCGTGCCAAACTTGCGGATGTGGGGTTGGTGGCGGCCACGGACGCGACAATGAATTCCTTCGCCGGCACCTGCGGGTTCGTGCCGTTGCACGGTGCCGGCGAGCCCACCGGTGACCTCTTCGCCTTGGGCAAGGTGCTGTACCTGGCGGCCACCGGCAACGACGTGAGGGATTTTCCGCGTGCAATCCCTGATTTGGACAAACTGCCGGAGGAAGAGCGACAACAACTGGCGGAGCTGCAAGTCGTGTATGAAAGGGCCTGTGATCCCTCGCCCGAAGACCGACAGCCGTCCGCCCAGGTGATGCGCGATGAATTGGAAATGCTCCATCGAAATGAGTCAGTGGTGCGGCTGCGGCTACTGGAGGAGGAGCGCGAGGAGACGCGGCGACGGCGCAAGCTGATGGTTTCCGTGTCGTTCGTGGTGGTCCCGCTGGTGCTAATTGTCGTCAGTGCGCTGCTGGTTTACACGTGGCGGTTGCAGGCCGCGCACCAGGCAACTTTGGCAGAGCTTCAAGTCGCCAAGCTCGCGCGCATGCTCGTGCGCGATTCAGGTTGGTCAGACGTGGCCTGGCAAAGCATTGTCAAGGCAGGGAGCCAGAAACTAGATGATGCCATCATCAGCCAGGCGGTATCCACCCTCTCAGGTTTGGATGCGCACGTCGTCAGCCGTTGGACCAAGGTCGAAGCTTCGTCGGTCGCCTTCGCACCAGATGGCCGGGTACGGCACGAATCGGGCGACGCTGATTTCCGGCAACACTAACCGGGTCGAGTTGGCCGTAATTGGAGAGGGTCAGGCCTGCTGGAGTCCGGAGGGGGTCCCATTGTTTTGGCAGCAGGGCAGCAACGCTTGTGTGCTGATTGAGGCATTTACTGGGAAAGTGCGGCGGGGGTTCTCTCTGAACCCGGGAGAAAAGGTCGCGCAGGGAAATATGCCAATCCTGGCGGTCACCCCAGATGCTTCGTTGGTGGCGGCAGCACTGGTGGGAACCACCGGAGAGCGCGTTGTGGTTTGGAATACCGAGGATGGACGCTTGCTGGGAGAAAGCGAACAAACTGTCCGCGCGTTGAGTTTTTCTCCGGACGGCAGTTTATTGGCCATGGGCGACGAATTCGGGCGAACCACCGTTTTCCGCACCAAACCGTTCGCCCTGGTGGCGAACCTCGCTCCCGGCAAACGGCCGAACGCGATCAATTGTCTGGCCTTCGGCGAAGATCGCGTCGTGCCACGCGCGGGCACGAACGATCCGAAACGCTGGGTGCTCGCGGTCGGAAATTCGGGGGCCGAGATTGTCATATGGGATTTGGCCAAGCGCCTGCCGCGATCGTTTTGCCTCGGATCCGATTACAACATTCAAAGCGTCGTTTTTTCACCGGATGGGTTATCCCTCGCGTCCGCCGGCCGGGGGCCCGTGCGGGTTTGGGATTTGATGTCAGGACTACAATTGCTCCAAATTTACGATGCCGGTGGCAGCGACACTCCCGCACTGGCTTACGACTCAACTGGTGATCGATTGGCGGTGGGGAGTACTGCGGCGAGCAGTTCGAGTTTCGTGGGGTTGGTGGCATTAGAGCAACACCGCGGGATCCAGCGACTACGCGGCCTGAATTTCAATATTCGGAAAGTGTGGTTTTCACCAAATAGCCGTCTGCTCGCTGCTCTGTCCGACGATTGGTCGTTGGCGGTGTGGGAAACCGACTCCGGCCGATTGCGCCAGCTCTTCGAGGTTGCCGGTGAGCTCGCCGACAATGCCGGTGGTGCGTTTAACGCGGCCGGCACCACGTTTGGTTTTTCGGCGGGCCACGAAGCCCGACTTTACGATCTTCAATCGGGACTCGCGCTTGGAAAATGGAATTTGCCGCAGGGTTATGCAGACGAAGTTCAGTTTGATGCTCAGAATCGTTTATTGCTGGTGCGCAAGGAGGTTAGTCCGAACAATCCCAACTCTTGGAGTTGGATTCTTTAC
>JANXWY010000449.1 GCA_025350905.1 Verrucomicrobiota bacterium
CTTCTTTTTGGCGGCAAACTCGGCGTGCGTGAAACTGGTCTGGTGGGTCATGCAACACAGACGAGAAAATCAGCCTCCTCGTTCAAAAGAAATCCATGCGGATTAAATCAGCGTTTCCCTAGATGATTCAGCCCCTTCGGGGCAGACTCGCCGAACTAAAGTCGTTGTCCCGTCCGCATCGGTCTGGCAACGTCCTACCATGATTTCCAAGTCCAGCGCGGTTTCTCCGAGATGTTTCTCGATTTTTATCTTCGCGCTTTCAACCTTGATGGTCATTGCCGCCAACGAGCGCCCAGTTGAATTAGATCGCGCAAACACGCTTAGCTCACCTGCGTATTTCCCGCCCCCCGACCAAGCCGGCGGCTGGCGCACCGCCACGCATGCCGTGCAGATTCGGGATTACGCCGGAATGGATTTGCGGAGGCTGGACCAGGCCTGGGAGTTCACGCAGCGCTGCACCCAGAACGGCGGCTTGCTCGTGGTGCGGAATGGCTGGCTCGTGTTTGAAAACTATTTCGGCCGCGCCAGTCGCAACGCGAATCCCGACATGGCGTCCACCGGCAAGGCGTACGCGAGCATCGCCTGCGGCATCATGTTGCAGGAGTTCCGCGACAAAATTCCTGCGGGCTTGGACACGAAGGTGTTCACGCCCCAGTTTTTGCCGGAAGCCTTCGCCGCCGACGGCAAGCTCGATGACGCGCGGCGGGCGGACATCACGCTGGGCCAGCTCTTGTGCATGAACGGCGGCTACACCGGCGAAGGCGGGGCGCCGACGGCGGTGGTGATGGGCAGGGCGTTTCCGCTCAAACCGGTGCCGGGACAGGACATTCACGATCTGGACCAGTCGTCGCTGCGCTGCGCGATGTGGACGAACGCGGGCGCGGGTTATTCCTATTCCTCGCCGGAACCGCACATCGCTTCCATCGTCCTGCGGCACGTCACCGGGATGGAGTTGTCGGATTACATCAATGAACGGTTGGCGAGGCCGATGGGTTGGGGCGCGTGGGGGTATTGCCTGCATCGCGGCGATTTTGTCATGCCCCACGCGAACGGTGCAGGCAGCATCGCCGTGCATGCGACGGATGCATTGCGCTTCGGCTATTGCCTGTTGCGTGGCGGCAAGTGGCGCGACCAACAGCTCGTGCCGGCGGATTACATCGCGCGGTGCAATCAGATGTCACCCTACAATCCGCATTGTCCCTACTCGCTGATGTTCGAGCACAATGCGGACGGGCACGTGGCCGGCGCGCCGCGCGATGCCTACTGGAAATCCGGCGCGGGCGGCTTTGCGCTCATCCTCGTGCCGTCGCTGGACCTGGTGATTTACAAAATGGGCGGGAACAACGGGCAATACGATCCGGCGCTCACGGGGTTGCCGCAGCCGGAGCCGGATCACGCACGCGATGATTGGAAACCCATCCCCGGCACCCCCTTCCACGAAGGCAGCCGGGGTGGCGACGATGGCATTCGTCGCGTGGTGGAGATGGTTTGTGCGGCGGTGCGGGAATGAAGTGGTGAGACACCCGCTTCCTCACGCACCGTTCCATTACTGCCCAGCGCGTGGGAGAGCCTCGATTTCGGCGTCTGCTTCCCTCTCCCCTTCGGAAGGGGAGAGGGAGAGGGTGAGGGGTTGCGTGGAGCTGTGGAACGGGGCGCTGGTCAATGATAGTGCGGCGTTGCCCCCTCACCCCGGCCCCACTGCCATTGAATTAAGCGTTTGGACGCAGCCACGCCAAGCGGTTCGTAATCGTAATCTTTCTCTTAATCATAATCTTCCCGCCGCGCAGAGAATAAGAGCAAGATTACGATTAAGATTAAGAACTCGGCACCAAAGCCTAATTCAACGGCAGTGCACCCCGGCCCTCTCCCTTCGGAAGGGGAGAGGGAGAATCACACCGCAGCGTCGCGGGCTTGTTCCCAACTATGTCGCCTATCCCAGGGATTCATCAATAATAACCGGCGATGGCTCGACCGGTCGCGTAGGACCGGCGTCGCGCCTGTCTCCATATTCATCCTTCCGGCCTTGCTATTTGGGGAGCGTTGCTCCCGCTCGATAGGCTTTGAGGAGAACCCTTCCAGACGAGATTGGAGACCGGCGCGACGCCGGCCCTACTGCCTGACTACGGCCAAGGAGAAGGTTGAACTCGCGGCAAGTTCCTTTAGCCTTGGCGAGCATGGACAAAAGCAAGCAACCCTTGGCGATCCTATTTTGTGCCGGCATAGTTCTCGCGCACACCCCCGGGTTCGCCAACGAAATTAAACCGGCCTTCCCGACGGAGTTGCCGGGGAAAGGGCTCGCGCAACATGACTTCCTTTACGCGGGCGAGGCCAAGACCCGCGACATTTACATTGTCCGTCAGGGAACAGTGATCTGGTCTTACCACGACCCGGCCGGCCGGGGGGAAATCAGCGATGCCGTGCGGCTCTCGAACGGCAACATCTTGTTTGCCCACCAATTTGGTGTGACGCTCATCAACCCCGACCTAAAAGTGCTCTGGCACTATGACGCGCCGTCCCAGTGCGAAACGCATACCGCACAACCCATCGGCACCAATCACGTCATCTTCATCCAGAACGGGCCGACGCCAAAAGTGTTGGTGGTCAACTTGGCGACCGGGAAAACGGAGCGGGAATTTTCCCTGCCCGTGGGGAATGCCCAGAGCACCCACGGTCAGTTCCGCCACGCCCGCCTGACTGAGGCGGGCACTTATCTGGTGGCCCACATGGATATGCGTCAGGTGGCCGAATACGATGAAACGGGGAAACAGGTCTGGTCGGCGGACGTGCCCGGCGCCTGGTCGGCGGTGCGTTTGAAAAACGGCAACACGCTCGTTTGTGGAAAAGTCGCGCGCGAGATTAATTCGCGAGGTGAAACAATCTGGGAATTCACGTTCGCCGATGTGCCGGACTACCAGTTCGACAATATGCAGATCGCGACGCGCTTGCCGAACGGTAATACGCTGATCAATAACTGGGTCAATCAATGGGCCGGCAGGATTGATCCAAACACCGCGCCAGTGCAGGCCCTCGAAATTTCGCCGGACAAAAAAGTCGTCTGGGCACTGCGCTCCTGGACGAACCCTGACCTGGGACCGTCCACGACGATCCAGTTCCTCGATGAACCGGGCGCGCCGGAGAATGTGCATTTTGGGAGCATCAAATAATCATGTCCTCCGACCCAAAGATTCCGCCGTTCCAGAATAATCCCCCGGCTGACAGTGGGCCCCCACTAATCCCCGCATCGGAACCACCGCCCGTGGACGTTGGCCCGCCGCCACTGTTGCCCCTGACGCCAAGTCGCAACTCCTCGCCCGCCCGCGATCCGCTCGCCCTCCTGCTGAGCTTGGGCCTCGGACTGTTTCTCGCCGACGCCATGGTATCCCTGGTCGATGATACTTTGATCCTCCTTTTTGATGTGCACATCCTGACGGTGCTCCGCGGGACGCTGTCCCTGTGCGCCGTGCTGCTGGTGTTGGTGATCTACTGCCTGATGGGGCTGACGCCCAGAATCCCCAAACGGCTGTTTCTGCCGCTCACCCTTTTCAGTCCCGCGGCGTTATTGGTCGCAGTACCGTGTGTGATTTATTTCTACAGTCGGATTCACCAGCTGGCTTGGGGCCTCTCCGTCTGCCAGGTCATCGTCGGCTTAAGTATTCTCTACCTCGTCCAGGGCGGGTTTAAATTCCGCTGGCCACTGATGCCGGAGTCCCAGCTCGCCGGCCGAGGTTTTAGCGGGCGCAACCTGGCGGTTTTTCTGCTGGTGAACGTCGTCGTGTTGCTGCCCGCCGTAATGATCTATCTTGGCATTTGCGCGGTCATGGCCGTGGATCATTTCAGCGAAGGCTTTCTGGCGCTGCGCCCGGTCGGCTTGACGGTGCAGGTGAGAAAGTATGTTCGCAACGACGGCAAGACGATCCAGTTGGTGCCGATGTCGCACGTCGGCGAACCCGACTTCTACCAGACGCTCGCGCAATCCTTTCCGACCAACGCGATCATTCTCATGGAAGGCGTGTCGGACAACCGGAATCTGATCACGAACAAAATCAATTACCAACGCATGGCCACCGCGCTCGGGGTCGCCGAGCAGCACGAGGAGTTTCGGCCCCGGGGCGAACTGGTGCGCGCGGATGTCGATGTGGAAGCGTTCACCCCGAATACGATTGCCGGCCTCAATCTGGCCATGCTTATTCATTCCGAGGGTTTGAACGCCGGGACGGCGCTCCAACTGATGCAATTCTCGCCCCCGCATTTTGAGGAGCAACTCTTCGATGATCTCCTTCGGAAGCGCAATCGGCATCTCCTGGAGGAGATCCAGGCTCGGCTCGCGGCATCGGACCACCTCATCGTGCCTTGGGGGGCGGCCCACATGCCGGAGATTGCGAGAGAAATTCAAAAGGCCGGCTTCCGTTTGGACGAAACCCAGGAATATGTGGCGATCCGGTTCCGATCCGCCGACAAAAAAATAAAACGCGCGGCAGCGGGAGCGGATTCTGGAAAGCCGAAATGATTTTCGCAGCCCGCTGCCACCGGTTCGGTAGGTTGCCCGCGCGCACGCCTTTGCCGCGGGGTTGTGTGAGTCCGCCAACGGTGCTGAGAACCGAAAGCCCCGATCGATCGGTGAGCAGGGGTGTTTCATCTGGGATAAGCAAGCCGCAGGTGAGGAGGAGGTTAGTGGAAAATGACTGGACATCGGCAAGACGACTTTCTACACCTTGGGCATGCCGAAGCCACTAACCGGTGCTGAATCCGCGATTCTCCAAA
>JANXWY010000005.1 GCA_025350905.1 Verrucomicrobiota bacterium
TCCCGCAGAGCGTCGCTTCGCTCCGACAACTGTCCGACAGCCCCGGAATGGTGTCCGACATGAATTGGAACAGGTGTCCGATATCATCGGAATCCGCATTGGTTGTGCTATTCGCATTGGCAAAACCGGAGCGTGCCTCGCGCTTCAATTATATGGCTCGCTCGCGCCGTCAATGTCGTGCGCCCTGCCGCCCCGCGCCTCCACATTGACTGCGCTCGCTTCGCCAAATGGATTGCGCTTAGGAAACACGCTCGGAGTCTGCCTGTTCGGTATAAGAAGGATAAGTTACAAGCTTTGCCCGATAGGCCCGGTCGGTTTTAAGCTCTGCCAGTCAAGATCGAACCGGGCGAGATACTTGCGTAGGCGGTCGGCATCGTTCGCTGTCTTGCGGTTTTCCCGCGTGGCCGCGAACAATTGTCGGCCCGCGTCCGAGAGCGACGCGGATTCCCGGCAAACCTGAATGACGAAAGCCAGTTGCGCCCGATCAAACAGATCCAACTGCTCTCTCGTCTTTTCGCTTAACACGCTCGCCAGCACGGCGTCATGGTCACCGGCTACCATTGGGGCCGACCAACCAGCCTTCAGCCGTTCAATTTCCTCAGCCAGCACAGCAGCGGTGATGCGGCCACCGGGTGAAAGCGTGGCCATGCGCGTGATACAGGCATTCAAGTCGCGAAAGTTGGCGGACCATTTGGCTGCCGATGATTGGGCGAACTTCAGGAAATCCGCGCGAACTTCCGTGCTCATCGTGACGCGCAAGCTGCCCTTGCGGGCATATTGATCCAATTCGTAATCAAGGTTGGGTTCAATATCCTCCGGGCGCTGGCGCAAGCCCGGGAGATGAAATGTCCAAAGATTCGTTCGGGCCAGCAGGTCCTCACGGAAACGGCCTTCACGAACCGCGATCGGAAGCTCGCGATTCGTGCCGGCAATCAACTGGAAGTTGCTGCTGACTTCCCGGTCGCCGCCAAATGGCAAAAATCGTTTATCTTCCAAAGCCCGGAGCAGCATCGCCTGTTCATCCAATCCGAGTTCCCCAATCTCGTCGAGGAACAGCAGCCCATTGTCCGCCGACCGTAACAGGCCTGGACGATCTTTCAGCGCCCCCGTAAACGCGCCCCGCACATGGCCAAACAACGCTGACATCGCGGCGTCACCCCGCAAGGTGGCACAATTCACTTCCACAAAGGCCCCAGTGATTTGGTGTCGGGATTTTTTGAGTTCGTAAATGCGGCGGGCCAGTTGCGATTTCCCGGCCCCGGTCGGCCCGGTCAGCAGGATCGGCTCCTTCGCGTGAATCGCGACGTGCTCGATTTGTTCAATCAGTTGGTTGAACTGTTTGCTGCGCGTGGCGATGCCGGACTTGAGAAACGAGCGGGCCTCCTTCTGTTCCTTCCCAAAGCGGGCGGCTAGCCGGTCATACTTGGAAAGATCGAGGTCAATGATGGCAAACTTGCCATCGGGCCCGCGGCGCTTGTTGTCGGCGGGTGAGGTCTGCACCAAGCGGGCCGGGAAGTGCCGCGACTCGGTCAACAGAAACAGGCAGATCTGCTGCACATGGGAACCAGTGGTGATATGGACGAGATAATCTTCTGTCTCGGGCTTGAAATCGTAACCGCGCGCGAACTCATGCAGGGTGGCATAAACCTCCTCAAAATCCCACGGGTCGCGCAACGGTTGCGGCGTGCCCCTGACTTCGGTGGCTGCGGAGACACGGGGAATATCGGCCATCACCGCTTTGGCCGTATCGGTAAACTTGGGATCGTAAATCAACTCGAAGCGATCGACGGGCAATTCCGCGTGTTTGCACAAGGAAATGGTCGGACGCCATCGTTTCCATCGTTCTTCGTGGAATCCGGAGTCCAGAACGCTGCCCAGCAAGCCGATTACTACCCGTTTCTTAGTTATCATAGCTATTATTCCTGCCATATAGCATATCCGCTAGTTATCGTCCTCATCAAATCCAATCTCTCAAATCCTCAATAACGCCACTGGAGGCCTGTATCCATTATGCTTTATGCGGGTCACGCCCCGCCATTTTCAGCATGGCACAGCGGCTGCAATAGGAGTTGGCAGCAGAAAACGAAAGAGACGATTATGGCAAACAAGACTTTGTTCCAATCCTTGCGGGGAGCGTTGCTCCCGAAGACCGATACGACCAACGAGGCTGGCGGACCGGCCTATGCGCTCGCGCCGAAACAGGCGCTTGCCCAATACGCGGCGACCGGTTGCTTGAACTCGACCTACTACGCCTCGGCTGACGATCAACTCCAGAAGGTGTTGAACTTGGCCAAGGAGGTGGACGCTGAGTTCATTGCAAAGACCGCGGTGTATTCCCGGGAGAAGGGCTTCATGAAGGACATGCCGGCGGTATTGTGCGCGGCCTTGTCAGTGAAGGATACGCAGTTGCTCCGCACCGTGTTCGACCGGGTGATCGACGACGGCAAGATGCTTCGCAACTTCGTCCAGGTGTTGCGCTCCGGCGTGGTAGGCCGCAAGTCCCTCGGCACGGTTTCCAAGAAACTCGTGCAGCGCTGGCTCGAAACGCGCACTGACGAACAGTTGTTCCGGGCGTCGGTGGGTAATGCGCCTTCGTTGGCCGACCTCGTGAAGATGGTTCACCCGAAGCCGGGTAATCAGACTCGCGAAGCGCTCTACGGCTATTTGCTTGGTCGTCCGCACCAGGCGGAGGCGTTGCCGGAGATCGTGAAGCAGTTCGAGGCGTTCAAGGCTGGAAAGCGCGACTTGGTTCCTGATGTCGCGTTCCAGATGTTGACGGCGTTGGATCTCGGCAAGGCCGAGTGGACCGCGATCGCCAAGAAAGCGCCGTGGCAGATGACGCGCATGAACTTGAACACCTTTGCCCGGCACGGTGTGTTCGATAACGAGGTCATGGTGAAATTGATCGCCAATCGACTCGCCAATGCCGATGCGGTGAAACGCGCCCGCGTGTTTCCGTATCAGTTGTTGATGGCGTTCAAGGCGGCTGGTGGCGATGTGCCGAACTTGGTTCGGGATGCGCTCCAGGACGCGATGGAAGTCGCGACCGAGAACGTGCCGCTTATCACGGGCAAGGTGTACGTCTGCCCGGACGTGTCCGGTTCGATGAGTTCGCCAGTGACGGGTCATCGCGTGGGTGCGACGACGGCCGTGCGGTGCATTGATGTGGCAGCCTTGGTGGCAGCCTCCATCTTGCGCCAGAATCCGCGGGCGGAAGTGATTCCGTTCGAGTCGGACGTGGTGAGCGTGCAGTTGAATGGTCGCGACAGTGTGATGACCAACGCGCAAAAGCTCGCCGCGATCGGTGGTGGTGGAACGAACTGCAGCGCGCCGCTCGCGTGGTTGAACAAGAAGCAGGCGAAAGGCGACGTGGTGGTGTTCGTCTCTGACAACGAGTCGTGGGTGGACGCCAAGGGTGGTCGCGGCACGGAAACCATGCGGCAATGGTCTGTGTTCAAGCGGTTCAATCCGCAGGCGCGGTTGGTGTGCATCGACATCCAGCCGTATGCCACGGTGCAAGCTGCAGAACGCGAGGACATTTTGAACGTTGGCGGATTTTCCGACCAGGTGTTCCAGGTCATCGCGGTGTTCGCGGAAGGTCGGCTCGGTGCCGATCACTGGGTGGGTGAGATTGAGTCGCTCCAATTGTGAGCGATCAGGAAAGCGTGCCCGGTCACGTCAATTGGGGCGTGGCCGGGCGGAGCGGAAGAAGATTTTGCGGGCCGAATGCCGCCTGGGACTACATCCAAACTGTAAAGTCTCGGCAAAAACTTGTCGGCCTGTTTTGAATGGAGATTGATCTTTGAGAGATTTGAAGCGGCGGGAATGCCCGCAGGACTACATGGTAGAGCACCCGGCCCAGCCGGGAGGCCCCGGGTTCGTATCCCGGTTTCGCGCGAGCGAAATAGCTCAGCAAACTGTCTTGCACCCGATTGTCGCGCTGTTTCTTGAATTTTATGGCGAATGCAGATGGGAATACATTGGCAACCAGCGGATTCAAATTCCGCCCGATCAGCCGCAAGGCTGGTTGAGAATTCTCATCAACCCTTGTCGCCAGTTTGCAGATTTTGTGACGAATGCCAGTGGAACTACATCCTTAAAGAGGACGAGGTCGTGGGTTCGAGTCCCGCCGATTCCAACAGATGGGATCGTAGCTCAGCGGTAGAGCGCGTTAATACGTTTCATCAATTTTGTCGTCACAGTTTTTCGCGACGAATGCCGGAGTAACTACATGTAATCCGACGGTCGCCGGTTCGAATCCGGCCTCCGGTCCCAAAAATGACCGGAGTAGCTCAGTTGGTAGAGCAGCGGAAAATGTTTCTCCAAACCTTGTCGTCGCGTCTTTTTTGTCGGTCGTTGGTAACAGAATGATTTCGGCGCGAATGCCGTTGGAACTACATCGGTCGCGGGTTCGACTCCCGTCGGTCTCACTGGATGAGGCCGTAGCTCAGTGGTAGAGCGATTGTTTCGGCAAAAACTTGTCGCGCTGTTTATTTGGGAAAACAATTTGAAAAACTATGAGCGACACCAAGTTAACCCAGCATGAATGGGAGGTCGGGCTTTCTTCTTGGATTATTCAAGATGGAAACTACGACAATTTCAAGGTGGGGCAGCGTGCGGAGTTTGCCTTGGAATTCTTTTCTCAGACGTATCGGAAGAGTCAGGTGCAGGCGAAATCTGCAAAGATGCTTGGGGCTGCTCATTACGAAATTGTCGGCGAGGTCGTTTACTTGACGTCAGAAGTCTGGGTTCTCGATTTTGGCATTTGTGCCTTTCAGGAATCCAAACCACCGGAAGGCATTTCTGCTGGCGATTATGTCGCTGCTGAAATCTATCTTGGCATTGATCCGTTCTTTTATTTCGAGGGGCTTTACACGCTGCCAGGGATGCCACCACTGATTTATTCTTGGGAAATTAGTTCCATCGCTCATCAGACAGCGCCATTCATTGAGACGCGTGATCTCTCAGGGCAAAAGATGATGGTTCGAGACGAGAAGAAACTTGGCTATAAAACTGTCAGCAACACTGACGCATGGAAAGACGACGGCGGAAATGCGGAGTACATTCTTAAGAGTACGCGCTTGGATGTTCCACCGAAGTCTGAAAACACCACGGCGATTTAATTTTATTATGAACAAAGAAACAACCAAGCCGATCATCCAGCCTTCGGGCGAAGCCACTGGCTTCATTCCCGCGCCGGGCGATAAAGGCAAACCGATCACCGTCATCGGCACGGCGGCCATCCGCGATGCCTTCGATGCTAAGTGCATCGAACAGGCATTGAACTCACGCGGTGCTCCTGGCGTGACTGATCTCGTGCTCAATCCCGACGCGCACGCCGGTTATGGTGCGCCCGTCGGTTGTGTGCTCGTTTCGCCCACGCACGTTTATCCCGGTCCGGTCGGTGTGGACATCAAATGTTCCATGAGCTTGCTCCAGCTTGATCTTCCAGTGGATGCCGTAGCGGACAAAACGGTTCGCCGCGTGCTCATCAACGCCATCGTGGAACGCACGCCCACGGGCGCGGGCAAAGGCCAGCGCAACGTGAAGAAAGGTCGCCATGTGAACGCCGATCTCGGTCGGCGCGTCGCGATTGAAGGCGCGTCGGTGGCCGTCTGCAAAGACCTCGGCATCCCGCCGGAATGGGCACAGCATTGCGAAGATGCTTTTCACCTCGGCCACAACAACCAACGCGACGATCTCGCGGCTCGACTCGAATTATTGATCAGTGCCGGAAAGTTCCCGAAGTTTGAAGACAAGATCCGCCAGCTCGGCTCGTACGGCGGCGGCAATCATTTTGGCGAATGCGAAGCCGTGCAGATCGCGGACAACGACCGCGCCCGCCGCGCCGCCGAGGTGTTCGGCTTGCGCGATGGCTGTGTCGCGTTTCTCTCGCACTGCGGTTCGCGTGGCTTCGGTTACGCCTTGGCTCAAGGTCAATTCCAGTCCTTGCAGAACAAGTTTGCGACCTGGAACATTCCGTTGCCGGGCAATGATCGCGAATTGGTTTACGCCCCACTCGGCACACCAGAGGCGGATGATTACATTAACGACATGTCCCTCGGCGCGAACTTCGCCACCGTGAATCACATGCTTATCAATCAGCTCGTGCTCGAAGCGTTTCAGGAAATCATTCCCGGCACGCGCGGTAAGCTGGTGTATTTCATCAGCCACAACATCGCGCGCCGCGAAATCGTGAACAACCAGGAATGCTGGGTGCATCGCAAAGGTGCGACCCGCGCCATCCCGGCGAATCACTTCGCGCTCAAGGACACGCCGTTCTACGAAACCGGTCATCCAATTTTGTTGCCCGGCAATCCGACGGCCGGTTCGTGCGTGATGGTCGCTGATGCCGGCGCGGACAAAAGTTGTTACAGCGTCAACCACGGTGCTGGTCGGGCCAAGGGTCGCAAAGCCGCCATCCGCGAACTCGATCAGAAAACCGTGGATGACGAATTCGTGGCGCACGACATTCTGACCAACTGTCGCAGCTATCCGAAGGACGAAGCCCCGGCGGCCTACAAGGACTTCAACGAAGTGTTGAATTCCGTGCGCCTCGCCGGCCTTGCCAGCGAAGTCGCGCGCCTCCGTGCGCGCTTCGTAATCAAGGATTCGGATGACAGCCTGAAAGGTGCGGCGTGAACGAGGCCAAACTCAAGAACATCAGCGTGGGCGGAGGCGAAAATTTCCGCCTGCGATAGATCTGCTAAGCTATGTGCAAGAAACTTGCTCGCGATTCTTAGCAACATTTTTATGTCTGAAGACGCTCAACCAAACAAACCTGCAATGGCGCATGTTGGGGCAGTGCCCATATTCGCCGATCAAACGAGGCAGTTAATCGATTCAGCAACAGAACTACAGCCTCACAATTGGCAGCCAGCAAATGTTGCAGCAGAAAAGCTATTCCGATGCATTGAGTCTTTACGCGATATTGATGAGTTATTGGTGTCAGCAAAGCGCTCTAAGAATCCTGTTAAGCGGCGGCGCAAGTTGAAAATCTTGCTTACACCGCTGCATTCACTGGCGGAAGATATTCGAACCTTACTCAATGACTTGGAATGCAACCCAGACTCTTATTCTCGTTTACCATCGGGCACGCGAGGATTACTTCCACATATGCGCTCTCAACTATTGCGCAATGTTGCTATTGGCAGCGGAGGCTTGTTATCAACTGCTCGGAACAAGATTTCTGCTCACATTGACAAAGACCTTTCTCCGGAAGAAATGAGAGAACTCTTGGCGTTAGCTGAGCCTGCCCAAGTGGGATTATGGCTGCATGCCTGTGTTTCAGTAATTAGCGATTTAATTAAACTCCCGGTCTTTTTCTGGAGTTGCGATGCTGGGCGTGAGAACGCCGTGCGCATTCTTTTTTGCGAGCCGTTTGTTGTGACAATGGGTATTGGAGCAGATGGGAAAGTAAGCAGTCTGTTAGACATCCATTTAATACCGAAGCCGCCTCGTTACGATGTGTTGAAGTTGCTCATGAAGGTCGTCTCTAGTTCAAAATGGATGTTTGGTCCAAATGATCAACGGATTGCGGAATTTATTGAGGATGCTCCTGAAACTCCTTGGGCAAAGTCGCTTGATTGGCTTCCTCATCTTGGCCCATCCCCAAGTGATGTAAAGTTACCACCTCGTCCATCAGTGAGGCCAAATGCTTTTCGCGATGGCGGGCGGACGCTTTTGATTCCGACGAATGTCTCGTTTTTCGTAAAGCCTCGGATCCGTCCGACAACTTGAAAGGCGCAGCCTGATTTCCGCGAGGAAGGATTGCGACCAGTGGACGTGATTGACACGCTACCGCCCGCCAATGCGAATGTCCGCACTGAAGCCAACGCCATGAATTTACCCGATGAACTGCAACGATTGCTGCGCGAGGTGCCGGCGTTGGCGCGGGCTTACCTCGTGGGCGGTTGCGTGCGCGATGCGCTGTTGGGCATCCCGCAGAAGGATTTTGATCTCGAAGTTTACGGCGTGGATTACGAAACACTGGCGCGTCAGTTGAAAGCGCACGGTCGCGTGGATCTGGTCGGTAAATCGTTCGGTGTCATCAAATTCACCGGTCAGAGCGGCGGGCAATGGGACTTCAGTCTGCCACGACGGGATTCCAAGATGTCGGCCGGACATAAAGGGTTTCAGATCGAAGTTGATCCGGATATTGATCCCAAGGTGGCGGCCAGCCGTCGGGATTTTACAATCAATGCGCTGGCATTTGATCCGCGCACGGGAGATTACCTCGACTTTTTCGGCGGGCGGGAGGATCTGGTGAAGCGCGTATTGCGCCACACGAATTCGGCTTTCGTGGAAGATCCGTTGCGCGTGCTGCGGGGGATGCAGTTCGCAGCTCGTTTCGATCTGACGCCCGCACCGGAGACGGTGGAGTTGTGCCGGTCCATCGCACACACGTTTCCCGAGCTGGCCGTTGAGCGCGTGGGGATGGAGTGGTTCAAGTGGGCCATGATGAGCCAGCGACCGTCAGCGGGTCTGCGGTTTTTGCAGGCGACCGGCTGGCTGCGGCACTTCCCGGAGATCGCCGCGTTGGATGGAACTCCTCAAGATCCGGAATGGCATCCGGAGGGCGACGTGTTCACGCACACCTGCCACTGTTGCGACGCATTGGCGGAATTGCCCGAGTGGCGAGCAGCGGATGCAACCACCCGGCAGGTGCTCATGTTCGCCGTGCTCGCGCATGACTTTGCCAAACCGCAGACCACGCACGAGGCCGAGAGGGAGGGACGGATGCGCATAGTTTCTCCGGGCCACGAGGAGCAAGGTGGACCGCTGGCCGAGGCCTTTCTGACACGGATTGATGCGCCCAACGAAATCAAGGATCGGGTCGTGCCGTTGGTGAAGCATCATCTCGCGCACTTGCAGACGGTCAGCGACCGCTCGGTTCGACGGCTCGCGAACTTTTTGAAACCCGCGACCATTTCCGAACTCTGCCTGGTGATGACGGCAGATCATTTCGGACGACCGCCTAAACCACGGGTGATTCACGATGGCGTGACCGAGCTGCGTGCCAAGGCGGAAGCTATGCACCTACGTGATTCAGCGCCGAAGCCGCTCTTGCAAGGTCGCCATCTGATTGCGCGGGGCATGCAACCGGGGGTGCAGTTTGGCACGTTACTCAATGAGGCTTTTGAAGCACAGCTTGAGGGCGGGTTCACTGATCTTGACGGTGCGCTGAAGTGGCTGGACGCACGTAATTGATTCTTTATGAGTTTTATCATTGTTGATGTCGAATCTGATGGGCCGATTCCGGCGGAGTTTTCAATGGTTTGTTTCGGCGCGGTGCTTTTCGACGACCGGCTGGATAAATCGTTTTACGGAAAGACAAAGCCCATCTCGGAGAGCTTCGTTCTCGAGGCGCTGGCCATCAGTGGATTCTCTCGGGAGCAGCACCTTGGTTTTGACGACCCAAAAACGGTAATGGAATCCTTCGCGGTTTGGCTGGAAAAACACGCCAAGGGTCGGGCGGTCTTTGTGTCGGACAACGTTGCGTTCGACTGGCAGTTCATCAATTACTACTTCCACCGTTTTCTCGGGCGAAACCCATTCGGCTTTTCCGGACGTCGGATCGGTGATCTCTACGCCGGCCTGGTCAAAGACGTGTCCAAGGCGACGGAATGGAAAAAGTATCGCATCACCAAACACACCCACAATCCCGTGGACGACGCTCGCGGCAATGCCGAAGCTTTGAAAATGTTCAGAGAATTGGGCCTGAAGATTTGAGGTGACAGGAGCGACGAAAGCCTTCCCCGGTGGCCCCCGGAACTGGACAGCCATTCTTTGTCGATATTAAACAAAAGTCAGTGAGTGGCACTCCGTTTCGCTCGGGGGTTCAAGCTTTTCGAGCAGGCGCAGAATCACTTTCTCCGGAACTGGATGCGTGCGCCGTTTGTTTTGCGTAAGAATGGTCGCAACCGGCGGCTCCAAATAAACAATCTCGATCCTCGCTCCATAATCGGCAAAGAGGTCAACCCACCGTTTCCGCATCTGCCGTGTGATGTTGGTCCCATTGAACGCGAAGTTCTGACCAACGCGCAGATGTTCACGGCACTGTTCGCGCGCGGCTTGAATGACTTCGCCTTGATTGTCGGTGGCCTCAATGTCGAGCATTTCGCGGACGGCATCCAGTGCCACGACTAGGATCGCAGGTCGGTGCTTGACCAGCCAGGTGTCCTTGCCTGCCCCCGGAAGTCCCGACATGAGTGTGACCGTGCAACGATATTCTTGGTGTGGCGTGTAGTGCAGGCTGCTGAGTTGATCGCGATAAAACAGGAATCGCGCCTGGTCGTTGGCAAAGGCGTAGGGAGTGAGAAAACAATTGCGTTCCTCGGCCGCGAGCTTCCAAAGGTGCAAGTTCTCCTCGGGGCGACTCATCTCCTTCGCATGTCGGCCGCGCGTGTCGGCGAGGGCGAAGAGATATAACAGCCGATTGCTCACGAGCCACGAAAGCCAAATGACTTCATGCTCCGGGCTTGGCTTCTCCAGCAGGAAAGGCGGACGTCCATGAAAACGCACGAGCGCCACGATCTCCTCCCGCGTCATGAGGTCGCAGTCCAAATCACGCAACACCTGGCGTGCGATTTCCGCACCGACCAGCGCATGCTTGGGCGAACGCGTCCGGCCAGTTTCCGGTTCGAGCACAGTGGTCGCGGGCTTGCCGGAATCGTGGAACAGCGCCGTAAACAACAGCTTCAACTGAACGGCCCGATTGAGTGACGGCCAATCGGCAAGTCGCTCTAGTTCGGCGCAGACCATCTTGGTGTGCGTCCACACATCGCCTTCCGCGTGCCATTGTGCATCCTGATTGCAGGTCGCCATGGCGCGAGTCCACGATTGGGCTTCGGCCCATTCCAGAACTTGCGCGTTGGTCGCACGCGTGATGTCGGTCCAGGTTTTCACAACCAAATATCTGCTCCGTCTTCGAGCAGGTTCGGAATCATCTTCTGATGCTGCCAGTGCTCGCTCTGTTTCACTTTCTCCACGAACTCCGGTCGCACCAGCTTGGCCCGACCTGTGACGAAGCCTCCTGCTTCGGTGCGGACATAAAGTCCCTCCATCAAATTATCGGTTCGGCCCGCGACGGGATTGTCGAAGGCACTGTCAAAGGCTGACGAACCGATGAGCGCTGGCAGTTCGTCCGCCGTGACCCGACCGCGATGAACCACTGGCACGGTATGCAGACCCGTTCCGTTCAACATCCGCAGGCGCGTGGCGAGGTCGAGGAACTGCCCGGCGTCCTTGTCGTAAATATCGAACTCGAAAAAGTAGTGCGGCAGCTTGCGATAGTGGACGGAGTGCTTCGCGTAGAGCCATTCACCGTACAGGATGAACTGACCGCCGAGCATCCCTTCCAGCACCGAACGCTTCACCGAAGTCCATTGCTTGAACAGATCATATTGCGGATGCATCCCCTCGGTGATTTCGTGGCCGCGGCATTGCAGCACCATGCGTCCCCGCGAGGTGAAGTGAATGCCGATGTTCGTGCCGTCAATCTTCTCCTCCACAATCAACGACGGGTCGGCGATAAACGCCTCAGATTCCTTTTGGCCCAGGTGTTTGTCGTCATCCGTCCCCTTCGAGCCGAACAGATGCGGCGTGCGCGGGTACTTGATGAAGTCGTCGCGAGTCGCGCCCATAACTCATGAACCTTCCACCGCACGGCGCGCGGCTTTACGCAGCGGCACGCCGAGATGAAGTGAATCTTTGGTGTTCATGCCGGCAAGCCGTTTTTCGTTAGTTCGTGTTCAAGTTTCTGACGCACGGGTGAGAGGCTAGGTCGCCCGTGCTGATCTAGCCAAGCGCCGCGCCGCGCATTCGCTTCCACGCTCAAGTATCGCCGAATGAATTCCTCGTCCTTTCCGACTGCGGAAGACACGAGTGCTTCTGGGTCGTTGTTCGTGAAACACATTGGATAATGAAATTTACCGCTGATTAAACAGCTCTTGATCGCACACAAGCTGACCAAATCTGCTAACGCTTGGTCAAAAGTTAGGAAGAATGGCACTAGGAAAGAACCATCCTTCACAATAAACGTTGCCTCTTGGCGCATCTGCATTACGTGCAGAACATCCCAACTGATGTTCTGGGCTTTTGCCAAAAGTTTTGGCGCGTTTCTTTGCAGCTTGCTGAAAATGGAAGTCTGTTTCCCACCGGTAAACCAGTCCCAGGCTACAAACAAGAATTCCAGAAAGAGACAGTGCAACTCTTCGTCCATGAACTTAATTAAGGCTTTCAGTTTCTTGGGGGCGCGGTCTGCGCCGGGTCTCTGAATTTGCTCAAGCGCCATGAACATGACCGTTACGTACATCGCTTCCCAACGTCCCTGAAACGTGTCGCGGGTGCCATTTGTAAAATGTCGTGCAGTGTCGCTGAGTCTTTTTGCGGCTCGACTGACTGCATGGTTTTCATCATCCAAGACACGGAATTCTCCAGTTCTGCGGAGATGTTCGACATCAACATTATCCAGTCTTTCAGCCGCCAGAATTGTTTCGAAAATGGCTTTGTCATGCTTTCCAGTGACAATCGCATCCGCGTTTTCTGAAAGGTAAGGGACGACCTGCCAGTTCAGTTTGTGAGGATAAACATGAAGCAGGAGATTTTTCAGATCTCTGTGAGCCGTAGTATCGCGGTTTTCCAGCAACCCTCGCAAATAGCTGGCGGCATTTGTGTCGAATGAAATCGTGTATGTGATCGGAAATGTGCACTCTCGTCCGGCCTGCATCTCCACGTAGATGTGGTCATTTAAGAAGAACAAGTCCGCGTGCGCGAAGGCTGAGACAAGTCGCCCACCACCACCCAACCTCTTGGGAAGTCGAACGCCAAAAGGACTGCGGCCTGGAATGCTTAATATCAGCGAGGAATCCTTTAATCGGTCGTGATGGCGAGTCCAAACAAGGAATGCCTCTGCCTCGGTGGAGGCGAGTTGCAGTTCGTAATTCAATTGTTGGACGGGAGTCATGTATTCAAATCGGCTTTATCAGGATGCGCTTTCTGGTATTCAAAATGAAGTTTGTTTAACACCGAGGAGAGCGAGCTTTGACGCCCGCTCTCCCGTTGTTCTATTCATTCAGGAACAGCTTCCACTCCGCGACGCCGTGGGCGTTGCGGATGAGGGCCGTTACCGGCAGCTCCTTCGGCGCACGTGGCACGGACAGCAACTTCAGCCCCGCTTCGTGCGGCAGACGGTTGCCCTTACGGGTGTTCACGTCCTTGCTCGACCACACCAGGTTTTCCCATTCGTCCTTTCCACCACGAGAGCGGGGCAGGACGTGATCGAGACTGCCTTCGTCCGGCTTCAGCAACTTGCCCGTGTATTGGCAACGATTGCCGTCGCGCTCCCGAATCGTCTTGGAGCAGAGCTTCGGGCGCTTCTTCGGCACCTTGGCGAAGTTCACCGCCACAATCACCGTCGGCACACGGATCGCGCCGCGCGCGGTGCGCACGGCATAGTCGCCCTCGCGCACCGGCAGGGTGATCCATTCGTCCCAGGTGACGGGACGAATGTGGCTCTCGCCTTCGATGTCCAACGCGGTAGCCACGTTTGTTGCCATTTGGCAAAACGCGTCTTGCGGCGTGCGAATGTTGATCGCCTGCCAGTTGCGGTTCAGCACCAGCACAATCGTTTTGTTCAGTATATCGCTCATAAATGTTTTTGTTGTAGCCGCGTCTCGTGAGAGCGCGACAAACCAAATCTTTTCAAATAGCCGCGTTCTCACGAACGCAGCCACGAGCGGCGAGGTGTTTGCTCTTTATTTAAATGGCACGGGCGAAAAAGTCTTGCCACAGCTCGATGGTAATTTCATTTTTGCGCCATGAACTTCCCGCAATTCTGGGCTAGAGGAAGCAGCGGAGATTTCTTGTGTTGGCGCTGGTCTTCCCGAAGTCTCGCCGAAGCGCAAACGCTCGCCGATCAGGCGGCGCGACAGCTTGCGGAACGTTTCCGAGCTGGTGCTTATCCGCCCAAGCATGGAGGTTACTATCCGGACCGGCCCTTTCGTGAACAGGTGTTGCAGGAAATCAAGGATGACGCGGGTGAAATGTCCGCCGTGGTCACGCGCAATTGCTACGGTTGCCTGGTGTTGAACACCGCGCGCGTGATGTTTGTGGACATAGATTTGCCCGAACCGAAGCCGTCGGGAGGATTCTTTAAAAAACTATTTAGCAAACCCGCCCTGACACCGCCGTCCAATGAGCAAAGCGCGGCCATGGCAACTATCGAAAACTGGACGCGGAACAATTCCCGTTGGGGTTGGCGGATTTATCGAACGCGCGCAGGTTTGCGTCTGCTGGCCACGCAAGCGCTCGTTGCAGCGGACTCGGCCGAGGTCGAAAATGTTTTTGAGGCCTTGGGGGCCGACCCGCTTTACCAGAAACTTTGCAAGGCGCAGAAATGTTTTCGCGCGCGGTTGACTCCCAAGCCGTGGCGTTGTGGCCTCCATGACAAGCCCGAACGCTGGCCATGGCTGGACGCAAAGCGCGAAAAGCAGTTTCAAAAGTGGGAGGCGGAGTATCAAAGCTATTCTGCAGATTGGGCCACATGCGAATTTGTCCGGCACATCGGAAATCCTGACATGCATCCGGGAGTCCGCTCCATCCTGGAGCTTCACGACGGCCCGACAAAGGCGGAGTCGAAACTACAACTGGCATGATCGGCCAGCGTGTCGCCGGTGTTTGATTGGCTGCCTCGCTGGGAATCGCACCCAGACTTCCGGTATCAGAGACCGGCGCACTTCGATTATAATGGTAGCCCGTGTTGGTAACTCTCCAACGTCCGCAGTTTGTAAGACTGCCGCTCTGATTTTGAGCTAACGGGCTGACTGATCTGGCTGCCTCGCTTGGATTCGCACCAAGACCGTCGGGGTCAAAACCCGGTATGCTGCTGTTACACCACGAGGCAATAGATTGGTGGAGCCGGAGGTAGTTGCAACCTCACCATATCCGGGTAAAAGCCGGGTGCCGATCTGCTGTGGCTTCGACTCCTTGAAATTGGTGCTCGCGGCAGGAGTTGCACCTGCACTGGCGACGTTCTCGACGTCGTGCCTCTGCGTTGGGCTACGCGAGCAAATGGAATGGAGCC
>JANXWY010000020.1 GCA_025350905.1 Verrucomicrobiota bacterium
GGCGAAAATTCATGCGTTCATCCAGATGCTCGGCGCGGATGCGCGGCTGTTGACCGAAGGCGAGGAAATCGTGTCCCACGATCTGTTCGCAAGGTGGAACTCGAAGAAGACGATCACTGGCGAGGACGAGGATGAGGAAAGCGAACTCAAATTCCTGACCGAAATCCGCACCGTACGCGACAAGCTGCCCGACCTGTTTGAGCGCGTCAAACGCCTGCCGAAGAAGGCGCGTTCCACCCGCATGTTGTCCGGCGAACCAGCCGTTCAGAATTTCCCCGCGCTCCTGACCTACTTCCGGCAGGGCAAACTGGATAAGTTCTTCCTTGGCGCGAGCGGCGGCGAGCCGACCATCGAATTGGATTTCATGTCTGCCGCCACGATCCTGAAGCCAGCCGACGCCAAGGAAGCCCGCCAGTCCATCCCTCGCGAGTTTTACGATTTGCTCGACAAGAACAAGGCCGCGTTCGGCACTGCCACTACAGCCGACGCCGAGCAGGCCGAGTCAACGCATCGTGGCAGCCCCAGCGACGCCTACATCATGAAACGGCTCAAGGACAAGGCCGTCCGGCGCTGCCCGCAGTACACCGAAGACGATGAGGAATTTGTCGGTAAGGTAATCCGGTTGGTCGAGGACGGCGCGTTACCAAAAGCCACATCCAAGAAGGTCGCTGCCGCGCTGAAGAAGCCTGATAATCTTATGCCCCTCAAAGTTCTCGCGGTATTGCGCCGGGACATCAAGTGGGAGTACTTCCAAGCCAGCCCCGCCGCGCACGCCAGTCAGGCGCTCGCGCCGCGTGAAGTCATCCTGTCTTCGTACCTCGTGCAACAGCCATGAATCTCGAACTCGCCCGGAAAACCATCGGCGATACCTTTCGCCAAAAGTTCGATGATGCCCGCTTCCTTTACTTCATCCGCAACCTCGTCAATCCCGTCTCCGTCACCTTCGACGAATCCAAGAAGCAGACGTGGACGCTGAAGAAAGCCGCGTTCGAGGATTACGTCAACCACTTCACCCGCCTCGGCACCTACGCCGATCCCGACGGTGAAAAGGTGGATGTGCTGGTCATTCATCTGCGCAAGGACACCACGCTCGCGCGGGGCCGCGTGACCCTGCGAAACTTCGTAGCCGATTATCTCGCCACCGGTCATGGTCAGGGCAAGGCGGCGGTCATTGCGGCCTTTGTTTCCCCGCAGGAAGAAGACTGGCGGTTTTCGTTCGTCAAACTCGACTACACCTTCGAGAAAACCGACCTCGGCTTCGTGGCCGAGCGCCGCCTGCTCACACCCGCCCGGCGCTACAGTTATTTGGTCGGGAAGAACGAAAATTGTCACACCGCGCAAAAGCAGTTCCTCGCCCTGCTCGAAGCCGACCAGAGCAATCCCACCGTTGCCCAGCTTGAAAGCGCTTTCAGCGTCGAGAAAGTCACCCGCGAATTTTACGCTTATTACAAAACGTTGTTCGAGCGGACTCGCGATGCCTTGGCCGCGTTTCTCGATTCCGTGCCCGCCATCAAAAAGCATTTCGACGAGCGCGGCATTGAGTGCGACGATTTCGCCAAGAAATTGCTCGGCCAGATCATCTTTCTCTACTTCCTGCAAAAGAAAGGCTGGTTCGGCGTCGAGCGCGGCAAACCGTGGGGCAGCGGACGCAAGGATTTCATCCGCCATTTGTTTACGAACCGCGCCGATTACGCCCACGTTCCCGGCCAGCGCAAACGCCCGGCCAATTTCTTCAATGACATCCTCGAACCGCTGTTCTACGAAGCCATCGCCGCGCCGCGCACCGACGACGATCATTACTATTCCCGTTTCGATTGCCGCATCCCGTTCCTGAACGGCGGCCTGTTCGAGCCGCTCTATGGCTACAACTGGGTCGAGACGGACATCTTGTTGCCCGACACGCTGTTCTCCAACGACGAACCCAGCCCGGAAAAAGGCGAAATCGGCACCGGCATCCTCGACGTTTTTGACCGCTACAACTTTACGGTCAACGAAGCCGAACCACTGGAAAAAGAAGTCGCCATTGATCCTGAAATGCTCGGTCTGGTGTTCGAGAACCTGCTGCCGGAAAACATCCGCCACTCCAGCGGCACGTACTACACGCCCCGCGTCATTGTCCACTACATGTGCCAGCAGGCGTTGCTGCTCTACCTGACCACCCGCGCTCCCGACATCCCACCGACCGATCTCGCGCTGTTCCTGCGGCTGGCGGAACGCTTCACCGACTTTCAGGCCACGGACACCAAGCAGCACGCTGACAAACGCCTGCCGGATACCATCAGCCGCAACGCCCCACGGCTCGACCAACTCCTTGCCACCATCACCGTGTGCGATCTGGCCATCGGCTCCGGCGCGTTTGCCGTGGGCATGATGCACGAAATCGTCCGCGCCCGCATGGCCTTGGCCGCCGTGGACGGGATGCCCGAACAGACCGTTTATCATCTGAAACGCCATGCCATCCAACATTCGCTCTACGGCGTGGACTTCGACCCCGGCGCGGTCGAAATCGCCAAGCTCCGGCTCTGGCTCTCAATGGTGGTGGACGAGGACAACCTCAACGACATCCAACCGTTACCCAACCTCGACTACAAGATCATGCAGGGAAATTCCCTGCTCGAAGAATTCGACGGCGTGCGGTTGCTCGACGACAAGTTGCTGCAACCGCCGGATGAAGCACGTGAGGCCCGGATCGCGGAATTAAAATCCCGCATCAGTTCACTCTCGCAGGAATTCGTCCGCCTTCACGGCGAAGGCAAAAAAAGCGCCGCTGCCAAGCTCGCCGCCGAGCAGGAAATCAAACGCCTGAAAAACCGCCTGACCGATCTGTCCCATCCGTCAATTGCGTCCGATTCCCCGCAAGGTGAACTCCACCAGCAAACCAGTTGGGCCAGCCTGAAGCGGATTCAGGAACTCCACGAAAAATTCTTCGACGAAGACTCGCGCGCGGAAAAGGACAAGCTCCGGCGGGAACTGGATCGGCTGGAATGGGATTTCATGGAAGCCACCCTGCGCGAGCAAGGGCGCGAGGAAGCCATTGCGCAGTTGAAACGCGCCAGCGCCACGCACCGCAAACCGTTTTTCCTCTGGCGACTCCAGTTTGGCGAAGTGTTCCAGAAGAACGGCGGCTTCGATGTCGTCATCGCCAATCCGCCTTACGTCCGACACGAGGAAATCAAGGAATTCAAAGTCGCGTTCCAGCGGGCGTTCGAGTGCTACACCGGCACGGCGGACTTGTTCGTCTATTTCTACGAACGCGCCGTGAAACTGCTGCGGCCCGGCGGCGCGCTGGCGTTCATCACGTCCAACAAATACTACCGCGCCGCTTACGGCGAGAAAGTGCGCGGCTTTCTGGCCCGCGAACTCACACTGCAACAACTCATTGATTTTGGCGACGCGCCCGTGTTCGAGGCCATCGCCTACGCTTCCATTCTCACCGGCACGCGCCACGCGCCAGACAAAGACACCGCTGCGCTCGGCTACACTTGGGAGAAGGACGTGCATTTCGACCGCATCGCGCAAGTTGTGCCTGAACGGGGACAGAAAATCTCACAGACCGAATTGAAGCCTGATGGCTGGCGGCTTGAAGCGCCCGACATGCTGCGGTTTCTGGAAAAATTGCGCCGCGCTGGAAAGCCGCTTCGCGAATTCGTTGGCGCACGTGTTTCGCGCGGACTCACAACTGGACTCAATGAAGCGTTCGTGGTTGACCGCGCAACACGCGACCGGTTGGTTCGCGAACATAAGTCGTCCGCCGAAATTCTGAAACCCTACATGCGCGGCAAGGACATAAAGCGTTGGTGTGCTGAGTTTGCAGATCAGTTCATTGTTAAGATTGAGTCATCGGAAAACAAAGACCATCCGTGGTCGGGTAAATCAAACGGGAAAGCTGAAGGAATCTTCGCGGAAACTTACCCGGCAATCCACTCGCATTTTGAGAGGTTACGCAGTGAACTCATCAAACGTGACGATCAGGGCAAATACTTTTGGGAGCAGCGGTCGTGCAAGTATTGGCAAGAATTTGGGAAGCCAAAAATCGTCTCTACCAAAATATCCATTCGGCCTACGTTTGCTTGGGATTCAGAGAGGCGCTATCTGGGAAACACCACCTATTTTTTCCCAGCCGCCACATCAGGTCATTATGTACTTGGTTTGCTGAACTCCAGTTTGTTCTTCGCTTACGCCAAGAAGGTTTTTGTCGAGAAGCAAGGAGGCTGGTTTGAAGTTCAGCCGGACGGCCTCGAATCGTTTCCCATTCCTGCTGCCGTGCCGGAAAAGCAAAAGGCGGTGGAGCGATTGGTTGACCGCATCCTCGCGGCGAAGCAGCGGGACGCCGGAGCGGACGTGAGCGCGTGGGAGCGGGAGATAGACCAGTTGGTGTGTGCGCTCTACGGCCTGACGCTGGAAGAAATCAAAATCGTGGAGGGCGCAGCCAAATGAAACGAGACATGAATCTCATCCGGTGGCTCCTGCTGGAAACCGAGGGCGAAGACCCAAAGCCTGACCTTTCCGCCTACACCGAAGCTCAGCGCGTGTATCACTCCGCGCTGCTCATCGAAGCCGGGTTGGTTCACGGCGAAGTCATCCTCGACGGTGACGGACAGCCCGCCGGAACCGTGACGCTCCGCTTAACGTGGGCCGGACACGAATTCCTCGACGCTGCCCGCAACGACACGATTTGGCACAAGGCAGGCGAACGCATCAAAACGTCCGGCGTGGATGTCACGCTTTCGCTACTGAAGGAAATCTTGAACCAACTCTTGAAACAGTCGCTCAATCTGCCGTGAATTCGCTCAAGCCAGAGAACAGTTTCATTTTTCGCATCGCGCACATCGCCAATGTGCCGTGGATTCTGGATCATGGCCTGCATTGCCGGAATTCGCCGGAGCGCGATCCGAAGTACGTGGAAATCGGCAACCCGGAGTTGATTCTGAAGCGTTCGCACCGGCAGGTGTCCATTCCGCCCGGCGGCGTGTTGAGTGACTACATCCCGTTCTATTTCACGCCGCACTCACCGATGCTGCTGAACATCAAAACCGGATACCAAGGCATCACCCGGCGGCCCATGAGTGAAATTGTCATCATGGTTTCCTCGCTGCCTTCACTGGTCGCGCAGCAAATCTCCTTCGTTTTCACCGACCGGCACGCCTATCTGCAAACGGCCAGCTTTTTCAGCGACCTTGCCCAACTCGACCGTATTCCGTGGGATTTGCTGCAAAATCGTGATTTCGAAAAGGATGTTTACGACCCAAGTAAATTTGAGCGTTATCAGGCCGAGGCGTTGGTGCATCGGCACTTGCCGGTCACGGCTCTGTCGGACATTATCTGCCACGGCGACGCGCAAAAAGCCATGTTGCGGGGTGAGATTGAAAAACGGCGACAAACCCTGCATGTTGCGGTAAAACCGAGTTGCTATTTCTGATGATCCACTACACCACAGGCAATCTGTTGGATGCCCAAGCCGAGGCGCTGGTGAACACCGTCAACGAGATAGGTGTCATGGGCAAGGGTATCGCCCTGATGTTCCGCGAGGCGTTTCCGGCCAACACTGCCGCTTACGAGGCCGCTTGCAAGAAGGGCGAAGTGCGTGTGGGGCGGATGTTTGTCACAGAAAACCGTTCACTCACCGGCCCGCGTTGGATCATCAATTTCCCCACCAAGAAACACTGGCGGCATCCTTCCAAATTCCAGTGGGTGCGGGACGGTCTGGAAGACTTGAAGCGTGTGATTGCGGAGAAAAAGATCAAGTCCATCGTGCTCCCGCCTTTGGGCTGTGGCAACGGGGGCTTGGAATGGGATCACGTCCGCCCGGCGATTGAGTCGGCGCTGTCGTCCTTGGAAGGCGTTGATGTCACCGTCTTCGAGCCGACCAGTGCCTACCAGAATGCCGCCAAGCGCGAGGGACTGGATGAGTTGACTCCTGCCCGCGCCATGATTGCCGAACTGGTGCGGCGTTATTCCATTCTCGGCATCGAATGCACGAATCTGGAAGTCCAAAAGCTGGCGTGGTTTCTCCAGCGCATGATGGAGTCATTGCATCTGGACAATCCGCTCAATCTGAAGTTCACCGCCAACAAATACGGCCCGTATGCCGACAACCTGCGGCATTTGTTAAACGGCCTCGACGGCAGTTATCTTCATTGCGAGAAGCGTTTGTCCGATGCCGGGCCACTCGAACCCATCTGGTTTGAGGATTCCAAAGCCGAAAACGTCCGGGAATTTTTGTTCAGCAGCACGGCCCGCCGATACCTGCCCGCACTGGAACAGACGGCGGACGTGATAGACGGATTTGAGTCTCCGCTCGGAATGGAGCTTTTGGGGACAGTGGATTGGCTGCTGAACCGGGAGCATTGCGCCGCGACGGTGCCCGCTTTGCGCGAAGGCTTGACGCGCTGGCCGGGTGGCCGGGACGCCGCCCAGCGCAAACAAAAACTTTTCACTGATGAATGGTTGGAACTGGCGATGAAGCGATTGAGCAACTCAACGCTCCTGCCCCAGCCGTCCCTCAATTTTGCCTGACGCGCTTGGGAGTACGAGTTGGTCGCCACGCGTTGAGCGACTGGGCAAAGCCCGGTAAAATTCAATGCCAGAGTGAATCAAACTCGTGGAAGGGGCGGCCAAATGAAAACTAAAGAACTCGATCCGCAGAATCTTGGGCTAAAAGAGGATTGGGCGGGCAACAGCATCGCCTTTGAATGTCCAGTTTGCGGGAAAGTGTTCATCGTCAGTAAACAGCTTCACGGCGAGCGGCATTGCCCCGCCTGCGGCAAAAGTCGCGGCATGGTGACTGGTGGCAGGGAGAGCGGCGGCAACGCTTCGATCATCTGGGAGGACACGCCGGTTTTCTTCGTCGGGCACAAATACACACGCAAGGCCATCAGCAAAATCCTTGGCGGCAGCGAAGTGGAGTACCTCCCCACCGAGAACAAGCGTGTCGTCTGCGGCTGCTTCACGCTCGACCACAATCCCGAAGCCCCAAATATCATCATCCCCGGCACCGGCAAAGTGATTCAGCGCGAGGCCAAACAATTCTGCGAGCAGGATTATCCTGTCCCCATATTCATCAAGCGTCGTACCAACGAATGGGAATACGTCGGCCACTACAAGGCCATGCGCTTTTCCACCCACCCGGCAGACATTGCCGCGCACCACAAAGGCTCGATCACTCCCTTGAGTGAAGTCACAAGGGTCATATTCTTGCAACCCGCAACGGCGACGTAGCCACCAAGGGACATAACCATGCACTTCACCGTTGATCGCAAACGGCTGGTCAAAATGCTGGAAGCCGTCCGGCGCAAACTTCCCGGCGTAAAGAAGAAGGACAAGAATGTGCGGATTTACGCTTGTGCTGCCCGCGTTTTTGTGGAGGCCAACGGTGTGACCGCTGGGGAGGAAGCACTGGTTTTTCGGGACGGCGGCTGCCATCAGCCTTTGGAACAATTTCTGATGCTGCTCAAATCTTATTCGCCCAAGGAAAATGTAACTATTGAGGCCGACGAGCGGGTGTTAAGACTTTTTACCAGCACCGTGAATGTTTCGGACTACACGGCAGATGTGAAACCACCGGCGCATTTTGTTGTCGGACAAGTTGCGGATACTTGGGTGTCAGGAGGTAAGAAGTGAAAATCGCCATCCTCGGCTGGAGTTCATTGATCTGGGATCGGCGCGAGTTGACCATCTCTGATCGGTGGCAGCTTGTTGAGAATGCAGTAGTGCAACCCATCGGCCATTTGTTTAATTTCCAGTGAAATGAGCATCATCGTGCCAAACAACGCAGGCATCCAACAGGCGCTGCCGCAAATACAGAGCATCGCAATGCTGGACACGGGCGGTTTCAAGGCCGTGTATCGTGTGGACATCGGCGGGCGGACGGAGGCGCTGAAACTGATTCAGATTCCCGCCTCGGACGGCGGCACTGACGCCGAGGCGTTCAAGCGAGAGATGATCGGGCGCGTGCGCCGCGAGGTCGAAGCGCTGGGCCGTTGCGCCGGGCCGGAGATCGTGAAGTTGGGCACACTTCCCTTAACACCGGTGACCATCAGTACCATTGACTACGTGGCGTACTCAGAGGAATTCCTTGATGGCAGCGACCTTCAGAAACTGCTGGCTTCCGGTGCAGCCAAACCAACGGAGCCGGAGTTGCGACTTTTGTTTGTAACGCTGCTGAAGGCCATCCGCGACGTGTGGGCGCTGGGCTACGTCCACCGGGACATCAAACCCAAGAACATGATGAAGCTAAACAATGCGGCGCGGCAGTTCGTGCTGCTGGATTTCGGCATCGCCTACTCGGTGCAGGATACCGGTTTGACGGCGAATCCCACTGCCCGGATGCCAATGGCCACATATCGTTATCTCGCGCCCGAAATGATGAACCCGACTTTCCGTGAGACAATTGACTACCGCACCGATCTCTACACCACCGCCATGACGGTGTATGAATACGGCGCTCAGCGCCACCCGCTGGCCCAAGACCGAGACGACTTAATGCACACAATTTCCCGCGCTCTGCACCAACCGGCCACGCCGCTGGCGAACCACCGCAACGATCTTTCGCCCGGCTTCTGTCAGATCATTGACCAGATGTTGAAGAAGAAACCGGCGCTGCGCCCGGCTAACCTGAAAGTGCTGATTCAAAGAATGGAGAGTGGCTCATGAAACTATTTGCTCAACATGGTGCCTCCGAAGGCGAGAAAATCACCGAAGGATTTGCGCGGGGTTTGCTCGACGGAGTGATCTATAGCCCACGCGATGTTTCACTGCCTGCGCTGAAGGAAAAGCTGTCGGCGGTGGAAGCGGCGTCTCCAACCGCCGAACGGCTTTTTGACCCGCAATACTACGCCATCTTCCTGAATGGCACAGAGGAAGCCCGGCTCGGTTGGCTGCTGGAGGAAGACTACGCGTCTTATTTCCAGCCGCGCCGTCGCAGCCAACTGGAGCGCGAAAGCCAGATCGAAAAGGAACTCACGACGGCTTTGACGTTTCAGAGCGGTCTGAATGTTACCGGCATTATCGCTCCGAACATCCTGATCCCGAATTCGCTTAATTCCATCGAGTCGGTCATATCGAAGAACTTCATCCGGTTGGCCAAGTCCCAATATGCCGCGTTGAACGACAAGCGGCCTGTCTATGCAACACTCGCCATCTCCCGGAACGCCGTGCTGGATAAACAGGAGTTGGTGGATTTCATCAACGAAATCACGCTGCTCGATGATCCACCCGATGGATTTTATGTGCTGATCTCGGCGCGAAACACCGAGGCCCGGTCAGATATTTACAACGCGGATGTCATCGCTGCATGGATGTTCATCAATCACACGCTGGCGGTGAACGGGTTCAAGGTCGTCAACGGTTACTCGGACATCCTGACGCCGTTTCTTGGCGTGGCGGGCGGCTCGGCGGGCGCATTGGGCTGGTGGTCGAATCTGAAGGTGTTTTCCCTCGACCGGTTCGCGCCGTCGGCGGGCGGCGGGCGGTTGCCTATTCAGCGTTATCTCTCGCTTGCACTGCTAAACCGGATCACATTCTTCGAGTTCAACCAGCTTCGGAAACTGTTCCCCGCGATAGTGAACAAGCTCGCCGGAGACGCCCTTTATGATCCTGATCCATCAGTAGGCTCAGAACCGCCGCGCAACAAGGAAGTCGTGCAGTCGTGGGAAGCTGTCAAAGCACTCAGCGCGGGGTTTGCCGCGACGGATAAGACCAAGGTGTTGAAGCAGTGCAGCGACGCAATCAAACAGGCGGGATTACTCTACGAGATGGTGCAGGCGCGGGGAGTGCGTCTTGACCAAAAATCGAACGACGAACACATCCAGCCCCTGACAGACGGACTGGTGCTATTTAAGAAGCTGGCTGAACTTTAGGCTGCGCCCAAGCGATTCAAGGGCTTTCGCATTGGCTTTGGCGCTGCGCGGGCCGGAACCACGCGGGGTAAAGAGTTTGCGGATCGCACCCGTGGCTGGATTGAAGCTCCAAAGGCCGACGTTGGATTCACGGAACAGGCGGAGGTCGGCCTTGGCTGTGGCGGCAACATCGGGCGGCACCACCAGCACCGCCAGATCGGCAAAGTAGCTATAGCGGTAGGCTTGGGCGAGTCCCTTGCGCCAGTCGGACAGCTTCATCTCGAACGCGGTGAGCTTGTGCCGGTTTAGTAAGGACTTGAGTTTTTCGATGGAGAGGGCGTGTCCTTCGTCAGGATTGACGGCGTTCCTCCATGCGATCCAAACAAAGTCCGCAATACCAAAGCCGGAAAGGGCGAATTCTTTGCCGCCGAAACCGCCGGACGCAATAGATGCGATGTACGATTTGCTGAAGGTCGAGACAAAGTTGGACTCACCGCGCTTGCGAGCAAGCGCCGCCGGAAGGTTGCGCCGTGGATGGCGCTGCCTGAATTTGAGCAACTGGGTCGTTTTCATCGGAATCAAGCTCAACCTTAGTGACCTTCGCGGAAACCCTCAACCGTAAAGTCGATGATCATTAACATAGTGCTCTACCAAACGGGCTGGGCGGAGTCACCAAGACGACTGTCACCGCCACTTCCGTTCGTGCGAAGGACATTAGCTATGCGGTTGCGGCGGTCGCCGCCGCCGCCGATTCCTCGTCGCGACGACGTTTCGCAGCCAACAACGGCGCATTGCTGCTTCCCAAGCTGCCTGCTGTAGCAATCGTGGCCAGTCCTATGCCGAAGCCCTTCAGCGGATTTTGCCACAGCCCGGTGCCGGTGAGTGGATCGAGACAAAATAACTCGCCGTAACAAGTGGCAAGCACCGTATCGTTTTGCACGACGACGTTTACAAAATCCGACCCTTTGAGATGGGTTACCCAAACCTGTTGGCCTGAAGTCCGATCAAGCGCGACGACTGACCCTTTGATCCCGACGAACACCAAGTCTGATGTTTTCATGGTATGCACTTTAACTGTGTTGTTGCAGCCGCGCCAGCAATCCAGAAAACCGGTTCTCCGTCTTGTTGTTCCGCACCGCTATCGCCAGCGCCTTCCGCTGCCCGACCAGCACGACCAGCTTTTTGCCCCGCGTGATGCCGGTGTAAACGAGGTTGCGCTGCAAGAGCAGGTACTGCTGCGTGGCCAAGGGCGTCACGACCGCCGGGAATTCCGATCCCTGTGATTTGTGGACGGTGATCGCGTATGCCAGCGAGATTTCGTCCAGTTCGCCGAAATCGTAAACAACCTCGCGCTGATCGAACCGGATCACAACCTCGCGCTCGACGGGATCAATCTTCACGATCTGGCCGATGTCGCCGTTGAACACATCCTTGTCGTAGTCGTTCTCCGTCTGGATCACCTTGTCCCGTGGCCGGAACTGCCAGCCGAACTTTTCCACTGAAGGCTCGTCGGCGTGGGCAGGGTTGAGTTCATTCTGTAACCGCACGTTGAGTTCACGGATGCCCAGCGAACCCCGAT
>JANXWY010000021.1 GCA_025350905.1 Verrucomicrobiota bacterium
AAGATTTCCCACAAACAATTTATTACTCATGTGATGTTTTACTGTCCAGACTAACACTGCGCTTACCAGACTGTTCCCGAACGCCGGGTTTCAAATCATCACTGAACCAAGTTCACCTGAGGATTTACCATGCCGTGGAAGTGACAAGCTATCTAACAGACGGTCGCAGTTTCCACTGGTTCCGAGGGGATAGCAACAACTATCGGCAACAATTTTAGGGGGCAGGAATTCACTCCTGTACCCGGCAAATGAGTTCGCCGCCAGCATTTACAATGACCGCTCTGGCGAGCATAGTCTGCCTCCCGGCGGCGAAACTAGCATGCCGCACGGGAGATAATTCGTTGAAGAAAAATAACACTATGGGCGACAAATCCCCGAAATCCAACCAGAAGAAATCCAACCAGAAACAGTCCGCGGCCAGCAGTGCCGATCAGAAGAAAAAGCAGGCGTTGGCCGACAAAGCGACCGCCATGAAGAAAAAATAACCCTCCGCCACTGGCACTGGCAGGCGCGCCCGGTTTGAGAATCCGGCGGGACCGAGTTTCTCCCCACTCCTCGCGCGGCCCCGGGTGGTTCCAAAATCGAATGTCGATGACGATCAAGCTGCGGCAAGGCCAAATCTGGCACGTTGACGAAAAATACCTTCGCATCGTGCGATTGGAACGCTTGGAAGTGGAATACAAGTCCACCAGTGCACTTGCCGCTAAAAAAGGCAGCCATCACCGGGTGAGCAAGAAAGAATTCTGCCGCCTGCTCAAAAAGGCCACTTTGCTGCCTCTCGCGGAATCCTGCCCTCCCGCTGTCGCCGCGTCGGTGCCGAATCCCACCTTGTCCGCCGGCCTTTAAGGCTGTCACTGCGCGGGGTCTACTCAGCTGCTGGGTGCCGCCAAGGCGCGCGGTAAGCCCGGCGCAGAAGTGTTGTCGCGGCCGGATCGCCGACGACCACCCGCTCTTGTGGGTGGTAAACCAACGGTCGGCCGAGGTCCATGGCGAGGTTGGCGAGAATACAACTTGCCGTGGAGACATGGCCGGTCTCGATATCGGCGACGGGTCGACTGCGTTTTTCAATGGTGGTTAGGAAATCCAGCAGGTGCCGACGCGTAGCCGGAGCGGCGTTTAGTTCGATGTCTTTTTCCGCCCCGTCCTCGGGATACTGTTCGCGCTCATATTGGCAATCGAAGTGGATGGCTTTGGCCTTCGGGTCGAGCGGGATGAAGTCGGCCCGCATGGTGCTGGCCTTGAGGGTGCCCTTCTCCCCGTAGATGAACAGAGCCCACGGGTAATCCGGGTCCGGCGTCGAGCCCCAGGTGCGATGTTGCCACACGACCTCGAAGCCTTCGTATTCAAACGTGGCGGTCTGGGTATCGGTGATGTTCGACTTACCATCTTTCTGCACGTAGATCCCGCCGACCGAGCTGATTCGCTTGGGCCAGCCAAGGCCGAGCATCCAGCGCGCGGTGTCGAACATGTGGACGCACATGTCGCCCATGATGCCGTTGCCGTATTCGCGGAACGTACGCCACCAACGCTTGTGGGGCAGGCCGTCGTACGGACGCAACGGTGCGGGACCGGTCCACATTTCGTAATCGAGGAAAGCCGGGACGGGTTCGACCGGCGGATTGCCGTTGGCTCGCATATGAAAGTAGCAACACAGGTCCACGTGGCCGATCTTGCCCAAGAGGCCGGCATCGACGATCTGCTTTTTCACAGCAATCAAATGGGGTGTGCTCTTTCGCTGTGTGCCAATCTGAACCACGCGCTGGTGCCGGCGGGCCGCGTCGAGCATCGCTTCACCTTCCCGCACGTCCACGCTGATCGGCTTCTGCAGATAGACATCGGCCCCGGCTTCCATGGCCGCAATCGCATGCAGCGCGTGCCAATGGTCCGGCGAGCCAATAAGCACAATCTCCAGGTCTTTCTCCTTGAGCATCTCCCGATAATCGTTGTAGGTGCGTGGCGCGCGCTTAGATTTCTGTCGCTGGCGGGCGATTTCCACCGCGCCGGCGAGCATTTGTTGGTCGGGATCGCATAACGAGACGACTTCGACGGGCGCGACCTGAATCAGCCGCCACAAATCGCTCTTCCCGTACCAGCCGGCACCGATCAGACCCACGCGCTTGGGTTTGTCCGGCACCAGCTCAAGTGCCTCCGCCCCGAGCGCGGGAAATGCAGCCAGGGCCGCAAGCCCAGATGCGGATTGGAGGAACCGGCGACGGCTGATGTTGAAACTCGCGACTGAGGTGGATCGGCCAGCATAGGATTTCATGGCGGCAACATGCAGCGATTCCGCATCGGATGCAATTGCGGGTTGCAAAGAAGCTGACGAGGCCAATCCTGCGTGGTAAGGTCGGGAATTGCAACGCACTGAAATCAATCATTATGCCACGCTTGGCCTCGACCGCGGCTGCACCACCACGCAGATTCGTGCCGCATACCGACGACTGGCAAAGGAACACCATCCGGATCTTAATCATGGCGACGCTGCAGCGAGGGAGAGCATTCAAGCGGTGAATGCGGCCTACGAAATCCTCCGTGACTCTGGGCGACGACTCGACCACGACCGCGAACTTGATGCCGGCAAAGCGTCCGCGCCGGTATGGCAGGCCGGAAAATGCCAGCGAGTGATTGTTCAGGATGTGAATCTGCGGATTGAGGATTTCCTGCGCGGGACCGAAAGGGAGGTGCGCGTCAATGACCCCGCCAATCCGCGCGGGCCGGAGACTTACCGGCTGGTCGTGCCGGCCGAAACCGCGCCGGGGTCGCGTTTCCGGCTACCGCGCTCCGCACCGTTTGCCGGGGGCTTCGTCCAACTCCGCGTCCGCGCCCTGCCGAGCTTCCGGTTTAAAGTGCGCGGTTCGGATTTGCGCTGCGACTTGAGGATCAAGCCTGAACGGGCGACACAAGGCGGCCGGGAAATGATTCCTGGCATCACGGGTGCAATGCTCAGTGTCCAAGTCCCGAAAGGGGTGGCGCGTGGGCAAATCCTGCACCTCCGGGGTGAAGGTCTGCCCAAACCCCGCGGCGGGCGTGGTGATTTGCTCGTCCGCATCGCCTACCGCGTTGCGGTGCGTATTTCCCGTTCCCCGCGCCGGTGACTGTGGCCTCCGCAATTATGCCGGCGTCGCGTTCCACGACAACCGGTCAGCCGGGTAATCAGTTGATCAACTCGTAAAAAGTCCTGTGCGAACCGGGGAAGTGCCGAGCAGGCGATGTGTGCGTGAGCGCTTGGAACGTGACAGGAAAGCATAGACTGGGACAGCGCGGATGGCCTTTGGACCAGCTCATAATTTTTTTCGGGCTCAAGGCGCGGAAAGTCCAGATTTCGTCAGATCATTTCGCCAATATCGAATTGAGCTTCCTTCCCGCTGCTTTTGCGGCGGTTTCGGATCAGGATTTAATAATTTTGAATGACTTTTCCCGAGGCTTGTCGTATACTCCGTAACGTCTGAGGTAAATATGCCTGTCTCAGTCATCACTACAAGTAGGCGCAACAAGGAGCGCTTGCGGGGTAGGCTGTCCTCAGCGAAACCTCAACCAAGACACGAGCCATGATCAAAACCCTCGAAGTCATCACGGAAGCCATTTGCGATCCCAATCATCCTTTTCGCAAAGTGGATAATCAGCCCAAGAAGCAGCAGAAGCACCGGTACGAGCGTCGGAAAATCAAGGAATATCTTCATCTAGCCGACTGGCAAGCCGAACAGGCAACGTGAGACCAGGACATTATTTCTAATCGCAGGACGGCCACGCTTTGCGCGTGGCCGTTTTAGTTGGCAGACGGAGTCAACAAACGCGGGCCGGTCGTCTGGCTCTCGCCCAGCAGCTTCGGTGCATGTAGTGGTGCTCATCTGCGGCTCAGTCAAGGTAACCCGCGGCGTAATTCAGGTCACCTTGGGCCGTACTGAAATCACTCGTTGTGAGGGTGACAATGTTACGTGAATGCGGTAGGTAAGGTTTGAAAATGATCATGCAACCGCTACCACCGTTGCCCAGCTCGGAACCGGATAGGAAGAGTTAGGAACTCAGGGCCGGGGTTTCAGCGGGCATCCCGCTGGCGGGATTTTTCCCAACTCTGGTACAAAGGAGAATTCCAGCGTGAAGGTCGTCAGCCGCCAAAATTTTTGGGTGGCGGGCGAAGCAAAATCCTCGTCTGGCGGCGACGGGCCGGCGAAAGTCACTTCACCAACAACATCTGCCGGGCGCGTTTGATCGCCTTGTTCAGCTTGCGTTGGTAGTGTGCGGGCAAGGCCGTGTATTTTCGCGGCAGGATGCGTCCTTGATCAGTGACAAACTGCCGCAGCAAAACGGTGTTTTTGAAATCCAGGGCGTCCACGGTGAAGTCAACCTTTGGCTTGGGGCGCGGAGTGCGGTTTTCCGTGGTGCGGCGGCCGCCGCGTTCCTTTTTGTCGGTGTGGGTCTTGCGAGGCATAAGGATTATTTGATTTCGCGATGCAGCGTGTGGCGGCGCAGAGCAGGATTGAATTTCTTGACCTCAAGCTTCTCGGTCTTGAGCTTCTTGTTGCGGGTCGTGGTATAACGAGACGGCGACTTGCCCTCCTTGCGGGCCTCCGTGCATTCGATGGTGATAATTTCTCGAGCCATAAATTATTATTCTTTCTCCTTGGGCTTCTCTTCCACGATCTCGTCGTCTTCCTCGACATCAGTGGCGCCCGCGGCATCCACGGTACCCAACTGGCCGATTCGACGCTGCCGCAAAGTACCATCGCGCTCCAGTTGTGCCTGGGCCTGTACCGTGAAACGCGCCCAAGGAATCGCTTCCAGCCGGGCTTTGGGAATGGGTTTGTTGGTCAACTCGCAGACGCCGTAAGTATTGCGCTCGATGCGTTTCAATGCCTCCTCAATCTCGTAAACGGCGTCCTGATCCGAGGACAAGAGGCTCAAGGCGAAGTCGCGATCAAAATTGTCCGTGCCCGAGTCCGCCATATGCAGACTATAGCCAGCAATTTCCTGGGCGGATTCCTTGGCGAGCCCATTCATCTGCCGCATCAACTGTTCGCGCAGTTCCAGCAGGCAATTGTAGTACGTTTTCCACTCCGCCTTGATTTTTTTGGTTTGGATTTCCGTGGGAGATTTGGTGACCACCGGACGGCCGAGAATGGAAGCCACGGAGGCCGAAGTGTGTGCCTTGTGCGGCCCCGGGACTTTCTTGGTTTCTTTTTTCTTCGTTGTCACGTGTAACTCAAATTTTTCCGAGCCGTGGCTCTTTGCTATCCTTGTCCGCCGCGTTTTTCGCACGTACGAGGGGCGCGACTTTAGCAAACAAAGCCAAATACGCCACATAAATCGTAAACAAAATCTTGCGCCGATCAAAACCGGGGTGCGAGGCCGACCACAATTCGAATAAAGGAATTGAAGTGCAGTCGATTGTATGCTCGAATTACCCATATGTTTCGCAACCATCCGCTTGCCAGAAGGTCCTAAGCGTCGGCATCGACTTACTCTCCTCGCTCGTAAACTGAAACGCATTAAATCCCAAAGTAATGATCCAATTCATCGCTACATTTGCCGTCCCTCCCGTTGCCTCAACGGTTAACAATTTTTCGGATGCAGCAACGCGGACCCAGCCGTCCGTCAGGCCGCCAGCCGAGAAAAGTTCGAGTGCATTCCGGCGTTCTAAAACTGTGGCGGCTGTTCTGGTGGGCCTTTTGGTGTGGAGTGGCCCACTTCAGGCCGGAAGCATTTATGTTCCGAACCATTCGTTTGAAACGCCGGCAGTGCCCCCGGTGTCGCCGTACGCGGGTCCTGCGATTGACGATTGGGAAAAATCGGCGCAGCCGATTTGGTATGACCCGGCACTGAATTACGACACGCCTTGGGATTCGCTCATGGGCAGTTTCTATAATGTACCCAATCCCAGCACGTTCATTGACAATTGTGACGGCAACCAGGCGGCTTTCCTGTTTGCGTTGCCCGAAATTGCGCTCTTCCAGGATTACACCACCCTTTACGGGACGAATACGACTCCCAGCCATGGCTTGAACGCCGTCTACGCGGTCGGCAAAGCCTATAATTTGACCGTGGGTCTGATTGGCGGCGGCGGCAACATGAAGACCGGCGTCACCTTTCAAATCAGCCTTTATTACCGTGACGCGGCCAGCAACAAGGTGACGGTGGCGGCGACGACCATTACGAACACGACCGCCACTTTCCCGACGAACACGCACCTGGTTGATTTCCAAGTTCAAGTGCCCGGGGTTAAAGCGACGGATCCCTGGGCGGGCAAGAACATCGGCATCCAATTGCTCTCCACCGCTGGCTTCGACAATCTGGGCGGTTATTGGGACCTGGATCAGGTGCGCTTGGCCGAGATCGTTGCGCCAAATCTCTTAAACCCCGGTCTGGTCGACGGACATTTCAACTTTACTTTGCGCAGCGAGCCGGGACTCGGCTTTGAGATTCTAGCCACCACCAATTCGGCGTTGGTGATATCCAACTGGACCCGCCTGGGGACGCTGACCAACATCGACGGGTCGGTTTCCTTCGTTGATACTGCTCCGATTTCAAGCCGACGTTTTTATCAGGCGCGGCAGGTGCCCTAACCCCGGACCGTCGTCATGTTCGTTTCCAAGGCTGAATTCCGTTTCTGGTCGCCGAGGAAACGCGCATTCACCCTGATTGAATTGCTGGTGGTCATCGCCATCGTCGCCATCCTTGCATCGTTGCTGCTCCCGGCGTTGACGTCGGCGAAGGAGAAAGGCAAACGCGCCGTTTGCCTGTCCAACCTCCGCCAAATCGGCATCGCCATTCAGAGTTATGCCTCGGATAACGACGGCAAAATCCCCTATGGCCCAAAAGCGCCGCCGTTCACCAGCCCCTTGGATCTCTATCCTTCCACCGGCGCGCCGAGCAGCCTGATTTCCCTGGGGAGCGGTGCGCCCGTGGCGTTGGGCTTGCTCCTGAGTCAACAGCTGGGCGCCCAACCCAAAGTGCTTTTCTGCCCGGCGAACGATCAACCGCTGGACGCCGCCACCCAGCTTGCGAATGTCGGCACCCGCCAGGCACAGTGCAGTTACTATTACCGCCACGGTGGCAATACCCAGTTGTTCGACAACGCCTATAGCAACAACGCGCCGGACCACATCCAACTCGACCGGCTGGGAGATAACCGCAACGGCCTGCCGATTCGCGCGCTGGTCATTGATACGATGTTCTTGTGTCCCCCGGAACTGGCGGCGTTCAACGTCCGACCGCGAACGCATCACCAGCAAAAATCGGCCACAATTTTATTCGCCGATGGCCATGCTCTGCCGCGACCGAACAAAGATGGTCGTTTCACCGTGGACGTTACCGATTTCAGCCAAATTCGCGCCGCCTTCGGTAAAATTCTGAGTGTCTTGGAGCAGGCGGACGCGGAGCAATGAAACCGAGCGTTTCGGTTGTCAGTGAGCCGCCGCGGGTCGGCCATCATGCTTTTGGCGGATGAAAGCCGTCCGGCTCGTTCAACCCGGCCAGCCCCTCGAGCTTCACGACGGTCCCATTCCCCTGCCCGGCCCCCGCGACGTGCTCGTCCGCGTGGCGGCGGGCGGGCATTTGTCACTTGGACGCGCACTATCGCGCCGGCACTGCGCGCGTGACCTCACTGCCCATGACGTTGGATCATGAGGTCGCAGGGGGGGGGCCGCGGCCTTTCGTAGGGTAAGAGTCAAGTCATCGCCGCTACCCGTACCAACTGCTTGCCCGTATTCTGGCCTTGCAACATTCCGATGAAGGCTTGGGGCGCATTTTCAATTCCATCGGTGATCGTTTCCCGAAGGCGGATTTTACCCGCGTGGGACCACTCCGCGAGTTGTCGCAGACCTTCCTCGTATCGTTCGACGAATTGGAACACCAGAAACCCTTCGACCCGGGCGCGCTTCTCGATCAGCTTCCCGAGGAAGCGCGGTCCCGGTTCGGGCCGGGCCAAATTGTATTGCGAGATCTGGCCGCAGACACAAGCCCGCGCCCGCACATTGATTCGTTGGAACACCGCATCGGTGATGGGGCCGCCAACATTGTCAAAATAGACATCGATGCCGTCCGGGCACAGCTCCTTGAGCTTTATGGAATAATCCGCGGTGGTCTTGTAATTGAACGCGGCATCGAAGCCCAGTTCCTTTAGCAGGTAGTCCACTTTGTCGTCCGTCCCGGCCACGCCCACCACGCGACAACCTTTGAGCTTGGCGATTTGTCCCACCAAGGAACCGACCGCGCCGGCCGCACCCGATACCACCACCGTTTCGCCCGCCTGCGGCTGGCCGATCGCCAGCAAACCAAAGTAGGCCGTCAAACCCGGCATGCCGAGTACGCCCAAGGCGGTTGAAATCGGTGCCAGGTTTGGATCCAATTTTCGCAGTCCCTGGCCGTCGGACAGCACATGAGTCTGCCAGCCCAGATAACCCTCAATGAAGTCGCCGGGTCGAAACTGCGGATGGAGGGAGGCCGCGACCTGGCCCACTACTCCGCCGACCATGACTTCGCCGAGTTTGACCGGCGGCGCGTAGGATTTTCTATCATTCATGCGTCCGCGCATGTAGGGATCGAGGGAAAGATAAAGCGTGCGTACGAGGATTTCGCCGGCCGCCGGCGTGGGTATCGGCGAGGTCACCAGTTGAAAATCGGATGGCTTGGGAAAACCGTCCGGTCGTTGTGCGAGGAGGATTTGTTGGTTCACGGTTGCCCAGAGTAGCCAACCCTCCGATTAGCCGCCATGTCTGTTTTGAAAACGGCGCGCTGGCGACGATGGGTCGGGCGCCGGCGGCCACAAAATCAAAAACCCCTCCCCGCATCACCGGGGAGGGGTCCAACCAATCAACCAACCAAAACGCTGCGAATTTCCAATTACGGATTATGCGCCACGCGGAAGTACATCTGCTGGGTGCCCTGGGTCGGGGTCACGTAGCTCACGGTGCTACCCGTCCCGACGATGGGGGAGCCGATGTTTTGCCAACTCGCGGTGAAGGCGGTGATGCCCTGGATCTGGTACGTGGTGCCAGGGACGGTGTCGAAGGCGATTTCCGCCGCAGTATAGATGGCGATGGTATTGGTGTCGCCGTTGACGACGTTGCCATTATTGACATAGATCACACCGTTGCCAACCTTGGAACCCGATGTCGGGGCTAGCCCCATGGCATACATCATCCAGTTGGGGATGCCATTGGTGTTGTTGACGCCCATGGGCCCGGCCAAGGCGTTGGTCGCAAAGCCGGCGCCGAAGTATTGGGACTGCCATTCGTCCGCCAAGCCATCGTTGTTGTCGTCGCCGTTCAGATTGCCAATGGAAGCCTTCAACAAACCGACGGCGTAGGGTGCGTTGTGGACGCCCTTGCTCAAGTCATGGTCAACGAACTGCCAGTTCCAAGCGGCTTGCAGGAATTTTGCCGGCCAGTTCGTTTTGGTCGAAGGAGACTTAACCAAACCATCGGCAACGTAGTTGGCGGGATTCGCCTGATACGTTGAATTTGGCATCAACGTGCTGAGTTTGTTTAGCAGCTTTTGAACTTCGGTTTGGACGCCTTCGATGATGCCATCGCCATTGTAGTCCGACTTCACCATGTTGAAGGACTCAATCGCGCCATGGCATTTGACGCAGACTCCCACCATATCCACGGTATTCGTGACCCCACCCGCGATGGTATCATAACTCATCTTCATGGAATGCCCGCCGGCTTCGGTAAAGCCCGCGGCCCCGGATTGCATATGGCAGCCCACGCAAGTATTGCTCACGGAATTGGCGTGCGCGGCGCTCGGAATAATTTGGCCGTAAGTGTAACCGTTGACGCCCTCGATCATGTCCGCCGCCGGATTATCGTGGGGCCCAAAACTACTCGAGCCGCCGGCGTAAGTGGGCTTGCCGATGGGATAATTTACCAGACTGTTGGTATAGGAACCGGTGCGGCTTTGGTGGCAGTTCATGCAGAAGGCGCCGAAGCCGGCGTTTGTGACCGTAGTGCCTTCCCCAAGGGTGATCGTATTCTCGGCGCGCAACTGATGCGGGTTGTCCGCGTTGTGCGGGTCATGACAGCCCTGGCAGGTGATCGCGGTGTAAGTGGTGTAGGCGTTGTTGGTGCCAGTCCACGTATTGGTGGTGCCCAGGCTTTCGGTGTAAGCGGCGAAACCGGCGTCGGTGTGACAGCGGGCGCAGGCGGCGCGCCCGGCGCCAGTAGGAGTGCGCGTTGCAATCGCGTGTTTGGAGTTGTTCCACTGTGCGCTGATCGTGTGATTGGGTTTGCTGTCGTGGCACTGGGCACAATCGCCCGCGCTCCAGGTGACCGCGATCGCGGCTCTAGCTTCAGGGCTGAACGGGTCCCGCGTTTCGGCTTCGGCATGTTGACTGCCCGGGCCGTGACAATTTTCGCACTGGATATTCGCCAGGTTCTTGAGCTTGTTGGTCAGCGCCGCCCAGTTGCCCACGACCAAGTTCGTCGGGAAAGTCCAACCTACCTGGGCGGCCACGTCATCAAATCCGTTGTTCACCGCATTGGTATTCGCATCGTAACCGACCGTATGACACACAATGCATTTCTGGTTGTAGTGACTACTCTCGAGCCCATCAATGGCTTTGGTGAAAAAGGAGGCATGCCCCGTCTGCATCCACTCCGCATACTTGTCCGGCGCGCCACCCGCACCGCCGCTGTGGCAAAGTTTGCACGTGTTGATGCCCATGTATTTGGCTGCCATAATATTCTGGGTCAGGTTGGTGCTTCCGCTGCTGGTCGTCTTGACACTCACGGCCACCGTGTACGGCCCTTCCATATCCGGCAAAAGTAGTTTGCGGCCGACCACCTTAAATGCTTTCGGCGCGCCGGTGTTGTCAAAACGGTCCGCCATCTTGTACGTCGGCACATCGGGGCCGAGCGGGCTCTCGGTGAGCGCTGCGGCCGACCCAACGGGCTGGCCCGTCAAGCTCCAGGTCACATTGGTGATGTCAGCATTTGTTACCGCGTAGTTTACCAGAACCTCCAAGTAAGCCGGCTGGCCGACGCCCACCGTGGAGAGGCCGCTCGCACCTTGAATGTTGGGCACATTCGTCAGGGCGTAGTCATTGATTTCCGATGGCGTGAGCGGCCGCAAAGTAACTTGCGCCTGCAAGGCGGGTGCGGCCGCGTGGACCGTGGTGGTGCTGATCACGGCGGCGAGCAAGACTGCCGTCCAGCAGGCCGGCCCGTTTCTGGATTGAGTGTATCGCTTCATATAGTTTTTGGTTTGTTGATCCGATGATTTCATTTTTTAGAATTAGCTGGAACGTCACTTTTCTTGAAATAGATTAAGCGAAGCTAAATCTGGAGCTACTCCATTCTTGGCGTAGGCAGGTCTTCTTTTGCCACCTCGCCGAACTTTTTTCCTGGTGTGACGTCCGCCGTTTTCGACCGAGTGCTAATTTAAACCGTGCTCGAACCCGTGGGAAATCTGGCCACGGGGCGAGCGGCAATCTGCAAGCCTGTTTTATTCAAGCAGCGCTGCCGCCGGACGGAGGCCAGCTGCGAAAGTGGAACGCCATTTCCCATCCGAGGTGAAACCCAACCGACCTTGCGACCAAGTTCAGCGTGAGTGGCGGGATGGTGAACGCTGAATGCCGGATCGCGCGCGGCGCGGCGGATAAAGAAAGTGGTCGAAGTCGCGATCAACCGGCGGCTGCCCCTTGAACTTGGTTGCGGGGTCGAAAGGGGATCTCAACCCGCGCTACTGGGGGCCGGCTTTAATTTGTTTCCAAGCGGCCAGTTGATCCTCGAGCCGTTGAGTGATCTGCTGGAGTTTTTCGGTTTCCTGCGATTGAATTGCTTGGAACTGCTTCCGGGCCGCTTGTTGCTCGGTTTCGGATTTCCCGTTTTGGCTTTGGGCCAGCTCGCGTTGCGCGGCGGTCACCTTGGCTTGCATCTCCTTGACCGCGGCCTTGAATTGCTCCAGTGCGGAATCCTGAAGTAGGCGTGTGCCTTCCACCAACGAAACCGTCGTCAGGTTGGGAATGGCGCGGGAGATTTCCTGCAAGGTTTCCTTGGCGACGACCGGGTTTGCGGTGGGCGAATCCGCGCTGCGTCGCGCCGGCGATCCGAGGCCGATGAGGTGGATGATGGCGCGGCTCAAATCACTCGGCAACGCCAGCTCCCAATCCAATACCAGTGGTGAAATTATTTCCTTCTGGCCGTGGTATTCAACCGCCAGGCCCAAATAATAATATTCCCCGTTGGCGAGCAGCAAAGGTTTTACGCCATCCGTCTGGGCCTTGGTTTCCGCTTCGGACTGCGACAAGGGATCCCAGCGAGCTACCTGCAGCTTGCCGCTGGATTCCTGCCGGTATCCGGACAACAGTTCATCCACCCGACCGGCGAAGGCTTGCAATCCCTCGGGCAATATTTTGCGATTTGCGGGGGTATAGTAACGAATGGCAACCGGTGCATCCAGGTGGAGCAGGCTCGCCTTCATGGTGTCGGACAGGGCGATCACGGGGGCGCCCGCAGCCGCGTAGTCAGCTGCGGGCTCATCGCTGGGCTTGGTGGCCCGGTGATACCAATACGCTCCGGCCGCGAGCCCGAGGAGAAAGCCGGCCACCACCAGGATGCCGATCCGCACCTGGGCCCGTTCGCGGGGGGGCCGCGGGAGGGCAGCTGCGATGGATTTTTGGTTTTCGTTTTTCATAGCACCTGAAGTATTTACTTGATAAGCCAAGTTTCGTCTGTGCGTTTCTTGAGATTTTCCGGCCCTTGGTTGCGTTGGGCGCTGGCCAACGCTGGCCAGCGTCCAGCCAAAATGACAAGAAAAGCCGCGACAACAGCAAGATCGGGCGAGAACGTTCCGCGGTTCAGTTTAGCCTCCAAGCAATGCAAACAGGCAGACATGAATTCAGTCGGGTGCGCACTTTGATTGCTGTCTTCATGGTCGGCACCTTCGCCGGGGCGGAGGAAGTTCAACACCTGAGCCGGACGGTGCCGGGCGGGATGCCCGGCCTGCCCATCATGACCGGCGTCCAACATACCAACAACGTCGCCCAACTCACCTGGGATGGTCCGTCGGGTTACTATCAACTGTACCGGAAGACGAACCTGACTGGTTTGAGCTGGGAAAAGTTTGGCAGCCCGAATCTGAACCGGACCACAAATTTTGCCATAGCGCCCGGCGCCGCCCTTTTCAAGGTGTTGGGCCCGTCGCCGCAATACGCCGGAGCAGCGGCTTGCCTGGAGTGTCACGCGGCCATCCACCAGGTCGAGGTGAGCACCCGGCACGCGCAAGCGTTCGAAGCCTTGCAGCTGGCGCATCAGGAAAACAACGCCAGCTGTCTGCCGTGTCACACGGTGGGTGCCGGGTTGCCGACCGGTTTCATCAGCGAAAGCGCGACCCCGCAACTGGCGGGAGTGCAATGCGAGAATTGCCATGGCCCGGCGGGCAATCATGCCGCGAACCCCGGCGATCTAACCGCGCGGCCGCGCATGGATATTGCCGGTCAAGTTTGCGGTGGGTGTCACAATGGATCGCAAAATCCGACGTTCGACGAGTGGAAATCCAGTGGTCACTTTGCGGTGGTGGAGGACATGAATCCCCCAAGCCGGATCGACAGTTGCGGGCGTTGCCACTCCGGTACCGCCCGGCTTGCCTTGGTCAACGGCTTGAATCCCACCCTTACCGTCACCAACGATGCCAACGTCGGGATCACGTGCGCTGTCTGCCACGATCCGCACCAGACTCACGTCTGGACCAACGTGATCACGGGCCTCGTTTACACCAATCAACTCCGGTATCCGCTCGCTTCGACAAACTATTATTCCCTCAGTACGACGGCCCCATTCACGAATCGCTTCGATATCAACGTCTGTGCCCAATGCCACAATGATCGCGGCGCGGCGTGGACCACCACCAGTCGTCCGCCGCATCACTCACCTCAGTACAATATGCTGCTGGCCACGGTGGGCGTGCTGCCCGCGGGGGCGAGTGGCAAACCCGCCGCGCATGCCGGGACGGCGTTCTATGCCGATATCGCCAACTCCGGCCGGCTCTTTCTCAACACGAACCAGTGCGTGACGTGTCATATGCAGACCGGGGAGTACCAGCACGGTCCGCCGGAAGTTGCCGCCGTCACCGGCCATTCGTTTGGCGTCACGTCCTACGCTGCCTGCGCCGATTGCCACGCCGGCGCCGACAATGCCGCGGGCTTGGAAGAGCTGGTTCATGGGCTGATCGCGGACGAAATCCAGGAGGTCAATGGCCTGCTGAACCGCTGGGCCACGACGAAAGCGCCGATCGATTTGCGAACCAAATACGGCCTGCTGGCTTGGGAATACACGACCCCGGGCACGCTTTCGCAAGGTCTCACCGGACCGACGACCGCCGAACAAGCTCAGATTCCGGATAACATCAAGAAGGCGCGGTACGACCTCTATCTGGTTTTGTATGACGGCAGCTACGGCGTCCACAACGGACCCTACGCCTTCAAGCTGCTAGACTCCGCCCGCGACTGGGTCCAACTGGAGTTGAACCAATAAATCATCGCATCGATTCATGACCACTTTCATGTCACGTCTGCTCCGGAAGCTGTTGCCCGCCCGCCGAGGTACCGGGGTATTGTTGGCGGCAGCGGTGTTCCTCGGGTTCGCCGTCATCTCATGTCGCACCGTGAACCGCCCGGTCGTGATGCTGCCGGAAGTGCCGGGCGCGAAATACATCGGGTCGAAGGAATGCGAACAGTGCCACGAGGAAATTTACAAGAATTTCCAGACCGCCGATCATGCGCGATTGCTGGCAGCGGGGCCGAACGCGCTCAACGCCGGCTGCGAATCCTGTCACGGCCCCGCCAGCTTGCACTCGGATTCCGGCGGCGAGGTGAAACCCCCTAACAGCTTCACGGCCGGCCGGCCTCCGGCAAATAATTTTGGCGCCCTGCTGACCACTCCCGCCGCGCGCAACGCCGGCGCGACACGGGTCCCGGAGTCGGTTTGCTTTCAATGTCACGCCGACGTGCGCGGGCAGTTCGGCCTGGCCAGTCATCATCCCGTGCCGGAAGGCCGCATGAGTTGCACGGGGTGTCATTCGCCGCACAAAGGTTTTGCCCATATCGGAGGCAGCACGGCCCTGCGCGCACAGGACGAAACCTGTCTCCAATGTCATCCGGCCCAACGGGGCCCGCACGTGTTTGAACACGAAGCGCTGCGGGAAGGCTGCACGACCTGTCACGGCGCGCATGGCACGGTCAACGCCAAGCTGCTGACGGTGCGGGACTCGAACCTGTGCTTGAAATGTCATTTCCAACAGGTCCGCGGCGGTCAACTCCTGATCGGAGGGTCGGACCATACGGTGCGTGTGCAACAAGGTACTTGCTGGACCGCAGGCTGTCACGAGGCGGTCCACGGTTCCCGGGTGAATTCGTCGCTCCGCTTCTAACCCGCCCACCCATTCAAAATGAAACCTTCCAAAACAAAAAACCGACGTGGCTCGGCGCGCGCCGTTCGTCCCCGGGTCGGGGCCTTTTACATTTTGAATTTTGCCTTTTTGATTCGAGCGGCCGCCGCCGCGGAGCCGGATAATTCGCTGTTCGAAGGCGGCACCAACACCTACAACAACTGGCTGGAGCTTTCCGCCGGGGGCTTGATCCCGAGCGGTAACCAGGCGCAGGCGCAACAGGATCGCCACTGGTCCTCGGGCGCGTTCGGCGGCATTGAAGACCTCCACCTCCAGCAGAAGGTGGCGACGAATACGCTCTTTACCCTCGATGGCCGCGGCATTTTCGACGCCCACGATTACGGAATCAGCCTGGGCCTGAAAAAGGAGGATGCCTATTTCTTGCGCTTCAACTTCGAGAACTTCCGCACCTGGTATAACGCCGACGGCGGTTATTATCCGCCGGACAATGCCTGGTATCCGTTTCCGAACGGTGACCAAGCGCTGGCGCTTGACCGGGGCGAGCTTTCCTTCGAAGGCGGATTGATTCCCAAGGACAAGCCGAATGTCTTCTTCAAGTACAGCCATCTGTACCGGGATGGAGAGAAGAGTTCTACCATTTGGGGACCAACGCACCCGCTCCTCCTGGGCCCGACGCGTGGCCTCGTGCCGAGCTTTTACGACATCGATGAGAAACGGGACATCTTCGCCTTGGACGCGACCCATCATATCAAAGCCACCGACTTTGGCTTGGGGGTGCGCTACGAGATGGGCACGGTAAACAATGCGTTAAATACTTCGCAATATCCTGGGGAACCGCCCGTCAGCGGCGTGCCGCAAGATCGCAAGATCACCGACCGCGAGGGCGTGTCGTATGACATGTTCAACGTCCACGCGTTTAGCGAGACCTGGATCAAGAAGAATGTGTTTTTTTCCGCCGGTTACATGTTCACGCATCTGGACAATGATCTGTCCGGCAGCCGCATCTATGGCAACGACTTCGACGTCAACTACGCGCCGAATGCCGGCAATGGTCTGGGTTACACCAACCTCCTCGGAAGCTCGCAAGCGGCCGAGAACGTTTTGAATTTGAACCTGATGACCGTGCCGCTGAATCAGTTCACCGTCGTACCTTCGGTGCGGGTGCAGAAGACGGACTGGGACGCGAATTCCAGCGGGATCGGGACGCTGGGTTTCAACACCCAACCGTTTGCCGCCACCAGCGACGGCAGTCAGCTCGACGTGCGCGAGCGCCTGGATTTGCGGTACACGGGCGTGACCAACTGGGTGTTTTATGCCGGGGGCGAATGGACCGAGGGCGACGGCACGCTGAACGAAGTCGGCGGGTTGAGCCAGGTGAACGGCATTGGCGTACCGCCGGTCGCGCGCGCGACGGACGACCGTCGCTTCTTCCAGAAATATTTCGTGGGGGCCCGCTGGTACCCCGCCCGCCGCGTGACGCTCGATCTCGGCGGTTACTACAAGAACAACAACTACGATTACGATAATACGCTGGACAGCACGCCCAACACCGCCGTGAGCCCCAATCGTTACCCGGCTTATCTGGTGATGCAGAACTTCGAGACCTACGATGGCAACACCCGCCTGACGTTGCGTCCCTGGATGAACGTGACGCTCGTCACCCGGTATGAATATCAATGGTCCACGATTCACACGGCCCCGGATCCGGTTTCCGGGTTGAGCGAGCAACAGAGCGGCCAGATGACCAGTCAGATCATAGCCCAAAATGTCAGTTGGTCCCCTTGGTCCCGGCTCTACCTGCAGGTCGGTTTCAATTACGTTTTGAGTGAGACCCGGACGCCTGCCGCGGACTACACCCAGGCCATCCTCAATGCCCAAAACAATTACTGGTCGGTGAATTTCAATTCCGGTTTGGCCCTCGACAACAAGACCGATTTGAATCTCGGCTACACCTACTACCAGGCCAACAACTACAACGATCCCAACCCCGTGTATCTGGCCTACGGCGCCGGGGCCGAACAACATGCGGTCAGCGCCACCGTGGTGCGTCGGCTGACCGAGAATCTGCGCGCGACCCTGCGCTACGGTTATTACCATTCCGCCGACCAACCTTCCGGCGGCCACAACGACTACGCCGCCCAAGTGGTTTACGCCAGCCTGCAATACCGCTTCTGAGCGGGGTCAGAAACCGCCCCATTTTCCGGATCGCATTCGGTTCCAGTAATGGAGGCGCAGTAATTGGCAATTTCAGCGTAGCCGATACCGGCGTTAACTCCCAAGGTGGTGGCGTGAACGTAAGGGAAACAAAACGGCAGGCGGCCACCACCGGCGCGATGAGTTGGGCGTCGGCTGACGGGGGCGCGCGGGTCCTCGCCGTGGATTGCTTCCCGGTCGAACACACAACGAACAACCAAGAAACAAACCGTATGAAAAAAATCATGTTAATGACTCTGGCCTTCACCTCCGCGGCGCTGCTTTCAGCCGCGGCCGGTGATGCCAAGGCGAATTATGAAAAAGCCTGCGTCAAGTGCCACGGTGCGGACGGCAAGGGCCAAACCAAAATGGGCGAGAAGCTCGGCATCAAGGACCTGACGGACGCGAAAGTCCAGGAAGGATTCTCGGACGAAGTGGGATTCAAAGCCATCAAGGACGGCATCAAGGACAAGGACGGCAAGACCAAGATGAAGGCCGCCGAGGGCCTGTCCGACGATGACATCAAGGCGCTTGTGACGTACGTGCGCACGCTCAAGAAATAGGATGCTTGCGTTTGGGCGCAGAGCCGCTCAAACGATCGAACGGGGATGGGGAATAAGCTCAACCCGGTTGGCGGGGGAGGATGGTTGCCAGCCGGGTTAGCTTCAAATCAGGAAGCCGACCATATGAGCCGTTTCAAAATGCCGCCACAGATTTTCCGCTTGGTCCTGCTGACGATCGGGATCGTGGTTTCGTACCTCATCGCCCGGCAACTGCTCACGCCGGCTTCGTTCCGGGATTTCGGCTTTTACCGCGGCGCGGCGCTGGAGGAGGTGGCTTCCCGCACGCCGGTCTACGCGGGCAAGAAAGCCTGTGATGAATGCCACTCGGAGGTGCTCCTCAAGCTCGCCAAGGGGGACCACAAGACGGTTTCGTGCGAGACCTGCCACGGCGTCAGCCAGGAACACGCGGGCAATCCCGACATCACGCCGGTCAAACTGACGGGGAGCCATTGCATTCGCTGTCATGAGGCCAATCCGTCCCGCCCGGCCTGGTTTCACCAGATCACGGTCAAGAACCATTACACGGGTCAGAAATGCACGGAGTGTCACGTGCCCCATCAACCAAACGAGGTCCCATGAAATTTGAATTCTCCCGACGACGGATGCTGGGGGCGGTGAGCGGCGCGCTGGCCGGGCTGCTGAGCGCACCGGCAGCGCGCGCGGCTAAAGCCACCGTGCAAAAGGTGTTCGCCTCCTCCGGCGCGCCCAATGGTTACGATCCGTATAAACACAAATGGCTGATGTGTTTCGACGTGGATAAATGCATCGGCTGCGGTCTGTGCGTCGACGCATGCAAGACCGAGAACCACGTCCCGCAGGCCTCGCATTATTTTCGCACCTGGATCGAACGGTACATCATCAAGAAGCCCAAGCCCGGTTCGGACCGCACGCGCGGGGAGGTGCTGGTGGATTCGCCGAACGGGGGCCGCGACGGCTTCCCGCCCACGGTGGTGCCCCGCGAAGAAATTCTCAAATCCTTCTTCGTCCCCAAGCTCTGCAATCTGTGCGAGGCCTCGCCCTGCACGCAAGTGTGTCCGGTGGGCGCGACCTTTGACACGCCGGACGGCGCCGTCCTCGTGGACCCGAACTACTGCATCGGCTGCGGCTTTTGCATTCAAGCCTGCCCGTACGGCTGCCGTTTCCTGAACCCGGAAACCAAGACGGCCGAGAAGTGCAACCTCTGTTATCACCGCATCACCCGCGGTTTGAAACCCGCCTGTGTGGAAATCTGCCCGACCGAGGCGCGCATTTTCGGGGACTTGAAAAATCCGGTGGTGGACGACCCGATTCAGGCGTTCATCCAAAAGAACAAGGTGTTTTCCCTGAAGCCGCATCTGGGCACCGAGCCGCGCGTGATGTACGCCAATCTGGACAAGGAGGTCCGTTAACATGTCCCTGGAAATTACCAATGCCATCGTCGAGGCCATCCCGCGCTTTGAAGGTTACGTTTACCCGAACGAATCCGGCACGCATCCGCTGTGGGGTTTTCTCATCGTGCTGTATCCCTACATCACCGGACTGGTGGCCGGCGCCTTCATCATGGCGTCCCTGGTCCGCGTCTTCCGCGTGAAGCCCCTCGAACCGGTGTACCGGCTCTCGCTTTTGACGGCGCTGGCGTTTCTGCTGTGCGCCACGTTGCCCTTGCTGTTTCACCTGGGCCATCCGGAGCGCTCGTTTCAAATCATGATCACGCCGCATCTGACGTCTCCGATGGCCATATTCGGCTTCGTGTATGCCTGGTACCTGATGGCCGTGCTCTTTCTGGAATTGTGGTTTGATTACCGGGAGGATTTTGTGGAGTGGTCCAAGACGGAGTCGGGTTTTCGCGGGATCCTTTACCGCGCCTTTACGCTGGGTGTGACCGATGTGTCGGACAAGGCCCTCGCCCTGGACCATAAACTCAGTTGGATCATCTCCATCGTCGGCATCCCCTCCGCCTTTCTGCTGCACGGCTACGTGGGCTTTATTTTCGGTTCCATCAAGGCCAATCCGTGGTGGGGCAACGCCATCATGCCGATCATCTTCATTTTGTCGGCCATGGTTTCCGGCATCGCCTTGTGCGTCTTCAATTACATGGTGCTGACGTGGGTGCGCCGGCGCACGCTGGACCTGCGCTGCCTGGACGTGATGGGCATGTTTCTGTTTTACGCGTTGGTGATCGACGCCACGGTCGAGGCGCTCGACTGGATCCATCGGGCGTATTCCGCCGAGGAAGGTTTCCATGTCATGGAATACATGGCCAAGGAACGATTGTTTTACACCTTGAGCATCGGGCAGGTCCTGGTGGGCACGCTGATCCCGCTACTGTTGCTGGGGATTCTCCAGGTGCTTCGCAAACGCATTCCCGACGCCGTGCGGAAACGCATGTATTTCGGTAGCGCGGTTTTCATCCTCATCGGCGTGCTGGCGATGCGTTGGAACGTGGTCATGGGCGGCCAGTTCTTCTCCAAGAGCCTGCGTGGCGTGATGAGCTACAAGCTGGAGTTCGCCGGCGTGGAGGGGTGGTTCATGGGCCTGATTCTGCTCAGCCTGCCGTTCATCATCCTGACGGTGTTGATAAAACTATTTCTCGCCGAACGCTTGCCGACGAGCGGCCATGTGCCCCATCGGATGGAAGGCATATGAACCAGCCGAAGAAAAATGCGGGGCGCGGCGGGTTGGGCGCTGGCCGGTGGGCGGGTTGTGCGTTGCTTGCGTCACTGATGAAACGCTGTGATAGGCGACATAGTTGGGAACAAGCTCGCGGTGCCGCGGAGCGATTCTTCCTCGCCCCCGCCGAGGGGGAGAGGGCCGGGGTGAGGGGGAATCGCCGCACCGCCATTGACCAATGCCACGTTTGGCATCCCAACGTTATCCCGCATCCAGACCCTCTCCTGTTCCGAATGGGAGAGGGACGCGGACGCGGACAGGTAGTCTATCCCACGCACTTGGCATTATGAGCCTTAATCTTAAAACGTCCGCGGTGTTAACCGGTCTGAGTTGCGCGTTCCTGGCCCTGACGGCGGCGTTTCTGCTGAATCCCTGGGGCCGCCCGCAAGCGCGCGAGTTCATTCCGCTGGTGGACACCAATTTTCTCAGCACGGCCACCGTGCGCCAATCGTATGCGGAACTCATCCGCCTCAAGGCCGATCTCTCCGATTTCGATTGCTACGCCTGCCACGAGAAAGGCAAACCGCCCACGCTCCGCTTTGATACCAACCAGGTTCTGATCATTCCGACGGAACATGCAAACCTCGTCATGGGCCACGGCAGTCACAACCGCAACAACAACTGCTTCAACTGCCATGATGAAAACAACCTGGAGCAATTCCAGACCCGCGACGGACGGGCGCTGAAGTTGTCCGACAGCACGCCCCTCTGCGGCAGTTGCCACGGCCCGACTTATCGCGATTGGGAAGGCGGGGCCCATGGCCGCACTGGCGGATTTTGGAATAAAGCGAGTGGCGAAACCACCCGCCGGAATTGCGTGGAATGTCACAATCCCCATGCGCCAAAATTCCCCGGACGCGCGCCCGCCCCCGGCCCGCATCTGCTCCACCCCGACGCTCACATCGCCCCGGAAACCCACGCCGCGCACTAATTGTTATGGCCACGCCCGAATCCAATTCCCCCGGCATGAACCGGCGCAGTTTCCTGCGCACTTCCGCCGTGCTCACCTCGGGCCTCGCGGCGCTGGCCGCCAGCCTCGCGCCCCTGCGCAACTTGGATGATTTCCCGTCCGTCGAAAAATTCCTGCAAAAATATTACAAGGAAATGACGCCGGAAGAGATGGCCAAGGTCCTCAAGCGCATTGAACACGACGTGGAGAAGCAATACGGCCTGCGGCCACACGTGCGCGACCTTAGGCCGATGGACGGCGTCGAGTTTGTGTATGCACTCAACCTCACGCGCTGCATCGGCTGCCGCAAATGCGTCCATGCCTGTGTCGCCGAAAACAATCAGTCGCGCAACCCGGAGATCCAATACATCCGCGTGCTCAAACTGCCGCACGGCTCCCTGGACCTGGAAAAAGCCGAACACAATTCCGATCCCGCGAAGGTGCCCGAGAAGGGGTTTTTCTACATGCCGGTGCAGTGCCAGCAATGCAAGAACCCGCCCTGCGTCAAGGTTTGTCCGGTGCACGCCACCTGGCAGGAAACGGATGGCATCACGGTGATTGATTACGATTGGTGCATCGGCTGTCGCTACTGCGAAGCCGCCTGTCCGTATTGGGCGCGGCGTTTTAATTTCACCAAGCCGGAGATTCCCAAGGAAAAACTGAATCTGGAAATGGCGTATCTCGGCAATCGCCCGCGCAAACAGGGCGTCATGGAGAAATGCCATTTTTGCATCCAGCGCACCCGCGCTGGAAAGTACCCGGCGTGTCTGGAAGTGTGCCCGGTCGGCGCGCGCAAGTTCGGCAACATCCTCGATCCGAACAGCGAGGTCTCCTACATCCTTCGCACCAAGCGCGTGTTCATCCAGCTCAAGGAGGAAATGGGAACTTCCCCCCGGTTTTTCTACTATTTTGACGTATGATCAAAGCCATCCGGAACTACTTCGTCTTCCTGTGGCGCTGCGGGCGCATCGCCTTCGTGGGCGACTGGCGCTATTACACCTGGATGGGGATCCTCACGGTGATCTGCCTGCTCGGGCTCAACGCGTACGCCCGACAATTCGTGCATGGTCTCGCCGTGACGGGCATGAGCGACGAGGTTTCCTGGGGCGTTTACATTGCGAACTTCACGTTCCTCGTCGGCGTGGCGGCCGCGGCCGTGATGATGGTTATTCCCGTTTACATCTATAACAACGAGGAAATGCACGACCTGGTCATCTTCGGCGAACTGCTGGCCGTCGCCGCCATCCTCATGTGTCTGGCGTTCGTGACGGTGGACCTCGGCCGCCCGGACCGCTTCTGGCATCTGATTCCCGGCATTGGGCAATTCAATTTTCCCGCTTCCATGCTGAGTTGGGACGTACTCGTGCTCAACGGCTATCTGGTCCTGAACGTCCACATCTGCGGCTATCTGCTCTACTGCCGTTACCAGGGTAAGAAACCGGCTAAATGGTTTTACATTCCATTCGTCTTCATCGCGATCGTCTGGGCCGTTTCCATTCACACCGTCACGGCATTTCTTTACGTCGGTTTGGGCGGTCGGCCATTTTGGAATTCGGCGATTGTCGGCCCGCGGTTCCTGGCTTCGGCCTTCACCGCCGGACCGGCGCTGATCATCCTCGCGTTACAAGTGGTGCGCCGCGTCACCGCCACCACTTCCGCCGCGGAAGCCGCGCGACTCAGCGGCACTACGCTGCCGCCGCCGGGCCGCCCAGCTACGCTGGCCGATCTCGATTTGCTCGCGCGGCACTTGCCGGAACTGGCGGCCGTCTCGCCCCAAATTCGCCAGGACACGCTGGCGGGGGCGCAGGTTGTCGAATTGGCCGCCGGCCATCTGCTCTTGCGTCAGGGCGAGAAAGACAGCGCCGCCTTTTTTGTCCTGCAAGGCCGCGTGGTGGTCAAGCGGGAGGAAGGCGGTCGGTTCCGGATCATCCGCAGCGGCGGCCCGGGCGATCAGTTCGGCGAAATCTCCGGCCTCGCCGGCACACCGCGACTGGCCACCGCCATGGCCGAAGAACCCAGCCGGGTCTTGCGCCTGCCGGCGGATTCGCTGCGCAAGCTCATGAAAAATCCGGCGATGAATAAAATCATCCGGTCACGGATGACCGAACGCCTCATGATCACCGACCGCGCGCTGCTCATGTTGCGCAGCATTGTGCAGGTGTCCATGCTCATCAACGTGTTCCTCCTGGTGAATGAAGTGTTCAAGGAATTTTATTCCGGCAACCTCCACGTCGCCTCCGCCAAATACTTGTTCGTGGGCCTCCACGGACATCATGCGCTCGTGCCGTGGATTTGGACCGCCATCGCTTTCAACCTCACGGCCATGGTGCTGCTGGTGCTCCCCGTGAGTCGCAGCCTCAAGTGGCTCAACGTGACTTGCGTGCTCGCCATCGTCGGCATCTGGATCGAAAAGGGCATGGGCCTCGTGATCCCCGGCTTCATCCCGACGCCGCTCGGCGCGATGGTCGAATACAGTCCGTCGTTGAATGAAACGCTCGTCTGCTTCGGCATCTGGGCGTTCGGTTTGCTATGTTACACCGTGTTTCTTCGCATGGCGGTGCCGATTCTTCAAGGTCGTTTGACCAAGGCGAACGAGTACCATTCCGTCGAGGAAATCGCCGGCATCGCGCCCGCTCGCAGCAATCCTTGAACGCCCTTCCCATGGCCACTCAACTCACCGCCGCTGATGCCCGCCAATCGCTGAACGCCCACGTGGCCGCCAAGGGCGCGGAGCTCAATGCGAAATACGGTCCGCAGATCGGCTGGAAAGATTTGCCGCGCTTGCTGGAAGACCGCACGTTGGTCCGGTATCCGTGCCAGATCGTTTTCGACGCGGCCGGACTGCAGCCCGGGGAAGTCGCCCATCCCGCCGCGAAAGGGGAACGGCCCGAGGACGGCTTCACGATGTATGTGCATCCGCTGTTCATGACCGACCTCGCGCGGGTGCCGTTGCTCGTCCTCTATCAACTGGTGCTCCTCAACTATGGCGAGTTCGCATCCCCGGACGACGCGGAAACTTTTGGGGCCGCCGCCGTCGGTCTTTCCCGGGACGAATATTACGCTGAACTTTGCGACCTGGCCGATCAGCTGACGGGCTGCACCTCGGCTGGCTGATTCGCTCGCCCGCCCGCCTCAGCCCGGCGGATGCACCCGAAGCATGTTTTTAAAACCCGGGTACTGGTTGCTGTGCCGTGTTGGGACTGAGAAGCTGTGCGCCTCGCCCGGGGTGCGACCGGAAGTGGCGATCAGGGTGGTAGAACGGCTCGCGCTGCGAGCCGTCGGGCCGCGTCCAGCGGCACGCCCGAGCCACCGCACGTTCCGCCCGCTCTGCGCGGGCGGAGTGTTCGCAGCGCGAACACTCCTACCACCCGGGTTGACCGCCACCTCCGGTCGCGCCTCCGCCAGCGGGCGCTTGCTCCGCGCGCAACCCGCCGATACGCTCCCTCATCCGATCCAATCCAAACCAAACCAAAAACCAACCATGAAAATTCTGACTGCCATTCTGTGTGCCGCCGCCCTGGCGGGCGTTACGGCGCCCGCTCTCGCCGCCGAAAAAATCCAACACGTCGTGTCGTTCAAGTTCAAGAGCACGGCCAAGCCGGAGGACATTAAGAAAGTGGAAACGGCCTTTGCCGACCTGAAGAAAAAGATTCCCCAGATCAAGGCGCTGGAGTGGGGCACGAACATGAGCCCGGAGAAACTGAACAAGGGTTTCACGCATTGCTGGATCCTGACGTTCGCCAGCGCCGCGGATCGCGACGCCTACCTGGTTCACCCGGATCACAAGGAATTCGGCAAGAACTTGGGGCCGGTGCTCGAAGATGTCTTCGTGCTCGACTTCGTGGTCAAGGAATAGCGGCGCAGGCCCGGGCAATCGCAAACCGGTCAGTGACGCTGTGCATCTGAATCCAAGCAACCGCAATGGACCAATGCTGCATTGGAAATTGTCAATTGTCGGGACTGACCCCTTTCCTTCCGCTACTACGATCCCAACCTGCAACGGTGGCTAAATAGGGACCCATTGGGGGAATTAGGGCCTGATGGACCGAATCTCTACACGTTTGTTCGAAACAACCCAATCAACAACATTGATCCTGATGGGCTCTGGACGACGGCCATTCACAATTATTTGATCGATCACGCCTTTCCGAACTTAACTCCAGCACAGAGGCAGATTTTGAAGGATGTGAGCGCCGACGTTGATTCTCTTTATCCTGGTCAATTGCAGAAGAATGACTATCAGCACGCGATGTCGATGCCGGGGGAGGATCCCGATGCAGCCGCCGCGAAGTGGTCAAAGTTCCTGCAAGACCAACAAAACAAGGCGAAGCAATGCGGCACGGATCGGAATAAGGGGTTATCTGACTTCGGCAGGGGTTTGCACGCTCTTGCCGATAGTACGTCTCCTTCGCATCGAGGCTTTCAACCGTGGGAGCCGGGGCACGCCTGGGCGCATCACAACAAGGAAAAATCCATTGGAATTGATGTTTACCTGAACACCATCAATTTAATGCGTCAATACTACCAAACGACTTTTGGACAAACGGCATGGTAGCCAGATCAAAATTGCTGTTCATTGGCTATTGCGTTGGGGTGATCCTTTTCTTCGGCTGCATCGGTGTTTATTTATCCGGCGACCAAACCGGCAATGTGCCAAGCTTTATCGAGTGGATTGGAATGCCCGGCACTTTATTGGCTGTTTACGGTCTGGTCGGTGTCCATTCGGACCATTTTGTTTTGGCGTCCATCCTTGCAAACATCGGCATTTATTTGCTGGTTCCCTATTTGGTTTGGAAACTATTCGGGTTCTTGAAAAAGCCGCGTTCGGCCAGTCCCAATGAATCCGCTAAAAACTGACGCTGACAGCAAAGTCTCGGTAGCAGAATCAGAAGGCGCGGCCTTCATTCTCATTCTTTGGCAACGGGTCTGACGGTGATGCTGGCGACGAAAGTTTTGTTCTGATCGAAAAGGTGTCAAAAAGGTGTCAGTCCTGAATGGCGCTTAGCTAGGTTCTCCGCTGTTTTCGGTGGAGCCTCAGAACTGAGGGAAGCGGAGTTTGCCAGCGACGAAATAAAGCATGGTGATCATATGCGTGGTGGAACGGTAGCCGCGAGCTTTGCGTTTAGTTGCGCTGAACACGCTGTTGAGTCCTTCCATGAACGCATTGGTCACACCCCATTTCCAGTGCGCTAAAATTCCCGGCAAATGTTTCTCGATCATCTCGGCCACCTTGACCATCGAGCGCAGCACATGCTTCGGCTGCTTCCGGGCCACCCAACGCACCCAGCGACACCAGACGCGAAACTGGTGACGCGCCACCGTCGCGGTCGGACTCTGGTAAATATCCTGTAACACCAGTCGCATCTGATACGCCTTGGCCGTGCGCAAACTTTTCTGGTCGATCCCGGCCAGCCGCGTCGCCTCCTTCTCCGTGAGGTTCTCCGGATTCTTGCGCCACAACCACTGGCTGTTGTGCAGGGCCTCCCACACGCCCGGCCCGCCCAGGCGCACCTCGGCCCGGCGCACTTGATCCACCGCTTGGTTCACATGCATCACGACGTGAAACTTGTCGAACACCACCTGCGCGTTCCGGCAGGTTTCCTGCACCCCCTTCTGATACGCCGGACTCATGTCCATGCTGGCCTGCGTGATGGCGTGCCGATGGCCATTGTGTTTTTCCAAGGCTTCCACCAATTTGAGCCACACCGCATGATCCTTGCCTTCGGTCGCGAAGAGCACCCGTTTGCGCACCAGATCGGCGAACACGCTCACATACTCGTGCCCCTTGCGCACGCTCATCTCGTCCACGCCCACACAACAGACGTTGCTGAAATCCGCCTCGGCATAGGCCGCGTCCACCTGCCGGAAGAGCATTCGCCACAACCGCGTGTCGGTTTCACCCACGATCTCTGCCACCTTGCTCATGGGCATCTCACGCATGAGCAGCAAAGCAAAGGCTTCAAACTCCTTGGTGAAGTGCAGGCTGAAGCCCTCCCACGGTGGACGCACCCGGAACACGTGACCGCATTGCTTGCATTTGCCGCGTGGCAACCGGCAGGTGATTTCGCACCGGTGTTGAAAAACATTGAGATGGCGCCACGTCAAAACTTCGGTATGGTCGTAGCAGGTGGCCGCAGCCGTGTCGGTGGGACAACCCACCAACTTCCACAGCTGCGCAGTCTCGCGAATCTCCAAATATACCGTGCCGCTCTTCTGATCGAATCGGCTCTCTACCACTTCCCAGAAAGGGGTCAGTCCCGCTAATTGACAATAGCGCGCAGTGGTGTCAGAGTCGGGGGCATGGCGCGGAAACTACGAGTTGAATATCCCGGGGCGATTTATCACGTGATGAGTCGCGGGGATCGGCGTGAGGAGATTTTCAAGGATGACAAGGATCGAGAGCGGTTTCTGGAAACCCTCGGGGAGGTTTGTGTCAAGACCCGCTGGCAGATTCACGCGTGGTGCTTGATGGGAAATCATTTTCATTTGGTGGTGGAAACGCCGCAGGGGAATCTGGTGGCCGGCATGAAATGGTTTCTGGGCACGTACACCTCGCGGTTCAATCGGCGGCACAAATTGTTCGGGCATTTGTTCAGCGGTCGGTACAAGGCGTTGATCGTGGACGGGAGCGGGAGCGGCTACCTCAAAACGGTCTGTGACTATGTCCATCTGAATCCGGCGCGGGCCAAGTTGCTGAAACCGCAGACGGCGTTGCGCGGGTACCGTTGGAGCAGTTGGCCAGAATACCTGAAAAGCCCTGGCAAACGTTGGCCCTGGCTGCGGGTGGATCGGTTGTTGGGCGAGTATCGGATTCCCAAGGACACGGTGGCCGAACGCCGGGCCCTGGAACAGGCGGTGGAGGGCCGGCGGGCAGCGGAATCGGGCGCGGACTATAAGTCCATCCGCCGGGGATGGTGTTTGGGTGAGCCGGCGTTCAAGAAGGAATTGTTGGAACAGATGGCGGATGGCCTTGGCGGGCATCATGGCGGGGACCAACCGGCGGAGGCGGCGGAAGCCGGCGCGGAGCGGTGGGTGGGAGCGGAGTTGCGGCGGCTGGGTTGGGATGCGGCGGAATTGGGGCGGCGGGCCAAGGGCGACCGGGTAAAAGTCGGCCTGGCGCGGCGGCTGCGGCGGGAGACGACGATGACGCTGGCGTGGATTGCGGCGCGCCTGGCGATGGGGAGTGGTAGCCTGGTGACCCATTGTTTGCGAAAGCAAAAACGATGAACCAATTTGGGCAATTGGCCGAATTAACCAGGGCAGCCGCCGGGGAGCACGCCTTTTCGCGAGACCGACTTGTCTACAATGCTGGTGAGGTGTGGGCGATGGTAGGGTCGTCG
>JANXWY010000042.1 GCA_025350905.1 Verrucomicrobiota bacterium
CTCCACATCTTTCATGATGCGCTCCAACCCGCGTCGGAACGGCAGCAGTTGGCCGATGCGCGTGATCTGGCCTTCGGCAAAAATGCACACCACATGACCTTCCTTTATCGCGTCGCTGGCGGTTTTCAGCGAGTGGAGCAGATCGCGGGGCCGTTGTTCGGAGGAGATGGGAATGACCCCCAGCGCGCGGGCAAACGGCTTCATGTACGGCAGCTCGTAATAGCTCTTAAGCATCATGAACCGCACGTGCCGGTCGGTCGCCGCGATGAGCAGCAACGCGTCCACGAACGAAACGTGATTGCACACGAACAGCGCGCCGCCTTTGGCCGGAATATTTTCGCGGCCATTGACCCGCACACGATAGAGCGAATGTGTGGCGCACCAGAGCAGGAATCGGAGGAGCGCGTCCGGCAACAAGAACATCGCGTAAATGCCGCCGACGAATGTCACCACGCCGCCAACGAGAAAAATGGTGCCGGGCGACAGCGACAAGCCTTGCGCCATTACCCAATGCGCGCCCGAGGCGAGAAAAATTCCGACAAACGAAAGCAGGTTCGCCGCCGCGAGCGTCGCCCCTTTCGCCGTGGGGTCGGGGCGGTGTTGCAGGAGCGCACAAATGGGGACGATGAAAAAGCCGCCCGCAAAACCCAACAAGGCCAGCCGTACGAGAGCGGCATTGACCGAGAGTCCGGGCACGGCCAGGGAGGCGGAGCACAGGGCGAGTCCAAACGCACCCAGCGGTACCAAGCCATATTCAATTTTTCCGCCGGAAAGATAGCCCGCCGACACGCTGCCCAAACCGATGCCGAGCGCGAGCGCGACATTGAGCAGGCCGATCTTCGTCTCATCCACGTGCAACACATCGGCGCCGTAGAAAAACAGATTCAACAACAGCAGCGCGCCCAGAAAATTAAAGTAGGTGTTGCCCGTCACTGCGAGCAGGAGCGGCCGGTCGTGGCGCCAAACCTGAATCTGTGCCCACACTTCGGCGATGAAGTTCTTGCGGAATTTTTTCGCCGGATTCGCCGCCGGGACCCGCGTGATGCCCAGGCTCGTCGCCAGGCCGGCGAAGGCCAGGCCGATGAGAATGCTGCCAGAAATCCAAGGCACGCCGCGAAAATGCTGGGCCATGAGGGCAGCGGCAACGGTGCCGAGGATGATGGCGGTGAACGTCCCGAGTTCCAGGATGCCGTTGCCCCACGAAAGTTTCCGTTCCGGCAACAACTCCGGCAACAGGCCGTATTTGGACGGCCCGAAGAACGCGCTGTGCACGCCCATCAACAGCACGCACCCCAGCAGGATTTTGATGTTTCCGCCGAGCAAACCCGCCAGCACCACCGCCATCACGGCGACCTCAAACACTTTCACGCTCACGGTGATGATGCGCTTGCTGAAGCGGTCGGCCAGAAAACCGCCTGCCATGGAGAACAAGATGAACGGCAACGAGAATAACGCGCCAACGAGTTCGCCGATCTTGTGTTTTTCCGCAATGGACACGTTCATCCCCAGCAGCATGAAAATGACGAGGTTTTTCAGAACGTTGTCACTGAATGCGCCCTGGAATTGGGTCACAATGAGAAACCAGAAGCCGCGAGGGGAACTCCGGTCCGGAGCCGCGCCGGACCCGACCGCAGATTGGTGAGGGATTTCGTTCACGCGGGCCAAGCTATCTGAAGCCAGTCGAAAGTGTGAATCGAAAAAACTCCGGCCGGCATTGAAATATCACGAGCGTGCTTTGCGCAGGACAGGCGTCGCGCCTGTCGTTAATTCAAAGTTTTAATCTTGTTGCAAGTACGACTTCCAATGCTCCGCAGCAACGGGGAAGAATCTTTTTTAACTTGGAGACAGTCACCATGCGCGTCCTGCTGGGCTCCCAAACGCTAAGAGACCGCAAAATAGTTCTTACAAACCAACGATTACTGTTTTCGATTCTGCCTCCGATCCGTTACGAATGATGTCAATGCAACAACGATTAAATCGCCTCGGATTGCTGTTCTTCTATTTGCTTCTAATTGTTTCGCTTATTGCTTTTTATGCTTATATGTCTGGGCGCTTTAGCCGAGAAGTTGATCTTTTCTTTGCCGACAATGCAAAGTTCAGTCATCGAGTTTTTGCCGAACGAGTTGAACGTTTGGTTTTTAATCTGATAATGATGGTCCGAATGCTGACAGGTGTGTGTTCGGTTTTGACAGTTCTTGGACTTTATCAACTTGTGAGTGGTTGGAAGTGGAAATGTAAAGATGCCAATCGCAGTGTAGTTCGTGGTGAATAAACTAGTGATGAAACAGGCCCGGCAGAAAAGTAGTGAGCGGCGGCAGATACGTGACCAGCAGCACGCCCACAAATTGCACCAGTAACATGGGGATCACGGCGCGCATCACCTCGACGATGGGTTTATTGAACCGATACGACGCGAGCAACAGATTCAACCCGACGGGGGGCGCGAGGTAACCCAGTTCCATGTTCACCAAAAAAATGATTCCCAGATGCACCGGGTCAATCCCGAAGGCCAACCCCACAGGCACCAGCAAGGGCACGACCACCACGATGGCAGCGTAAATCTCGATCAGCCCGCCGACCAGGATCAGCACCACGTTCAACGCCAGCAGAAACAGCCAGCGCGAGTGAATCGTTGCGGTCGCCCAGTCCACCAGTTTTTCTGGCGCGTGCTCGGTGATCAGAAAATTTGTGAAGCCCATCGCCGTGCCGAGGATCAGCAGGATGCCGCCGACGAGCAGGCCGCACTCGGCCATCACGCGGGGCACATCGCGGCGGAAATGGAGATCGCGATGCACGACGGTTTGGGTGAACAAGGCGTACAGGGCCGTGACCGCGGCGGCTTCGGTGGGCAGCGCGAACCGGCTGAAAAAGGTCACGAACGCCACCACCGGCAGCAGCAATTCCCATTTCGCGTCCCAAATTGCCGCCCGCGCCGCGGCAAAATCAAACCGTGGCCGTTCGCTCAGGTCGTGGCGGCCCACCCGCACGCCCCAGGCGATGACCAGCGCCACCATCACCACGCCCGGCACGATGCCGCCCAGGAACATTTCCCGCACCGGCACTTGCGCGACCAGGGCGTAAAGGATCAACGGCAGACACGGCGGAAACAAAATCCCCAGCGAGCCCGCCCCCGTGAGCAAGCCCAAGGCGTTGCGCTCAGAAAATTTCGCGGCGATCAGCACCGGCATCAACATGCCGCCCAGCGCGAGGATGGTCACGCCCGAGCCGCCGGTGAAGGTGGTGAAGAACGCACACACCAACGCCGTCACGACGGCTGGCCCGCCGCGAATGTGTCCGAACCACGCCGTGAACACCCGGACCAATCGTTGCGACGCCCCGCTCTCGGCCAGAAAATATCCGGCCAGAGTGAACAGCGGCACCATCGCGAGAATTGGATTCGTTACCTGGTCGTAATGATCCAGGGGAATGGACGCCAGCGGTGCCCCGCGCGCCCAAAACAAAATCGCCGCTGTGCCGCCGAGCGTCACGAAGATTGGCGCGCCGAGCACGGTGGCAATGAGCAACATCACCAGGGCCGGAATCAGGAGCTGGCTCGGCGCAAGCGGTGGATGCAACACGACTCCGCCAGCCACCACCGCGAGCCCGATCGCCAGGGCCCGTCCGCGCCACGTCGTCGCCGAGTGCCAGAGCAGCCGCCCGGCGATCACGCCGAAACCCACCGGCATAACCGCCTGGACCCACCAAGTGGGAATCCCATACGCGAGCCGGCTGCCGGCTTCCTGTTCGCCCCGTACGAATTGGGAAGCCGCCACCGCGAGGCAGGCGGTGACGAGTGCGGCGAAGACGCCGCTGAGGGTCGCCGCGGCCCGCTTTTTCCAGCCGGTCAGGAATTGGGGCAGGCTCGAGAGGGCGAGCAGCCGGTTCTCGCGCGCCGCGATGACGCCGCCCAACATGCCGGCCACCAGGGTGAGATGGCGAAGAAAATCATCGGCGCCGCGCACGCCCAACGGCAAACCGAGCCGGCGGAGAACCTCTGACACTGGCAAAACTACCATCAGCGCCAGGACGAGCACCATCAGCCAGTTCTCGCCGCCATGCACCGCCGCCAGCCAGCGGGGTTTGACCACGGTGAGGGCCGCGGGCTGCGCTCGGGGTTCGCCGATCATTTGACCGCCGGCTTTCCCGATCGAAATTCCGCCAAGGCCGCCTGCACTTCATCGAACAAATCCGCTGGCACCACGGTCCCGCGCAGCTTGGGATAAACCTTGGCAATGTCCGTCTGCCATTCCTGCAGTCCGGCCGGCGATGGAGTGTAAACCTGCAGATGCTGTTTCTCGCGCATGGTGGCCAAGGCGGCCGTGTCTTCGTTGCGGCTGCTGCGGCGGATTTCCACCCCGTTCACCTCGCCGCTTTTGCGCAGGGCCGCCCGCGTTTCCGGGGGCAGCTTATCCCAGGCATTTCGGGTGAGGACCATCGCTCCGACGACCGGCGCATAATTTACATCCAACATGTGGCCGGCGACCGTTGGGATCTGGAGAAAATTCGCCAGGAACGCCGGGCTGGGGACCGTGTTGATCATGTCCGTCTGGAGGCTGCTGAGAATTTTGTCCGGCTCGAGCACCACGGGGTTGTAGAAATCCTTCAAGAGTTCCACAGTGGTGGCGTCGCCGGAAGCGGCATAAACATTCATCGGCTTGAGATCCGCCGGTCGCTGAATGGGCTTCTTGGAGAACAAGCGCACCCAGCCGGCGTCCCCCCAGAACAGGACCACGTAGCCTTTCTCAAAAAAAGTTTTCTCCAGGCGCGGCCGCAACCGCTCCCGCACGAAGTCCACCTCGTCCCAGGAGCGAAACATCATCGGCATCAACTGCAACGCCGAGACCGAGCGGTCAATCTGCTGCATGCCGATGGCAGTGAGCATGGCGCCGTCGAGTTGGCCCACCCGCGGGTTCATCCGCCGCACGATCGTTGGCTCGCCGCCCTGGGTGCCGGGATAAATGTCTAGGGCCACCCCTCCCCCCGGCGCGGACTTCCACTGTTCGCCCATGGTTTGCAGACTCTGGTGGAATGATGAACCGCGGGGCGCGACTGTCGCGACGCGCAACTTGAATGCGGGCTCCGCCGCGCGTAAGGGCAGCGCCGCGGTAAGACTGGCGAGGGCGACGAGTTTGAGCAGATCGGGAAAAGGGAAATGGGGTTTCATCTACGAATCGGATTAAGGGTTGGGTTCGAGCGGCGGCAGAAAAAGCTTGTCCACGCGCGACAGCAGCCAGCGCGCGCGGCGTTGCATGATCAAGTTCACCAGTCGGGTGGGCGGGTCGTTGTCGGGATTGATGGCCAGCGCTTGCTGCAACAGCTTCTCAAACTGCGCCCGCTCCTCGGCCGGAATGCACACCGCCTCGGCATAACTGACGTACGGGCCGCTCAGTTTTCCGGCCGACAGCTCGACCGCCCGGTCAAAATGTTTCCGCGCGCGCGCGGCACGATCGCTGTCACCCGTGGCGCGGCCCATCTCGAACGTGATTAGGAAACCGTGAATCGCACCGCGGTCCCAGGCCTCGTCCAGCGCCAGCGAGCGATCAATCATCGCTTCCACCTGGGGCAGATCACCCACGGCATCCGGATTGTCCTTGGCCATGGCGATGGCGGCCGCCCATGAAACCGCCGACCAGTAGAGCAGCGGTACGTCGGCTTTGCGCAGTGGCGCGACGGCCGCTTGGGGATTGTCCTTGAGCCGGCGGGTGAAGCCCGGATGCCGCGCCTCCAATCCGCGCAAACCATAATCGCGGGCCCGCAAATAGAGCCGTCGCGCCCGGGCTTGCAACTCGCGCGCCCGGGCCAGGTTCTCGGTCTCGATTTCCTCCGCGTCCTCCTGCACGAACGCGAAGCCGTATTGCGTAAACCCGCTGGCGGTGGCGAAAAGCAGACCTTCGTGTTTTGGGCTTTCGCTTAGCAGGCTCTCCATTAATTTCAAACTGAAGGGAAGCGCGGCTTTGATCAGCTCCGGATCGTCGTCTGAGGAAAATGTCGTCCCCCCGCCGGCCAGCGCGTTGCCGGCGGCGTTTACCGCCATTTTCTTGATGGAACAACCCGTGGTCAAAATCCCGGCCAAGACGGCCAGCGCGCACCATTGTCCGGCGTTGATTCGCCGGCAACGGTACGTTTGAATTCCTGCGTGCAATTTCCCTACCTGCATGGCCCTTAATTCCGACTTAAAACCCGGCATCAGTCAATACTTTCAGTGACCCCGTTTGCTGCGCTCGAATGATTGGGGAGTCCACGGCCGTCCGGGACAACGAATGATCTGTTTGCTGGGCGGAGTCCATCACTGACCGCCAACTGGTCGCGAGCAATAAAACGGTCGGGGCGGCGCTCATCGCTTCGCGGAAGTAAGTTGCGGCAACCAGCCCCCGTCAATTTTTTCGTAGGCGGCCCAGCCTTTGGCGCCGAGCGTCGCCGAGAGGCTTTGCCTCGTTTCGGCCCCGATAGCTTGAAGCATTGCCTGTCGCGTCTCTGCCGTGAACGACGGGTTCGCCCGCACTTGGTCCGCTGTTTCCTCGGCTTGCCGGCGCATGGCGTACGCCTGCGCCGCAACGGTGTCAGGGAGTTCGAGCCGCTGGGTCACCCGGTAAATGGGTTCGTAACGATCGTCGGTCGCTCGCTGCAGCGCCTCGTACGCGTCGGGGCCGATTCGTTCCCGGATCCGTGCTTCGCTTTGCTGCTGCAATTGCGCCCGGCGTGATTGGAGATCCGCGGCCTTGGATGGCAGCCCTGCCTGCGTTTCGGCAGTTGCGAATTGCAGGTTTGCCACGGCCCGCACCGTTTCTTCCGGCCAATCCAACCCCACGAGTCGGTCGCGCAAACCTGCCGCCGGCGACTGGCGTAAGCGCAACTCGTCGTATTCGTCCGCCGTGAGCCATTCGCGCAACGCCTGGTCGTGCGCGGCCTCCAAAGCTTTGCGTTGAGCCTGTTGCTGCACTCCCGTCTGACCCGGCGTTCGCAAAAAATCCGTCCACGCGCGTTCGAGTTCCGCCTTGGCCGCCGCCAGTTGCCCCAGTTTTTCGGCGGGCAGAAAATCCGCGAGCCGCTCCCAGTGCTCCCGATTGGCGCTGGCGGCCGCAAGCGCCTCGGCTTCGGCCCGCGGGTTTGAGTTGCCAAACAACGCGGCAAAAATCTCGCCGCGTTCCTCGTCGAGGGTCCGCAGTTGCTGCGCCTTTTCCTCTACGACATTTTCGAAATCAGCTTTGCGGGTAAGCAGATTCCAGAATCGTCCGGTGACCTCGTCCACCAGCGCTTGAACGCGGACGCTGAACAAATCGTCCACATCCGCAATGAGGATATCCCGCACCGTAGTTTCCGGGCAGCCGATGCCGCGCAAATTGGCGAGGTAAACCCGGTAATCGCTCGACTCCAGTTGCGCCCAGTGGAACGGCTCGTTGACTTCAACGGTTTCCGGTTCGGTGGTCCCCGACAGCGACAGCGCAGGTTGGCGCTGCACGCGCGCCACTCGATCGGTCAGGCCGGGACCGCCGCGAGAGACCGCCGCGGACGGCGAACTCGACCGCGCTAGCCACAGAACGAAGCCAAGCAGCAACCCGTTCAGTGCCAGGGAGCCGGTGAGTCGGGCGTTCATTGCCATTGATCCCGGTTGGTCAGCCACGCGCCGCCGCGGCCGAGATATTGTCCGCTGACTTCGGCCCCAAGCACCTGCAGCACGGTTTGCTGCACCTCGGCCTGCATTTGCGTCAGCCTTTCTTTGCGATCCGCGTCGGTGAGGGAGTTGTCCCGCTGCAGCCGTTGCATCTCCTGCGCGCTGAGCTGGCGCAGCTCGAACACGGTCGCCGCCGCGTCGCGGGGGAGCGCGTGTTCCTGGCTCAAGCTGAACAGCGCCCGAAATTCACCGTCCGCCGCCCGTTCCAGTTGCGCGAAGCGCGCCGCCCCAAGAAATTGTCGCTCGGCCTGCTTCCGCTCCTGATCCTGCTCGTCGGTCAAGGATTTCTCCCCGTTCGAGAACTTCGACGCCTCGAGCGGATCCACAAAGCGGGCGCGAATCATGCCCAGTTGACGCACTTCCCCTGCGTTCAAGTCCGTCGCCTCAAAGTTCAACTGATCCAAGCGTGGGATCATTGCCATGCGCGCCGTCATTTCCTCCAATTGGGACGGGGACAGCAGCGTGGCGAGCTCGCGACGGTACCGCCCGCGCAACTGCGCCAACTCCGTTTCGTCCTCCGCCAGCCACATTCCCAGCGTGCGCCCTTCGAGGGCGGCGCGGCGCGCGTCAAAGCCAGCCAGTTTGGCGGCAACCTGGTAAAAGGTTTCGTCCGGCAGGGGGCCGAAGAGAAAACGCATCACCGCTTGGTCCTCCAGCCGGTTCATCATTTTGGGGTCGCTCAGAAAAACATCCGGGCCGACGACGCGCTCCACGCGAGCAACGATTTCCTCTTGCGCCAACTCCGCCTGCCGCGCCGCGGCCGCTTGTGCGCGCCGGCGTCGTATCCCGGCCGTCCAGAACGTCAGCTTTGGTTCAGCCGCCAGCGAAACTTGTTCGAGCGCCCGGCGTCCCCGCGCGAGCACGATGTCCCGGACGGTTTTGTCGGGACAGCCGATCGCGCGCAGGTTGGTGGCGAGTTGCTCCCAATCTTCCGCCTCGACCCGACCCCACGCGAAGGGATTGGTCACGCAGGTGCTCGGCGCCGGAGCGAGGTCGGCGGCGGGGCGGGACGATGTGGTCAGTGCTGTCGTGGTTTCAGAAAGCGCGGCCGCACTCGCACCGGGCCCGGGCGGACCGGATTTCTTGAACAGCCCGACCGCCGCAATTACGAGCGCGAAGTTCAGGGAAAGTGAAATTGCAATTGGCGCATTAAGCTTCATCGCCGGTGGCAGACTTGGGGAATGAAATTTTCATTGCCATGAAACGTTGGTCGGCGTGGAACGCCGGGCCGACCGCATCATTCAATCCTTCCAGCGCGTCAACTCGGTTGCTTCGCCAAACGCGTTGGTGTCGTTCAGGTATTGGCCGATAAACGTCTGCAGCTCCGCGGTGTCCGCCGTGAGCACCAGCTGCTGATGGTTGGTCTGGCCGGGTTCCGTGGGCACCAGAATGTGCCGGAGCGCCTGCGGATTTTTCTCCAACAGCTGGGCGAGCCATTCGAAATTCAGCGCCTCGAACTGCAGTTTGGAACGGGCGGTCACAATTTTGACCAGGTAGTGGAGGGGCAAGTGATCCTCCGGGCGATTCGTCGGGCAAAGGTCGAGAAAAAGGTTTTGCTTGAAGCGGAATCGATGCGTCTCGTAACAGTTCGTCTTGTCGTTCTCGACGTTGGTCAGCCAGTAAGCCTGCTCGTTGAGCGGGGCGAAATGCCAGAAACTGTTGGTCGCCTCGGTCGCATTGTGTTCCGACCAGGTGCCGACCAGGGCAGGATCGAACACCTCATCTTTGGCGGCACAGAACGGATACACTGACGAGACGACGCAGCCGGTCAACAATGCCGACAATAACATTCCGGCCCCGAAGGTAACGATTGTTTTCATAGTTTTGCTTTCGCTTAACTGAGCGGGCCGGTTTTGGCCCTTCAGAAGCATAATGCGAGAATTCATGGGGAATCGGATCACGCCCGGCCATTTTTTCGGCGGAGCTTTTTCATCTGGCCGCAGGGCGACTGGGTGCTACGATGCGGACCGGGTTCCAGCCGCGATGGACAAATCTTCACCCAGCGCTGAAGGCGTCTTTGCCGAGGCAATCGAGTTGCCCCCCGGCCCGGCGCGCGATCAACTGGTCGCCCAACGTTGCCGGGCCGATGCCGCCTTGCGGCGTGAAGTGGCCTCCTTGCTCGGCGCGCATGATGCCGCCGGTGGTTTCCTGCAGCCGCCGTCCCGACCGACTGTCCGGCTCGATTTCACCACCACTGCCTCCCGAGGCACGGCCGTCATGAATGCCGTCGTTCACGCCGATGTCTTTCTGCGCGGCTTCCGCCAACCGGCCCCAGAGCAGGTTGAAAATTTCATTTCGCAATTGCCCGAAGCCGTGCGCGGAGAAACGCGCGAACGCATCCAGGCGGGACTAAACGTGCGCCAGTTGCGCGGCCAGGAGCGGCGCCCCGTGCCCGAACCCGAGGAAGCGTTGCCGCGCTTGCCGGGCTTTCGCATTGAACGAAAGCTGGGCCAGGGAGGTCTGGGCGTGGTCTATTTGGCGCACGACGAGAAGCTCAATCGTCGGGTGGTGATCAAAGTTCTCCGTCGCCACGCCGATGAACAGCTGCGCCGCCGCGTGCTGGACGAGGCACGCCACACCGCTGCGCTCAGCGATCCCGCTGTCGTGACGGTTTTCTCGGTCCTCGATGAGACCGATCCGCCCGCGATCGTGATGGAATTCGTGGAGGGTTATCCGCTGGACCGTTTTGCGGCGCAGCTCAACTTCGAGCAGAAGGCGCGGTTGTTGCGCGAAGTGGTGCGCGGACTTTCGGTGGCCCATGCGCGTGGCCTCATTCATCGCGATCTCAAGCCGGAAAACGTGATCGTCGGCCCGGACCTGCGGCCGCGGATTCTGGACTTCGGTCTCGCCCTGTCGTTGGAAGAAGCCAGCCGGCAGGGGCGCGGATTCGAAGGCACACCACTGTACGCCTCACCCGAGCAGGCAAAGGGGGAAGCACTAAGCCCGGCGTCGGACGTGTTTTCGTTTGGCAGCCTGATGTTCAAAGTACTGACGGGCAAAGCGCCGTTCGCCGGCGACTCGATCAGCCAAGTGCTTGAAGCCATCGTGAGCACCGCGCCGCCGTTTCTGCGCGAAGTGGCGGTCGGGGTGCCGGAAGATTTACAGGCGATCTGCCTGGCCTGCCTGGCCTGGAGTCCGGCGGATCGTCCGGGCGCGGAGCTCGTCGCCCTGGAGCTGGGTCGCTTCCTCGCCGGCGAACCCGTACGGCTCAAACCCAAGCTCTACGATGATCTGCTGCGGCGCGCCATCAGCGAACACGCGAACCAGGCGAAAACGTGGGAGAGCCAGAGCATCATATCGCGGGAGGAACGGGACGCGCTCGAAATCATTCATCGCCGGTTGCTCGCGGATGAAGACCATTGGATCATCGATGCGCGGCGCATCACGCCGATGCAAGCCATCCTTTCCGCGGCGACCTGGCTGACGGTGGTGGCGACCGTGCTCACCGTCTGGATGCTGCGCGACGAGCTGGCGCCGCCTTGGCGCTGGCTGTTGCCGGTATTCTTTACCACGACTTTGTTGCTGGCCGGCCACGTCGCGCGGCGCGGGCAGGAAAACCTTGCGGCGGCCACCTTTCTTGCGGGGGCGGCATTGACGATTGCGCCGGCCACCCTGGCGCTGCTGGCGGAGTTGCGCCTTTTTGCGACTCCGCCGGCGGGGGTCACTCAACTCTTTTATGTCACGTTCACCAATCAACAGGTGCTGGCGGCTTCCCTGACGGCCTTGACCGTTTCCGGGTTCGGCTTGTGGCGGTTGAAGATGACCGGCTTTGCCTGGACCACCGCCGCGCTGACCTCGACGAGTTACCTCAGCCTGGTGCTTCTATTTAACTGGCTGGAACAGAAGCCGGAGATTAAGGCGTTGTGGTGTCTGCCGCTCGCGCTGATCGAGTTCGTGGCGCTCGCGCTCGAACGCGCCGGTCGGGTCCGCTGGACCATGCCGTTTCACCTGATCGCCATAGGCGCGATCGTGATCGGGTTGGATGTCATGGCCTACAGCGGTCCAACGCTGGAGATGCTGGGCGTGACTTCCGAGCGCTGGAGTTATTTTGATCACGAACGGCAGGTGGCCTTTTCCGTGGTGCTGAACGGGCTGCTGTTCCTGGCGCTGATGTCCCTCGGCGAACGTTCTGCCAGCCTCGATCTGCGCCGCGCCAGCAAGTGGCTGGAAGTGCTGGCCATCATTCACACCATCAGTGCGCTCTTCGCCAACGCGATGAATCATGAAGCGAAACCACTGGTGCGCGTTGACGTGTGGCTTTATCTGGCGGCGGCGTTGTCTTTTGCGGTGCTCGCCCCGTTTCGCTCGCGCTGGCGGATGCTGGTGGGCGGCCTCGTCGGTTGCGGACTGGGCAGCTATTTGCTGGTGTATCTGAACCTGGTGGCGCGCAAACCGTTCATCATCGGCCTGGGTCTGCTGGGTTTGGTCGTCGCCCTCGGCGCGTTCATTTACGTGAAACACGGAACGCGGGCGGGCGGGCGATTTGGAAAACAGGCAGAGCAAAACACCACCCGCAAACCGAGTGATACGTCCTCGTCCTCCTCCGCGCCCGAGTAATCGAACGCCGGAAAATCGAGGACGAGGCCGGGGACGAAGCCGAGCAGGATCAAGCCTTCATTTCCCGAAACAACCATGCCCGCGCATAGGCCCAATCGCGCTTGACCGTTGGTTCCGAAACGCCGAGCACCCGGGCGGCTTGCGCGTTGGTCAGTCCGACGAAGAAGCGAAGTCTCACCAACTCGGCTTTCCGCGCATCGTGAGCCGCGAATTGTTCCAGCGCATCGG
>JANXWY010000268.1 GCA_025350905.1 Verrucomicrobiota bacterium
CGTGCTGTCCGGGGCGAAGCATCAGGTGCTGCTCGGGGTCACGGGTTCGGGCAAGACCTTCACGATTGCCAACGTGATCCGGAACGTCAACAAGCCCACCTTGGTGATCTCGCACAACAAGACGCTCGCGGCGCAGCTTTACGCGGAGTTCAAAAGTTTCTTTCCCCACAACGCCGTCGAATACTTCGTCAGCTATTTTGATTATTACCAAGCAGGGAGTCCTCACCAGTAGCGCACGCGATAGAAGCGCTGAGAACTGGTGGCGCCCGGGTCGATGAGCTGTAGTCCACCGCCATTGCCGGCGGCCAGCGGCATGGCTTTCCAATTGGGGTCAGCGAGTGAGTTCTTGTACTCCAGCACATAGACCCGACCGCTCCGGGATGGCAGTGAAACGCTGAATGCGGCATTGGTGCGCATCGGACTAAACAGCGTTGGTCTGCGCGCAGGCGGCTCATTTCCGAGCAGCGCCAGACTGTGGTATCCACCTCCGGCGATCATCACGACGTTGGGCAGGCCCAACGGAACCTCCGTCTGACAGTAGCCCCTGTCACCCCATGCCGTCACTGTTCCATCGCCGGTCAACGCCAGACTGTGCTCACGACCTCCGGCAATCGCCACTACGTTGATGAGACCCGCGGGTACATTCGTCTGGCCGTAAACATTCCAGCCCCAGGCGATCACGCGGCCATCCTCCATCAACGCCAGATTGTGATTCCACCCAGCCGCAATTGCCATCAAGTTGGTCAGACTGGGCAGAATGGTCGTTTGCCCGAAGGCATTGTAACCCCACGCCGTCGCGTTCCCGTCCGCCGAGAGCGCCAGGCTGTGAGAATGGCCCGCCTGAATCGCCACCGCGTTAGTCAAGTTCGAGGGGACATTCGTCTGCCCATAAACATTCCAACCCCAGGCAACCACTCGGCCGTTGGATTTCAGCGCCAAGCTGTGGCCCCAGCCCGCGGCCACCGCCACCACTTGCGCCAGACCCGGCGGGACATTCGCCTGGCCGTAGGAGTTGTCTCCCCAAGCCACCACCGAGCCGTCGGATTTGAGTGCCAGACTGTGACCCCAACCTGCCGCGACCGCCACGACGTTCGTCAAGCCTGGCGGAACCTCCGTCTGGCCGGAAGCGTTGTACCCCCAAGCGGCGACAGTTCCATCCGCCCGCAACGCCAGGCTGTGATAAAATCCTCCGGCGATCGCCACGCAATTCTCCAAACCCGGCGGAACGTCGAGTTGGCCATAGAAATCCCCACCCCACGCCGCCACTTTTACCTCCGAAACCAACAAGGGTGCCGCCATGCTGACTTCCCCGCCAAACACATTGCTCACGCTGATCGAGTAAGCGCCCGACTGGTTGGTTTGTACATTGGCGAGCGTCAGTGTGCGGTTGGTCGCGCCGAGTAATTCTGTTCCATTAAACCACCATCGATAAGTCACCGGCAGTGCGCTTTGCACGGTCACCGCAAATTCGGCCATGCCACCGACCCACGCCGTCTGGCCTCGCGGCGGCGACTCGATCACGAGGGGGAGAATGGTAAGCCGTGCGTCGCGGCTTCGCGCCACGCCAAGCGCATTGCTCACGAGGACTGAGTACAGGCCGGATTGGGCGGGTTGCACGCCTGACAAGCTGAGCCCCGCATTGGTTGCTCCCGGCAGATCGATTGCGTTCAATCGCCATTGATAGTTCAGAGGGGTGGCACCCAGGGCGGCGGCGCGGAATTGAGCGTTTGTGCCAGCGAGCATGGTCTGGTCGAAGATCGGCACGGTGAGGAAAGGTGGTATCGCCCTATTGAACACGACTGGTGGACCATTCCCAACCAGCGCCAAGCTATGCAACCCTCCGCCTTCGATCGCGATAACATTCGTCAACCATGTTGGGATGTTGAGTTGTCCTGAACTATTTCCACCCCAGGCGGCAACCGTGGTATCCGACCTCAGCGCGATATTGTGAGTTTCACCGCTCGCAATAGCCACGACGTTGGTCAGGTCGGGTGGCACGACGGGCTGGTCGCCCCAGGCTTCCAAGGATCCATCAGACTTCAGCGCGAGGCTATGGTTCCCGCCCGCCGCGATGGCAACGACGTTGGTCGCCCTCAGGGGGACCGTGGTCTGACCACCCCAAGCGAGGACCCGGCCGTCTGCCAGCAGAGCCAGACTGTGGTTGGCGCCGGCGGCAATCGCCACCACGTTTGTCGCTGTCGGGGGAACGTTGGTTTGACCGTTGCCACTATTTCCCCACGCCAAGACAGTCCCATCAGTACGCAGCGCCATAGTGTGAAGACTCCCGGCCGCAATCGCCACGACATTGCTCAACCCGGGTGGTACAGTCGCCTGTGCGTACCCGTTGTGTCCCCATGCGATGACCTCTCCGTTGAACTGCAGCGCGACGCTGTGAGAATTGCCGGCGGCAATTGCTACGACGTTGGTAAGGCCGGCCGGAATTGTGGTCTGCCCTGAATAATTGTCGCCCCAGCCCACCACCGTTCCGTCCGCATTCAGGCCCAAGCTGTAGAAGTAGCCTGCCGCAATCGCGACGACATTGGTTAGTCCCGGCAGGACATTGAGCTGACCGATATCATTGCCACCCCAAGCGGCCACCAGCCCGACTGATAAAGTCGCCTCCAAACTGGCCAACGTGGTGAATTCATTGCTCACCACTACCGAGTAATTGCCCGCGCCACCCAATTGAATATTGGTCAAGGTTAGCACGCCATTGGTCGCGCCGGGCAAATCTGCCCCGTTGAAGCGCCATTGGTAGATGATTGGAGCAACACCCTGAGCTACCACATTGAACTCGACGGGTTGGCCAACGACAGCGCGTTGACTTTGCGGCGAGGAGATCATTTTCAGCGCCTGCACCGTCAGGAGTGCATTCGAACTAGCCACCGCTCCGAACGCATTACTTACAAGGACGGAGTAAAAACCAGCTTGAGCCAGTTGGACGTTTGTCAATGTGAGCTCCGCGTTGGTCGCTCCCGGCAAATCGGTTTCGTTGAACCTCCATTGGTAACCAAAGGGGGTTGCCCCTTGCGCCGTTACACCGAAGGTCGCCGACTGTCCGGCCACAACCAGTTGGCTTTGCGGAAGAGCCGTGATTCTGAGCGGGAGCACGGTAAGCAGCGCATTGGAACTCGTCGCGGTGTCGAGGGCATTGCTCAGCACCACTGAATACGCGCCCCCAAGCGACGGTTCGACGTTCGTCAAGCGTAAGTTCCCGTTCGTTGCCCCCGGCAAATCCAACCCATTGAATCGCCACTGGTACGACATCGGCGCGATACTCTGAACCATTACGTTGAACGTGACCGTTTCCCCAGCCAGCAAAATTTTGCTCTCCGGAAGCCCGAGGATTCGGAACGGCAGGACGGAGAGTTGCGCATTGGGACTGGTCTCGACCCCGAAAGCGTTGCTCGCCACACCCACATACGATCCGCTCGCGTTGGGCTGAACGTTCGTCAGGCTCAGCACTGAATTCGTCGAGCCGGGCAGATTCGCGCCGTTGAATTGCCACTCATACGAGATCATTGCAGTACTCTGCACCGTGATCGTCAAGGCCACCGTCTCTCCCGCCAACACTTCTTGGCTTTGTGGAGCGGTAACGATCCGGAGGGGCAATACGGTGAGCAACGCCGACGAGCTCGAAGCGGCGCCGAATTCATTGCTCAAGACCACCGAATACAGACCGGCTTGCACCGGCTGGAGGTTTGTTAAATTGAGCTGCGCGTTTGATGCGCCGGGCAAATCCGAAGCGTTGAACTGCCATTGAAGAGTCGGCGTCGATGCGCTCGCGAATTCCACCCCAAACGCCACGGACTCGCCAGCCAACCGCACTTGAGCTTGCGGCGGTACCGCAACCAACGCGGGCACCGACCGCAGCTGCATGTCTCGGCCGATCACCCAACCGAAATCATTGCTGACGACAACCGAATAAACGCCCGCCTGATCGGGTTGGAAGGCGGGCAGGCTGAGCAAAGCGTTCGTTGCCCCAAGCAAGTCTGTTCCGTTGAAACGCCATTGATGCCGAAGCGGCCTGGCACCGGTGGCGCCGGCGCAGAACCGGACCGTCATCCCGATCGGAACGACGCGGTCCACCAACGGCGTCACCAAGGCAGGTGGGCCAGTTCCCAAGAGAGCCAAACTTTGGTTTGCTCCACCATCAATGGCGACGATGTTCGTCAGGTCCGAGGGAACATCGGCCACGCCGTAATCATTCCAGCCCCAGGCGACTACTGTGCCGTCCTTCCGAAGCGCGAGACTGTGTGATTGACCGCTCGCGATGGCGCTGACGTTTGTCGCAGTTGACGGCACTGCGGCCTGTTCGCCCCAGGCGGTCACAGATCCATCGGGCTTCAACGCCAAGCTTTGGTTTCCTCCGGCAGCGATTGCCACGACATCCGTCAAATTCGCTGGAACTGACGACTGTCCGGCGGAGTTTGCTCCCCACGCGACGACCTTTCCATCCGCCCGCAAGGCCAAGCTGTGGTCCGCACCGGCAGCAATCGCGACCATGTCGGACAACCCAAACGGTACCGCCGACTGGCCGCTGGTGTTATCGCCCCAAGCTGCGATCGTTCCGGCGGCGGTCAGGGCCAGCGTGTGTGTCGCGCCGGCGGTAACGGCGGCCAAGTTGGTCAGCCCCGCCGGGATATTCGCCAGCGAGTACCCGTTGTATGTGCTCAACCCCCAAACGACGGCCTCCCCATTTGATTTTAGGGCGACGCTATGAGAATTGCCCGCCGCGATTGCCACCACGTTCTCCAGGTTGGTTGGAACGAAGGTTTGTCCAGAGTAATTATCGCCCCAAGCCGTGACTGTTCCGTCTGCATTCAATCGCATGCTGAAATAGAAGCCTGCTGCAATCGCGACGACATTGGTCTGCTCTGCAGGCACATTGAGCACGCCATAGCTGGGGTTTCCCCAAGTGACGATGGACTGACTCGCGCCGACCACGTCGCGAACCGGAAGCCCAGCAAGGCAACCAAATAGCGTCATGCGGATCAGTTGCAGAACCGTCCGCTTCGCTGACCGCAATCCGCGCATGGCCGAGTCTGCGGGCGGAGTGGTCTTCCGAGTTTGCATTGTCAGGTGACGGGAAGAGGTTCAGGAACTTCGATCATCCCGGTTCGCCGCTAGGGCGTGGGAACCAGGTACGACCGCGTCCACTCCGGCGCGGGCGGCTTCTGGCCGGATTGCAGATTTGCCTTCCACTGGGCGTCGGTCAGCCGCGAGTTCGCCGGCATTTCGAATTCATAATGACTGAGCACCGGCCCTGCATAGACCATCCGATCCGGGCCGTTGTCCACGGCGATCAACAGGAGGTGCACGTTGCCGATCCCCTCGTGGAGCACCGCACCTGGATCGCCCACGACGGGGTCGGGCGGGTCGGTGTGAACGTCGGTGACCATGACATCGTTCATGTCGGACCCCTCGCCCACGCCGAAGGGATAAATCTGGTAGGCGTTGGGATAAAACAAGCCGGGATACCATCCGTTGAACCGCCGCCCGGTGGGACTGTAGTTCTGGTGCTGTTCGACGACGTCTTTTAGAAAGTCGCTTTCGGCCTGCACGAGTGGTTGTTGGATCACTTCCTTCTCCGCAATGGTCCGCAGCGTGTCCATTTGCGTCGCGAAATTGGCGAGAAAGCCGAGTTCGTGGGCCTGGATGGCCGCGAGGTCATAAGTGTACGTGGCGGGATAGGGGTTGTTGGTGTCGCGGTTGGGCAAAGTGATCGTGCCAGAGAGCGGCAACGCAGCGAGGCTGTCCGAGGTCAGCCTGGCTAACGCGTGCATGCGTTCCCAGAATTCCAGCCGTGGCTCGACAAAACCCGCTGGATAATCGCACAACATGAGTCCCGTGTAGGATTGCTGAACATAGAGCAGGGTGTCGTGACGCAACTCGGTCCAGGAAGCGAGTTGAGTGTTGACAGTTTTCATCGCCCAAGCCCGGGTGCGCATTGCCTCGGGATACTGCGCGTCGGTGGTCGGCGCGGAGAGGGCCCGGAGCGCCGCGAGCCAGGCGGTGTAGAGGTTGTTGGTCCACATCCCTGCCTCCTGACTGTCGATGACTTTTCGCAAGGCAGTGAGGTTGTGCTGGTACGGTAGGCCATCGCGCCAGCGCACACCGTCGGTCTTAGTTATCCGCGCCACCAGGTCCGGCACCGTCTGGTCATTGCCGAAGACTGAGAACCCAATGTCCAGGCAACTCGGCTTGCGGCGGATGACCTTGCCGCCGATGACATTGACCCCGTCATCCGGGAACCAGCGGATGCTGTCGTAGGTCACTTGCGACAAGGCCCAACTATCCAGAACGAATTTCTGGCCGCAGAGGGTGAAGGAACGCGGCAGCTTGATCTGGTCACGGCTCAATGGTGAATAGAACGCATCGCCGCGGACGTTTTGCAAACCAAGTTCCCCGGTCAGCAGCCGGGTCTGGAGATTCGTGAGCGTGGCGAAGTCGGGCACGTTGGCGGGCGACTGGATGTTGGCGTTCACGATCAGGTCGTCCATTTGCGCAAACGTCATCGAGTCCGTGATGCCAACGAACGCGCGGGTGATTTGCTCGATGGCCGACCAGTTGTTGAACTGGCCGGACTGTTTCAGCAGATGGTTCAGCACAATTGCGGTGCCCAGTTGCCGAATATCGTCTTCCTTGTTCGGAGCGAACGTGGCCAACCGGAGGTCAATCCGTCCACACCACATCATGGTTTTGAAGTAGCGGCGAAGGCGCTCCGAATTGTTGTAATGCCCGCGCACGATGAACTGGGAAAAATCAACCCAGCGCGGCGAGTTCGGACCGAACAAAGAAACATACTGCAATGTCTGCGTGTTGATAGAGGCGAGGGAGACGGACACCCGCTGGTCTTGGGCCGCATATCCCAACGAACTGGCCACCGGCTGGCCGGCCCAAAGGCTCCGGGCCACCGCGAGGAAATAATCCGCGTCCAGGATACTGTTGCCCAGCGGACCGCCGCCGTATTGCTGCCACGTTTGAGGAAGCTGTGCCGCCATATTGGTCAGGACTTTCTCCAGCAGCGTGGCCAGTTGGAGTTCCTCCAATTCTTCGAGCATGCTGATGTAGGTCCGATGCCAGGCGTGGAGGACGGAATCTGCCGTGATGAAAACCGGCAGGTCGTCGGTGAAAATGCGGTAGTAGGCGTCCGCAAAACTGTAGGTTCCCAGCCGCTCACTGACGACGAAGCCATTGGTCATGAAGAGGGACAGTTCGTTGGCGGCGAGTCGAAAGTCCGTGAGGCGACGGTCCGGTGAGTCGGCCGGCAGACCGGCATTCCAAACCGCCGGGTCGGTGTTGAAGTTCGTCCAGAACTGAGCGGTCGTCGGATTCCAACTTATCGGCGGAAGATAGGTTGGTTGCGGAAAAGTGTTGGAGAAACCGGCCACGGACAGCAACCCCAGCCCGCCGAGTTCCGCGCCGATTTGCGCTCCGTAGCCGAACACCGCGGCGCCGCCGCTGCCGGTTTCTTGGGTGGTTTGCGAGTTGGGATTTGCGAACACACGGAAGAACTGGGCGCCCGTTGAGGCATCCAAACTCAGATTCAACAGCGGCCCGGAGCGTCCACTCTGTCCGCGCACGCGTCCCCCCAGCGGCTTCCAAAGGGACAAGTCGCTGCTGCACTCGACCGTGTACTCCGGGAAGATTGACCCTTGCTGCGGATGCTGCAGGGTGGCGGGCCACGACAAGTTTACTCTCGATCCGTCAGGCTGCAGCGTGACCGGAAATTGTGGCTGGGAATATCCACAATCGGCCCACCAAAAGGATGCTCCGAGAAATAGCACCACAGGTTGGAAGAGCTTTGCCTTCACGAGATAATAATGATTCTGGTACAAGAGGTTGTCAAGTTGCCGATTGAAAGCCCGAGTTCGTTGACACTACAATCGAAGGCTAATAGTTTTTGGTTGCCATGTTCAAACTCGTCTCCGACTACGAACCCGCGGGGGATCAACCGCAAGCCATTGCGAAGCTGACGGCGGGCGTGCTGTCCGGGGCGAAGCATCAGGTGCTGCTCGGGGTCACGGGTTCGGGCAAGACCTTCACGATTGCCAACGTGATCCGGAACGTCAACAAGCCC